>CAZBTL010000280.1:0-5180 GCA_964494755.1 uncultured bacterium | reverse complement strand
CCAAACAAAGCTCCACCGACCCCGCCAACCAGAAATCCACCGGCATAGCGAGTCCACCCCACTTGGGTCCTGAACTCTGGTGGCGGTGCAGGCGTGACGGTGGCAAGAATGGCCGCCGACGGCTGGCTACTGCCATAAAGCCAGAGGGTAGCGGCGGCAATCAGGACCAGGAGCATCGTTGCGAGCAGCCCGGACAGGTTAGCTAAGCCGGCCGAGCGAAAGGGCCCCAAACTCATAAAAGGACCCAATAACCAATAGCCGTGGGCCATTCCCACTTCTAAGCCACGGCGAAAGGGCGTCAGGCCCGGTCGATAAATCGGTAGCTGCTTGATCCAGGCCAGCATCCCAGGAGACGCATTGATCGGGGTGGCCAGATTGCCAATTTGGGGATCACCCGCAGGGGAAACGATATCCCCTCTGACTGAAGCAGAAGAAGAATTGGTCAATTGACTCACTGCTGTCATACACCTCAAAACGCAGAAACAAATCCAGATTAGGGAAAAGCTGATTCAGCCGTCCAAAAAAGGCCAATAAAAATGGGTTCACGGCTTTGAGAAAAGCGATCGCGAACCCTATCGATTATCAATTTTGCTCGGCTGAAACACAAGTCACCCAGAGACTGTTCCATCTCAATTAGCCTGACAGACTGCAAACAGTCTATTGCGCCAGCCAGAATTAGGGTAGGGGATGAAACAGAATGTCGGGATAGAAGCGATTGAACTCAATCAAGATCCCAGCGGTAATAAAGAACCAGATGGTAGCAACTACTGGTGCAGTTGAAAGGTACTTCACAAGATACTGCATGAATGATTCTCCCGAGTAAGCGTATATAGTTCAGGCCAACCTAGCGCACCGAGATTGGCACATCAGAATCCTTGGCAACCAGTTCACCCGTGGTGAATTCTTTAAGCGCCAGCAGCGGCCACAGGGGACCTTGAAAGACACACTGAATTGCCAGAGGGATATCGATGATAATCTCTTTTTCCTCTGGGTTGCTGCTCTTGCGAGCGGCAATCAAATAAGCACGGCCTACCCAGCCAATCCAACCAGCGATATACAGGAACAGAATGCTGGGAATGGTGAACTCACCGGCATGAGCCAGGTTGCCATCGGCAATCAGGTGAGGCAGACCATCGTCGCCACAGAGCAGATCGCCATAGGCGGCAAAGCGCGTATCGGCTGTGGAGTTTGTAGAAGCCTGAGCCCGCTGCTGGAAGGCAGGCGTATCCTTACAGGGAGTCAGATTATAGGCGTGAGCCGGGGCGGCAGAGGCAACCCCAAACCAGAGCATAATCGCCAGAAAGAGAGCAAACAATCGACGCATGGAATTGTTTCCCTTTATTACAAAATGCAAAGTTTGTTGTACAAAAATCGGGTGTTAGCAGAAAGAAAGGTGATCGAATTCGATAGCATCATACCCTTACGAGCAACTATCCTTGCAGTTTAAGCTACAAGAAAAGGCCCATATCTTCAAAAAAATTACCAGCAAAATGGCAACTGTATTAGCAATTGAAACAAGTTGTGACGAAACCTCCGTTGCAATTGTTAACAATCGCACGGTCTTGAGTAATGTCATCACGTCGCAAATCGCCAGTCATCAACCCTATGGCGGCATTGTGCCGGAAGTCGCTTCCCGTCAGCATGTGGAGCTGATCAATCCCGCGATCGCCCAGGCGCTACAGGAAGCCAACCTGGACTGGGCTGAAATTGATGGGATTGCGGCCACCTGTGCTCCGGGCTTAGTGGGGGCGCTGTTGGTGGGGGTAACCACGGCAAAAACTCTGGCCATGCTCCATCACAAGCCCTTTCTAGGGGTGCATCATCTGGAGGGCCACATTTACGCCTCCTATCTCACGGCCCCCGACCTGCAACCGCCGTTCCTCTGTTTGCTGGTTTCCGGTGGTCATACCAGCTTGATTTACGTTAAGGACTGTGGCCATTACGACAGTTTGGGGCAGACCCGTGATGATGCCGCTGGGGAAGCCTTTGACAAAGTGGCTCGCTTAATGGGTTTGGGTTACCCTGGGGGACCCGTGATTGATCGGTTGGCCCAAACCGGCAATCCCCATGCCTTTCCCTTGCCGGAAGGGCAGGTGTCCTTGCCGACCGGGGGCTTTCATCCTTACGATTCCAGCTTCAGCGGTTTGAAAACGGCGGTGCTCAGACTGATCCAGAAACTGCAGCAGGATCAGCCAAGCCTGCCGGTGGAAGATTTGGCGGCCAGTTTCCAGGAAACGGTGGCCAGGGCGCTGACCAAACGGGCGATCGCCTGCGCTCTGGACTATGGCCTGCAGACCATTGCCGTTGGTGGTGGTGTGGCGGCCAATAGTGGATTACGTCGCCAGTTGCAGTCTGCTGCCGCACCGCATAACTTGCGTGTGATTTTCCCATCGCTGAAGTTTTGCACTGACAATGCCGCTATGATTGCCTGTGCAGCGGCGGATCACCTGGAGCGAGGACACACCTCGGCTTTGACGCTGGCAGTTCAGTCCCGCATGCCGGTTTCCGATGTCATGACGCTATACCGTCCAGCGTGAGGAGTCTAGGAGCGATCGCCCCAGCGTTTCTCATCCGCCTGGGGTTCCAAGATGGCGGCTCCCTGGTGACGATTTAGAATGGTCCGAATGTGCTCTGCCACAATCTCCGGATGCTCCACCATTGCCATATGTCCACAGTTCGGGATTTCCAGAACATTAGCCCCGTCTTTATCAAACAGGAAGTGGAAACTGGCCAAGTGGCGAACATAGCGCGGATCCATAATCGGATCCTGTTCCCCCGCCAGGAAATAGACGGGTTGCTGCAATTGGGAAACTAGCTGGGGTAAACGATGCACCTCTGTTTCAGTGGTGGTTTCTAGCAGGGTGCCCAGGGCTGCGTCCCGATCAGCCGTGACGAAATCAATTAGCCGTTGCCGACCCCATCGCCGATCGATGGATTGGGCAACACTGGTGCGGGTAAAAAACAGGTCTAGCAAGGGTAAAGAAACCAGCCAGCGAGGCCGCAGGTTAACCAGTTGCTGGCCAGTGGCCCGAAAGTGTTCAAATTCTTCTTTGATATAAATACCGCCGCCAGCATTCAGACAAATCACGCCCCGAACTTGCTGCGGCAATTCCTTTGCCCCCCACAGAGCGATACTGCCCCCCAGGGAATGGCCAACCAGCCAGGCGTTTTCAATCTTCAGCTCTTTTAATAGAATGGCCAAATCCCTAGCGTAGGCTTGCAACCCATAGGCTGCTGCAGAGCTTTGGGCAGGTAGTTGGGACTGGCAGGGTTGTGATCCGCCAAACCCCCTTAAATCATAAGCCAGACATTGAAAGTCGCCGGACAGACGCTCAATCAACGGTTGCCAGTAGATGCGGCTGAGCAACCAGCCGTGAATAAAAATAAGAACATCTGGTGAGTCAGTGGAGTCCGTTAAGTCATAGGTATGGGGGACTCCCTGGATGAGTATAGTCGCCATATTTCTATCCTAACTTGCATCGGTCTTCAAGTCCTTGGACAGACTGGCGGAAGCCTTGAAAAGGCTGAAACTGGCACTAGAGAGCAGATCGATTGAACCGGCAACCGAGGCCAGACAGGGGTTGACTAAAGCCGCTGATTAAAACCGCCGTCCCAGAAGTCTTTGTCTGACTCCATCGGCAATTTTTTGGCCCAGATATTCTGGGATGAGACTTTCATTGGGGCCCAGCAGGTAGAGAATCAGGCGAGTCCGCCCCCGCCAGACCAGTAAGTTGGCATTGACGACCAGCAGGTCTTCTTGCCAGATGGCGTACATGACCTTGTAAAACAGACCGGGCTGGTTGTCGGCTTCAATCAGCAGAGCCGGTAAGTGAAAGACTGGGTCAACGTAGAACTCGGTTTCAACCTGCTCCAGGCCAGCATCCAGGTTGAATTCGACGGCCAGCATTTCCTCTACTTCAAACCGCCCGGCCAGGGCTTCCCGAATTGCCCGACAGACGTTGTCTGCGGTTTTATCCGTCAGGGCTTTGCCGCTGCGGGAAACAATCAGCTTGATAAACACCAGCATTGGCGGGTAGATCTGCCCATACAGGCTCAAGCTGTGGATGGTCAGGCCGTAGGCCGCCAAGACACCAAAAATATCGCTGAGCAGGAAAGATTGATTCCGGTAAGCAAAGTGCAGGGCGCTCTTACTGCCTTCTGGCTTGAGTTCGATAACTGCTTGCCGAGTTTTGTAGAGTTGATAGGCCAGGCGCAAATTTTGCAACTGGATTTCGCTGCTGACAAACTGCTCATAGAATTGCGGAAAGGCTCGGTTAAAGCGCTTCAGCAGTTCCAGGGTGGATGACTTCAAGCCCAGGGCCATAGTTTAAGGACTCGTCTGTGCAATGGAGACCATGAAACAATTCAAACCAGCGGATACTAGCTAAAGTTAAACCTTTGTCCAGTTCCGTGACAACTATCATTCTCTTCTCCCACCCTTATACCAGTTTGCCCTGCGATCGCTGCGCCTTTTTCACAGAGGCTGCTCCTGGAAACCTATTTCGACGGGAGATTGGCCCAACCAGGACACTCTCCGTCAGCCAGGCTGGGAGAGGGTAATATACTAAACTAATACGCTGATTTAACTTTTACTACGCTTGTCACACCCAATGGGTTTTTGGAAAAGCCTTTTCAATAGTTCTGAGGCCCCAACAGCTTCAAAAACATTGCAAGTAGATGGAAGTGTTGCTGATTCAGAGGGCGATCGCACTGCTTCGCGCATTTTTTTCAGCACTGAGCGGGAAATCGACTTGTACGAATTGGAAGAGTTATGTGATGCAGTGGGTTGGTCCCGTCGTCCCCTGCGAAAAGTCAAGAAAGCCATTCAGCATAGTTTTCTGGTGGTTTCCATGTGGGAGCAGCGGGGTGCCCGACGACGGCTGATTGGCTTCTCCCGAGCAACCTCTGACCATGCCTTCAATGCCACCATTTGGGATGTGGTAGTTCACCCCGAGTTTCAGAATCGGGGATTGGGAAAAGCCTTGATGAAGCAAGTGATTAAAAAGTTGCGGAGCGAAGACATCAGTAACATTACTCTCTTTGCTGATCCCCATGTGGTGGATTTTTACCGAAACCTGGGCTTTATGTCCGACCCAGAGGGGATCAAGGGGATGTTCTGGTATCCGGACTAGTGTTCTGTCAAACCCTAATTTTAAGGTGAACCCATTGGCTCGTAGTCG
>CAZBTL010000279.1:0-5222 GCA_964494755.1 uncultured bacterium | reverse complement strand
TTGACGACGCCGTTAGGCGCTACAACGCCGCCGGATGCAATTGTTGTTGAGGGCTCCATTGTCAAGAAATTGCGATCGGCTCCTCACAGATTGGAACTTTGGGCTGCAGGTCAGCGTCAGCAGAGACACCGTCTGTCTGAAAGGCGGTGTCGATTCGCTAACATGACTCTAGCTAAACTGGTTCCACGATAAACTGAATCCAATTGCATGCTTTTGCCTGGATTCCAGGTTCAGGGTGCGGATCGGCTTCTGTTCGTTCTACTAGAGGACTTCATTTCTTCAGCGGCAGGTTTTGTTATGGTTCATTGGCTCTCTCCGTCCCAACCGCTCCACCGGAAAAACTGGCTCCAGAAACTTGGCTGGATGAGTGGGTCTGCTCTGCTGGCGGTCAATTTGTGGACCAGTGCCGCCCTGGCCCAGGATCCCTTCCGGACGAGTAATCCTCGCCCCATCAGCGATCGCACCGAAGCAGCGTTCAAGGCGTTCTTTGCTGAAGGCAACTACGTGGCGGCGGCCAACTATCTGAAGCAGGTGGATGGAGCTGATCCCCTGGCAACAGCCATGAAAGCCTCTCTCAGCTATCTAAATTGGCAGGGGGAAAAAGATGCCCAAAAGCAAGCGGCTTTTCTGCAAGAGTACCGCACCTACAGCGCCCAAACTCGCAAGGCTGCCGAAAAACTGCTGACCACTGATCAAATGCGGGGCAACCTGTACCTGGCCGTCAGTCATTTTCTGGATGGGGCCTATGTCCTGATTACGGAAGGAACGGTCAAAGGTAGCGCCCAGGCTTTGTCTGAACTGAAAAACGTCTATCAATATCTGGATAAAGCCGAAGCGATCGCGCCCAATGACCCGGAACTGAACCTGCTGAAGGGCTATGTGGATCTGTTAACGGCTCTTAACCTGCCCTTTGCCAATCCCAACAAGGCGATCGACCGGTTGAACAAGTATGCTGGGCCTCGCTATCTGGCCGATCGGGGGATAGCCCTGGGCTATCGGGATCTGAACGAACAGACAAAAGCCTTGGAAGCGGTGAACCGCGCTTTGCAAGCAACCCCCAACAATCCCGAATTGCTGTATCTAAAAGCCCAAATTCTGGTGAAGCAAGGCAATCACAAAGAAGGGGTGAGCTATTTTGAAAAGGCTTTGAAAAAGCAGGATCAGTTGCCGCCAATGCTGGTGAAACAGATTAACCGGGAACTGAGCCGGGCCAAGCGAAAACTGGAAAACAGCAACACCTGACCCCAGTGGGTGCATTGCAACTGAGATCAGCAGGGAGCAGGTATGGACATCCGGTTTCGAGAATTTGACCCATTTAATGTCTGGATTTGGATTGAGTTCTACATGGTGCCGTCCGAAATGGAGCGGCAGTATGTGGAGGAAGTTCTGGACTCCTGGTTTTTCCTGGGCAAATTAGGCGGCTTCAATGCCGAAAACCTCCAGGTGCAGGAAATGGGACTGGACATCAGCTACATGGACTATGACTCGGAAATGGCTGATGAGAGCATGTTGGCGTTGATGCACAACATGGGGGATGTGGAATACGAAGGCATTTGGGCCCGCTGCTGGTTTGACCTGGGCACCAGTGACGCGATCGCCCTAGATGTGTTGATCAACGCCTTTCGCCAGTTCAGCCAGGACTATGTCAACCTCAAAACCCTGATTATTGGCGGTGAAAACGAAGACTGGCCGGTCGCCAACCGGGAACGACAGCCTGAATTTGTCAGCGATAACCAGTACAACTGATGCGTCTGATTCAGCTTTATATCGCCTCCAGCCTGGATGGTTATATTGCTCGCCCATCGGGTGACGTTGATTGGCTGGATGCGGATCTAAGCGATCCGGTCTACGACTATGACGAATTTCTAGCCCAGGTAGATACCGTGCTAATGGGCCGGAAATCTCTCCTCTTTCCTCCCCATTCCCTCCTTCCTGAGAGATTCGTTACACTAATTTACAGCCGCTTGATTCCAACTGTTAATGAGGAAAACGAGATAGGACCATGAGTGTCGTATATCCCCGCAAGTTACAAAACCAATTTGGCGCCCGCGAAATCATGACCCAGGTGGTGCGCGATCGCGAAATTCACCTGATTACCCTCAACCGCTATCGGTACAGTGAGCAGCGCAGTTGTAAGGATCTGACCAACCTGATTGAGCAACTGGACGGTCAACCACCGGAATTAGTGCGGGACCTATCTCGCCATGTCTCGGATGAAGCCCGCCATGCCATGTGGTTAACCGACCTGCTAGTGGATCTAGGGGCTGCCGTGGGCAAACCGCCCGGCATGTCCTACATCGAAGAGTTTGATCGGCTGCTGGATGCCGAGTCCTACACGGGCGACGCCGATCCGGAGGATAAGGTGATTGCCTCCCTGGCCGCCATTAATGTGACCGAGAAGCGCGGCTGTGAATACTTTTCGGCCCATATCCAGGCCTTGAAGCAAGCGCCCCAAACGGCGGAGAACATTCGGATTCGGGAAACCATTGAACGTATTTTCCCTGAGGAAGCCGGGCATGTGCGCTGGGGCAATCGCTGGCTAGCCCAAATAGCCCAGAAAAGTCCAGAGCATCGCTCTAAGGTTGAGGCGGCCAAACAACGCTATGCGGCGATCGAGCAGGCGGCCTACGAGTCCGGCATGGACATTACCCTAGGGGCAGAACTCCGCCGGGTTGGCAAACTGCTGGACATTGCCAACACCATGCCCCTGTGGCAGCGGCCCCAATATCTGATGGAGCGATTGCCCCATGCCCTCCTCTCTCCTGATTTGCAAATGACCCGGATCGACATTGTCCAACGGGGCTGGCAGCGAGATCCCCAGGCGCTGATGGAGCGCTTTGTGCCCATGTTCTTGACGGGACTGAGCCGCAGCAACCTGAAGCAACCTCCGAAGCAGCAACCTGAAGCAGTGTCGGAACGTTAAATCGGGTACAGGATCCTGGTTGAAATCAGCGACGGGTCAAACTCAGCGATCAGCGATGGATTCCCGCCTAAGCGGGAATGACAACGGAATCGGATGATTTGCCAGTCCTTCCAGATCGGCTAGCTGCCCTCAGGCGGTACTTGAGTCGGGGACAGGTTCGCGGCCTGCTTCCCCGACCGAAAACCTAAAAAAAACAAAATGACTATCCGTTTCAGCCTCATTCAGCGTTAGCGTAGAGTCGAATCAAATGAGTACTTTGTGTGACTGAACCATGTCAAATCCCCCATCTGGCCCTGATGCGATGCTTGTGACCAGCCTAACGGAAGAAACCACGCAGACCTCCCTGGTTGATGTAATTGAAACCGTCATCACCAGTCTGGAGCAGGATCAAACAGCCATGGTCAGCCATACAAACGGTGGCTCTGTCTGGAAATTTAAGTACGGCACAGTTGAGGTGTTTGTGCAATTAACCGGGCTGTCGGAGGAGGATATGTTGACGGTCTGGTCTCCTGTCCTGAACTTGCCAGCCAGGGACGAAGCCCGTCTAATGCATCTCCTGCTGGAAATGAACTGGACCAGCACCCTGGAGGCCCGTTTTGCCATCATGAACAATCAGGTGGTGGTAGTGGCCTCTCGCAGCGTGGCCGACCTGTCGCCAGGGGAAATTTCCCGCGCCATCACCATCGTCTCCACCCTGGCAGACGAAAATGACGAAATATTGCAAGGAGATTTCGGGGTTTAGTTAAGCTACAGCTATCAGCGGTCAGCCGTCAGCGCTTCACTCTTTACTCTTTACCACTCCCCCCATCTCCCTACTCCCGTTCGGCTGACGCTCACGGCGGCAGCCCATTCCCTACTCTCTCTCCTCCCGACACCCAACACCTAACACCTAACACCCCCTCTCCCCATGCCTCCAACTTGGCGTTATATCCCACTCATTAAGGGACCGGCCTGGTTGCAAATGGCGTTGGATCACTGGCTATTGGAGCAGCATCAGCAAGGCAACCATCCTCCGACTTTGCGGTTTTATACCTGGGAACCGGCGGCGATTTCTCTGGGGTATCACCAACGTCAGTGGCCACAGTTCTGGTCGGAGTTGTGCTGGCAGGGTCAGCCGGTTGATTTGGTGCGGCGACCGACGGGTGGTCGGGCTGTGTTGCACCAGGGAGATCTGACCTATGCGGTGGTTCTTTCTGGCCTGTCCGGCTCCCGGATGGAAGCGTATCAGCAAATTTGTGAGTTTTTGATCCAGGGTTGGCGATCGCTGGGGGTGGAATTGCACTATGGTCAGGCGGGACGGGGCTATATCCACCATCCCAATTGTTTTGGCACGGCAACGGTGGCGGATCTGGTGCTGCCGGATGGCGCTAAGTTGATTGGTAGCGCCCAGTTGCGGCGGGGAACTGCCATTTTGCAGCATGGGTCGATCCGATTGCAGCCAGATGCCAAGCTATTTCGGCAGGTATTTGGCGAAGCCCCGTTTTTGCCCCAGTTACCTTTAGATGTGCAGCGGCTGCCTCTGGAAGCGGTGGTCACAGTTCTCCAACAGGCTGCCATTCAGACCTTTGGCATTGAACTCCAGGAACAACCCCTATCGCCACTGGAAGAAACCGCCTTAACCAGCGATCGCCAACCTGGCTGCTGAGCCTTACCCCCTATGAAGGAGGAAACACTGATGATGACACCCCTGGAACTTAACCGCCTTGGCTATCGAGCATTGATGGATGCCCTCGGGTTCGATGGCATGATCCGTTTTCTGCGCCAGTTTGAAACCGGGCAAGGTGACTACACGGCTGAACGTCAACAACGACTGGAAAAAGTTTCGTTAGACGATATTTTTGCTGAGATTGACCATCACAGACAGTCTTAGAATTTAGCCGCTATGTCACGATCCAGAATCCAGAATCCAGTACTTGACCAGCTTCTGACTACGTTCGGCTGAGGCTTCGACAGTGAGCTCAGCCGAACCGCTCACCGTCGAAGCCTGGCTCCTGAATTCCTCACATACCCGTCTGTCCTGGCTGAGGTTGATACCCTTCTATAGCCGTAGCCATGTGCAACGTGGCGGAGGCGAGTCAGAACGCCTACCTGAGCTTGGCATTTGACCGATCAATCTTGTCCGCAGCGTTCTGACCAAAGCGACACTTTTCGTTTGATCAAGATGTCAATTTCCTTGACTTCCTCATCCGAGTTTGGAAGGTCAAAGGTCTCTGGTGATGCTTCAGCGGTAAAACGATCCACAAATGCATGGAAGGCTCAGTAGATCAGAAATTTTGCAAGCAAAGAGAATAAGAAAGGG
>CAZBTL010000278.1:0-5229 GCA_964494755.1 uncultured bacterium | reverse complement strand
CTAGGGATAATTCCCTGGCAAAGAGCATAGTGCCGCCATCTGACAGCAAATCTGTCTATACTTTGCTCAGAATCTATCTGCAACAAACCTAAAAAACCAACAGTACCTCCAACTTGTCGTCCGCATCCCCTGGGTGCTCCTGCCTTTCCCAGTCATACATGAGCGATCAATGGACAAACCCATTTTGTTGCTGATTAATCTTCAGTCCAAGCAAGGACTTTTACGATTTGGCGAAGCAGTTGCTAATTTTAATGATCTGGGCATTCAGTACATCATTGGCCAGGTCAGAGAGCCGGAAGACTTTGCCCGTTGCATCCGTCGTTATCAAAATCGGGTTGCTGCCGTTGTGATTGGTGGGGGCGATGGCACCCTCAATGTTGCAGTCGATGCGCTGGTTGAAACGGGGCTGCCGTTAGGTATTTTGCCCCTGGGCACTGCCAATGATCTGGTTCGCACCCTCAATCTGCCCCAAACCCTACCGGAAGCCTGTCAGGTTATTGCCCAGGGCAACCGACAAGCCATTGATTTGGGGCGAGTCAATGGCAAACACTTTTTTAACGTGGCCAGTTGCGGGCTGAGTATCAAAATCACCCAGGAACTGTCCGGCAAGCTCAAACAGCGATGGGGGGTTCTGGCCTATGCGATCGCAGCAATCCGCGCCATCGCCATGGCCCGACGATTTACTGCCGTGATTCGGATCGACAACGGACCGGAAATAAAACGGCAAACCCTACAAATTGCCGTTGGCAATGGACGCTACTACGGTGGCGGCTTAACCATCGCCGAAGATGCGGCCATTGACGACCAGCGGCTGGATTTATATAGCCTGGAAATTCCCCACTGGTGGCATATTTTCTTTTTACTCCCTGCTTTAAAGACTGGGCGGTTCAGTCATCACATTGGCATTGCCCGCTGGGCAGGCCAACACATTCAAATTCACACCCACAAGCCCAAACGGATTAACACCGATGGTGAAATCACCACTACCACCCCAGCTCTATTCGAAATGGTCCCCAAAGCATTGGAGGTATTTGTGCCAACTCGACTGAATCAGTAAGCAGGGGTGGCTTCTGGGTCACCCCTGCTGATCGACACGCTACACGAACAGAATTCCTTGCCGGTGTTGGCGGTTTATACCCACCGATCAGGCTCCGACTGCTTCCTTAGCGGCATACAGCACTTCGGCTGTAATTTCGCTGAGGCCGCGATCGCGGGCAAATTTTTCGGTATTGCGTTTCACCTTACCGCGGACAAAACCGGGAATCTTGTTCAGCTCGGCCAGGCCATCCTTGCTCCAGTTGAGGTCGGAGTCGGCGGACACCGACTTGGTAATCACTTCCTTGGTGTCGTGCCCACCGAAGATTTCCAGCAGGTGATCTTCCATCCCCAGGGTGAAGGAGTTGTAGATCAGGTCAGTGAGCTGGTTAGTGCCTTCATAGCCGAGGAATGGCTTGTAGCCAATGGGAAAGTTCTGGATGTGGATGGGGGAGGCAATGACGCCGCAGGGGATATCCAGCCGCTTACCCACATGCCGTTCCATCTGGGTGCCGAAAATGGCCGCTGGTTCAATCCGGGCGATCGCGTTGGCAATCTCCGCATTGTCATCACTGATTAGGATTTCATCACAGTATTCCCTTACCTGCTGTTGGAACCAGTCCGCATCATACTTGCAGTAGGTGCCAGCTAACACCACGTGGATGCCCATTTCCCGAGCTAAAATCTTGGTCATGGCGGCGGCGTGGGTGTTGTCACCAAACACCACCGCTTTTTTACCCGTCAGGTTCTGGCAGTCAATCGAGCGAGAGAACCAGGCCGCTTGAGAGACATAGAGGGTCTGCTCTTCAATGTAGGATTCATAATCAACCGCCGCACCCTGATCGTTCAGAATTTTCTGAATGGCGCGGATGCAGCGAGCCGTTTCCACCACTCCCATCGGAGTAATGTCCACGCAGGGCTGACCAAATTCGGTTTGCAGGTACTGAGCCGCCATACCGCCCAATTCACGGTAAGGCACCAGATTGAACCAAGCTCTGGGAAGGGTCTTCAGTTGATGAACAGATGCCCCTTCCGGGATCACAGTGTTGACTTCAATGCCCAACTCACCCATCAGCTTCTTCAGTTCGGCGCAGTCGTGCTGGTTATGGAAGCCCAGCGTAGAGATGCCGATAATATTGACCGATGGCTTCTCCGTTTTTTCTGTTGCCAGATCGCCCTTCTTGCGGGCCTTTTCGATGTAGAACTGGACAATCTGCTGCAGGGTGCGATCAGCCGCCTGCAACTCGTTCACCCGGTAATGGTTAACATCAGCCAGCAGAACATCGCCCTTGGCTTCCATCTGAGCCCGCTCCACAAAGTTCTGCAGATCTTCCTGCAGAATGCTGGAGGTGCAGGTGGGCGTCAGCACAATCAAATCTGGTCTTTCTTCCTTGTCTTTACGGGTGATGTTTTCCACCACCTTTTCCTGAGAACCCCGCGCCAAAACGTTGCGGTCCACAATACTGGCTGTGACCGGCGTGAAGTCTCGTTCCCGCTCTAGCATGGAGCGCATGACATTGAAATAGTCATCGCCTAATGGGGCATGCATAATCGCGTGGACATTTTTAAAGGAACTGGCAATGCGAAGGGTGCCAATATGGGCGGGACCCGCATACATCCAGTAAGCCAATTTCATACAGTGTCTCCCTTAAGGTTGTGTTGGCGAAGACTGATTGGGCTCGAACGGGCTAAGACTGTAGATTCCAGAGTTCTGTTGATCGATTCTCTCAAAGTGTAGGCCGGTTGTGAGCAAGGGCTATTTTGCCTCACAGCCACTTTTTGGCTATCCGCGATCGCCAAAGGCCGTCTTCCACAGGGCTTTCCGCCTCTGAAAACAGCGCCAGGCAGATCGCGAACTGCAATGTTTTTTAATGCTTCGCAAACTCTGTTAAAGCCAATCCCAGGTTATACAACAGTCCTAAATCAATCATGAGAGCGAGCCGTAGTTGTGAGAGATTTTCCGTAGGAAAATCTCTCACGATCCAGATAGGATTGCGATGGCATCCGGTCAGAAGGGTTCACAGGCTGCGGTGTAAGAGAGTTGAATCTCACCAACCCCAAAACCATATCGGGTATAGGCAGTCTGAACACCGTCCCCTAAACAAATGCGCTCATCATAGAATCCTTCATGTCCGCCGCCGTAATAACCAGGAACGGGCTTATAGCTGGATGGACGATAGCCGAAAATATAGTCGAAAAAGTTGAATGCAGCTTGCCAGTCGTACTGAAAGGCTTGCCAGGCTGTATCCTCGACAGGAATACCGGAACCCGACGCAGGAGCCAAAATAATCCACTGCGCCTTGCCATCCACAAACAGAATTTTGAATTGAGCATTAGCTGGCAAACTGGGCAGCACCTGACGGATTCCAGCATTGGAGTAGGTGCGCATTGTCCAGGTTTTGTTGCCCTGCCAACTGCGGGTCTCAACCAGATAAGGGCCAAAATAGCGTTCAATTGTTTCAAAGGATTGGTTGAGCACATACCGTCCTGCTTGGGCCGGAGCCGATAAAATGCCCCAGACCACCGACAGTCCTACGCCCACTGCTAGCATTCGACCCAGCAGCGATGTAGAAGTGGCTGCTGGGCCACCAGCCTGATTGGCCACCAGCTTTGATGGTCTTCCTTCTGGGCGCCAAGCGTCCTGCATCCGGGGGGTGTTGGCTGGTGCCCTGTCCTGGTTTTCGGGTTGAAGCAGATTGCGGGATTGAGTCATCATCACATTCAGGTCAAAAAAAGAGGGCAAGACTTCAGTCTTACCCTGCCATAATCCTTAGTCAATCAAACAGTTCATTGGAATGACTCATAGGTCAGCCAATTGGTGCGCCATCGGCCTTAGGGAGCCAGAGCGTTCCCCCGCATCAGACTACCGATGGTCTTCGCCGTGATCTTGAGTTGGACCAGGGGGTTGGCTGGAACAACGGTCTTATAGAGGTAGCTGTCAAAGGTCAGACGCTGCACATCCAGGTCTGAACACATTTCAACAAATGCCTCACGAGCCGCATCCGAGCGATAGAAAACCCGTTGGAGCAGATCCAGCACCAGATAGGTCATGCCGTACTGCTTATCCCAACGCTTGATATACAGCTTCAGATCTGCCTCGGTTGGCAGCCGCTGTCCGCCGTTGGTAGTCTCAACGAGGGTTTCCGCACACATGCGGGCAGACTTGGCCGCAAAGTAAATCCCTTCACCGGAGGACTTGGTGACCGTTCCAGCAGCATCCCCCACTAGGGCCACCCGACCCACAACCCGACGGGGTCTGGGATGTTCTGGAATGGGGTGGGCTTCGACGCGAATAATTTTGCCGCCCCGTAGCTTTTCCGCCGCCCGAGCCCGAATACCAGCCTGCAATTGCTTGATGCGGGCCTGGTTGGGTTTCATAGTGCCAGTGCCAACAGCCACATGGTCGTATTTGGGGAAAACCCAGGCGTAAAAGTCGGGCGACACATCGTCACCGACATACATTTCCGCCAGATCTTCGTAATAGAGCATCTTGTCTTCCGGTAGGCGGATGCGCTCCTGGAAGGCGATCGCGTAATTGTAATCGCCTGCGTCAATGGCTTTAGCCACCCGGGAATTGGCCCCATCCGCCCCAATCACCACATCAACCGGCAAGGTTTTGTTTTCTCCTGCAATGGAGCCATTGGAATGATCGGCATAGTGGAGCACGTAAGGATCCCGGTCATTGGCAGGCAGGTCCAGCTTGTGGACCGTCCCATTAATTACCGTAGCTCCCAGCTTTTCAGCCCGATTCCGCAGGAAGCCATCCAGCACTTCCCGACGGCACATGCCAATATATTCGTCAGCTTTCAGAGTGCCGCCAATGTTGACCTCGACATTTGAGGGCGAGATCATTTTCATCTTGCGGACACGGCGGTCAATAATTTCGGGAGGCAAATCAAATTCGCTCACCATGCAGAGCGGAATCGCGCCGCCACAGGGCTTGACATTATCTAATTTGCGTTCAAAGAGATAGGTCTCAATACCTGCCTTGGCCAGAACTTCGGCAGCAGACGACCCCGCCGGACCTCCACCAACAACAGCAACCCGTATTGCCACAGGTTTTCTCCTAAATCGCTAGCAGCTACGAAAGGCATCCTATCACGGAGGTTTTGCACAACTGCCGCTCACCAGCGGGGATCCGACAAAGTTGAAACACAGCTTAATAAACTGGCAACACAGCGTTACAAATTCTAG
>CAZBTL010000277.1:0-5257 GCA_964494755.1 uncultured bacterium | reverse complement strand
CCGACTACGAGCCAATGGGTTCACCTTAAAATTAGGGTTTGACAGAACACTAGTAGTCCGTCGGGATAGATTGGAGGAATAGCTCAAATCTACAAAAGCCATTTTTTTAGGGTGTTTTGAGGAGGCTTTGCCCCTCAAAACAGTCTTGACAGACCACGAGTCTACTGGAAAAATCCGCTTGGGACTCCGGATTAGTACTATTGTAAAACCCACTCCTTACAGGGCTGGCATACCTTTGCCGTTCCGGCCTGCTGCAGGGCTGCCTTATCTATCGGTTCAACCGGCCACTCTGAGAACCGTCACACTCCCTTCAGAGAATTCTGTTTGGGTTTGAGAAACTGTTAGATAACACAAGCGTTTAACTGTTGCAAAAGCCTCGCCAGTTCTGAACTGAGGGGCTTTTTTTCTACAGACAGGATTGGTTGGGCTATTGGCTAAAAGGGCCGGAAGATAAAGGGATAGCGGAAAGGCTGGCTAGAATTGGTCAGGCAAGCGGCAATGGCCCAGATAGTCAGGCCCCAATGCAGCAGATATCCAGCCGGAATCAGAAAAATTCCCAGTAGACCGAAGGTGATCCAGGTCAGGAATAGGATAATCAGGCCCCAAAACCAGACATTGAAGTGAAAGTTGATAGCTTCTTTAGCATTTTCCTTGACCACTGGATCATCTGCAATAAACAGCATGGCAATAGGGATGCCAATGGAAAGCAAAGCGGTGCTAAAGAAGATGGAACCGTGCGCCAGAGCGGACAGAAACTTCCGTTTATCTGTATCAAACTGGTGGTAATCAGACATGAACCCCTGCTCCTTCTGATCAAGAACCTTCGATCTTTCAATTACGACGCTATCATACTCCCCGAAGCCATTTAGTGAAGGGATTTCCGTACCCATTGGGTCGGGTTTTAGACGGACTGGCTTCGGCTGCTCAAGCGTCTGACCTGACCGCGTTGAGATCCCAATGGGGAGGGGCAACTGTCCTTGAACCTGGCCCGATGGCGGGTGGCTCCCCTGCAATTCAGTCAGTCGGTATACTACAGTAGTGATTCAGTCTCCCTTCCATCTCATTGGTCTTTTCCAGCCTAAACCAGCATGTCAACCGAATTTCAAGCCGAACTAGAGTTCCAGATTAACCATCGTCGCAACTTTGCCATTATTTCCCATCCGGATGCTGGAAAAACTACCCTGACAGAGAAACTGTTGTTGTACGGGGGGGCGATTCACCAGGCTGGGGCAGTCAAGGCCCGGCGAGCCCAGCGACATGCGACCTCAGACTGGATGGAAATGGAGCAGCAACGGGGAATTTCCATTACCTCCACGGTCCTGCAGTTTGACTATCAGGGATTTCAAATCAATCTGCTGGATACACCTGGTCACCAGGACTTTAGCGAAGATACTTACCGAACCCTGGCGGCAGCGGATAATGCGGTGATGTTGATTGATGCAGCCAAAGGGTTAGAACCGCAGACCCGCAAGTTATTTGAAGTTTGCCGATTGCGGGGCTTGCCCATTTTTACCTTTGTCAATAAGCTGGATCGGCCCGGACGGGAACCGTTGGAACTGCTGGATGAAATTGAACAGGAACTGGGGCTGCAGACCTACGCAGTGAACTGGCCGATTGGTATGGGCGATCGCTTCAAAGGGGTGTTTGATCGCCGCGGCCAACAGATTCATTTGTTTGAGCGAAGTGAACACGGCAGCCGGGAGGCACTGGATACGGCGATCGATCTGGGTGATCCCCGGATTGAGGAATTGTTGGAACAGGATCTCTATTTCCAGTTCAAAGACGACCTGGAACTGCTAGAAGGATTGGGACCGGAATTGGACCTGGAGTTGCTGCACCAAGGCCGCATGACGCCGGTCTTTTTTGGCAGCGCCATGACCAATTTTGGGGTGGAATTATTTCTCAATGCCTTTCTGGACTATGCCTTAAAACCCTCTGCCCATACCAGCACCAGGGGTGAGATCCTACCCAGCTATCCAGAGTTTTCCGGGTTTGTGTTCAAACTCCAGGCCAATATGGACCCCAAGCATCGCGATCGGGTTGCCTTTGTGCGAGTTTGTTCGGGCAAATTTGAGAAGGATATGACAGTAAACCACGCCCGTACTGGCAAACTCGTCCGTCTGTCTCGGCCGCAAAAGCTGTTTGCCCAGGACCGGGCAGTGATCGAAGAAGCCTATCCTGGCGATGTGATCGGTCTCAACAATCCCGGTGTGTTTGCCATTGGTGACACCATCTATGTTGGGCAAAAGTTGGAATACGAAGGCATTCCCAGTTTTTCACCGGAACTGTTTGCCTATCTAAAAAACCCCAACCCCTCCAAATTCAAGCAATTCCAGAAAGGCGTTTCAGAACTGCGGGAAGAAGGGGCGGTCCAGATTATGTATTCAGCCGACGAGGCAAAGCGGGATCCGATTCTGGCTGCTGTGGGTCAGTTGCAATTTGAAGTAGTGCAGTTCCGCATGCAAAATGAGTATGGCGTGGAAACCACCCTGGAACTGCTGCCTTTTAGTGTGGCCCGCTGGGTGGAAGGAGGCTGGCCCGCCCTGGAAAAAGTAGGGCGGCTGTTTAATACGGTCACCGTTAGAGACAGTTGGAATCGTCCCGTTTTGCTCTTCCGGAACGACTGGAATCTCCACCATGTCCAGGAAGACCACCCCGATCTGAAGCTAAGTGCCATTGCCCCAGTGGTTTCTGGCAAATCTCCGGCTTCCCTTTAGCGTCCAGTTGCTTCTACCCAGGAGGATCCCGATGTCTTCTCTTCCTGATCCATTGTCTGGTCCAGATGCTGACAATCGTTTTCCCGATGCTCAATCGGGGCCAGACCCAGCCTCAGAAGACGGAATCCCCTCTGGAGAAGCCACCCCCGCCCCTGATCGGACTGGCTTTGTGCCCTTTGAATCGGACACCTATACCGATCCTGCACGGGCATCTGATCCCACTGGCTTCATCCCTCTACAGCCAGAACCAGGTTCGCCGGTAGAGAAATCCCCCGCGGCCTCACCTCCACCCCGTTCTACGGCTGGAGGTCCAACCCCAGCGCCGTCACCGCGCCCCCATGCTGTCCGGCCTTCGTCTGCTGCTAATCGTGCTGCGGCTCCTCGTCAATCCCCCCCGCCACCCCCCGCCGCAGTTCCAGGTTATCAACCGGTCTGGCGTCAGGCCGAACGAGCCAGACAGTGGACAGCCCTGAACCGGTTGGATTGGGCGCCTTTGCTGCTGGCCCAGGTTGCCACGGCGATCGCCCTGTTTTGGGGGCTACAAACCCTGTTCTATACCATCGCTTACCAGACCGTTAAATTTCTAACCTGGCTGCCGGTTTTGACCATCCGCCTACCATTGCCGGCGCTGCCAGTCTGGTCACTGCTGGTCCCATTGGTATTGCTGTTCGTCGCCTCTCGCTGGTTGCTGGATGCCCTGTTGCGATCGCTAGAAGGGCTACGGCCATTGACCCTGGAGCAATTGGCCAGCTATAGCCCGGAAGCGGTGCGGTCTCTGTCCCGCTACTGTCGCACGCGCCAAATTCCCCAGCCAGACCTGGGCCTGTTGCCCACCCGTATCCCACTGGCCATGAGTTACGGTTGTTTGCCGCGCTTTACCCGTCTGGTTGTCAGCCAGGGACTATTGGAGCAACTGGCGGACGATGAAATTGCCACGGTGATTGCCAGTGAGGTGGGCCACATTGCCTGTCGAGATGTGCCCCTGACGTCGCTGGTGGTGTTGATCTTACAAATTCCTTATACGCTCTATCGAGAGTTGGCGGACTGGGGCGATCGCCAGTCTGGCAGGTTGCCGCTGGAAGTAGCCAGTGTACTAGCCTCTCTCAGCTACGGATTTTACTGGCTGCTACGCTGGCTTGGCCTGTGGCTGTCTCGGCAGCGATCCATTTACAGCGATCGCATCGCCACCGACCTCACCGGCAATCCCAACGGTTTGGCTCGAGCCCTGCTCAAAATCGCCATCGGTACAGCCAAGCAAGGGCAACAACAGGGGCAAACGGCCTACCTACTGGAAAGCTTTGACCTGTTGCTACCCGTGGGACACCAGCAGGCAACCCCACTCGGCAGTGTTTATCCCTACACACCCCTGGAACCCTTGCTGGAATGGGGCCGCCGGAATCCCTATCGGCACTGGTTAGTCGTCAACAACTCCCACCTGCCCCTGGGCGATCGCCTGGAGCGGTTAATGCAGACAGCCCGTCAGTGGCGCTTGCAACCTGAACTGGAATTTCCTCCGAGTTCCTCACCCCCGTACCTAACTCGTACCCAGTGGCAAACTCTGGGCTTGCAGGGGGCGCCCTATTTCGGCTTTGCCCTGGGTCTGGCCCTGGCTGGGGGGTTCAGTCTAGTGGGGTGGGTGGGTCTCAAGTTCAGGCTCGCCTCCCTGGGCTGGATGTACGCCGACCCGGCCCTAATCCGCTCTTTTCCGCTGATCGGGCTGAGTCTGGGCACCTTTATCCGATTAAACCCCTTTTTCCCAGAGTTCCAGATTGGCCCCTCAGCACAACCACCAGGGCCCCAACCACTGCCAGTGCTGTTGGCCAATTCCTCTGCCCTGCCGCTGCAGAGTCAACCCGTTCAGCTCAGTGGCCGCCTGCTGGGGCGTCCCGGTGTGGCCAATCGGCTGAATCAGGATCTCTGGCTGTCTACCCAGACAGGCATGATTCGGTTACACTGCACATCAGCCTTAGGACCATTGGGTGATTGGTTAGATGCATCCCCCCATCCCATTGGGCTGAAAAATCAGGAACTGGTGGCAACCGGTTGGTTCCGCCAGGGAGCCACGCCCTGGATCGATGTAGAAAACCTACGCACACCGAGCGGCCGAATAATTCGCAGCTTCCATCCCAGTTGGTCCGCGATCGCAGCAGCCCTGGCGACTTTGTGGGGATTGCTGATTTTGCTGCGCCTGGGTTGATGAGGTATTGCATCGGTTCTGGTCCTCTCGCTGCGCATCGATCGTGCATCTGGTCAGTGCGCCGGCTGCTACTCAGAACGGGGAGTACTCCAGCCCATTGAAGCATCGTCCCTTGACCTTATCTTGACCTTGTATATAGGTATAAGGTTTAGGATTAGAGCATGGGATGGTAACGGAGCATCCAAGTCTATGTTGCAGGTAGGTGAAGTTTCTCGTCAGTTAGGACTCAATCCTCAGACCCTTTACTTTTACGGACGGATTGGCCTGATGCCCAGTCCGAAACGAACAGCGGCAGGCTACCGGCTCTATGAGCAGTCAGATCTGGAACGGCTAGCTTTCATTT
>CAZBTL010000276.1:0-5321 GCA_964494755.1 uncultured bacterium | reverse complement strand
AATGATTTGTGAACGGCTGGATGGTGAAAGGGCTTTGTGAGAAGGATTTCCTGCGCAAACCTTTCACAATCCTGATCGGATCGCTATGGTTTATTCGCTGACTGCTGGAGGAAAAGATTCAGGAAATTTCTGAAAAAGGAATACCCTGAACGGGCAAAGCAGTTGGCCGTCAATCTCTAAGCGAACCGGCACATCCTGGCTCCCATGCCTCGCCGCCACAGCAGACAGGCCTTTGCTGGTAGTTTTTCTCCGAAAAATCTCCTAGGGCACCCCTAAAACTGCCCAGTTCCCTGCACGATGTGTTTAATCGTTGTTAAAGTTTCCATGCTGATCAGCCCGCGCCGATGCCCTTTCTGATTAGACATGCCCAGAAAAATGGAGTCGCCCCGTTGGGGGTTACGGAAAAATCGGGGTGAAGCATTGATGTAGCAGGAAGCACTATTGACCCCCAGCGCAAACTGACGGCTTTCCTGGTAGGACTCTGTGACCAAACAATCAGCATGACCACTGCTGTGGTGATTAATCCAGGTAATGGCCGCTTCCAAACTATCCACCACTTTGAAAGCGACAATGTGGTCCAGGTAAGGTTGCCGCCACTCCTGCTCGGTGGTCTGTCGTAACTCAGGAAAGTCGGCCGCCAGTTCCGCATCACCGCGCAATTCAAATCCTTTTTCCCGCAGACTATTCCATAGCATCGCCAGGGAGGATGGGTTCTGATTGCGGTGGATCAACACCTTTTCAATGGCGTTCACCGGATCGGGTTCACTTTGATGGCTGTCGATAATCATCCAGCGGACTGCATCCAGGCTGCCTGAAGGCGACCAGTAGAGATAGCAGTTGCCCATTGCCGATTTCAATACCGGGGCAGTGGCTTGCCGCACCACCTGCTGCACCAAACTGGGACGACCGTAGGGAATGATCAAGTTGATGTAGGCATCCTGCACAATCAGGTCGCGGACCAGGGTGCCCTGATCGGAGGACATCGCCTGAAAACAGTTGGCAGGCATGCCCACTTCCTCCAGGGCTGCACTTAATGCCTGGGCGATGACCCAATTGGAGTTGCTGGCCTCACTGCTGCCTTTCAGGATCAGGCTGTTACCGGTTTTAATGCAGAGCCCCGCCGCGATCGCCCCCAGTTCAGGAAACGCCTCATAAATCAGCGCAATTACCCCTAGGGGCATCAATTGGGAATAGGTCTGGCACTGATCCACCTGATGGGTGACACTCATCACCCGGCCAATGGGATCAGAAAGTTCACTCAACCGTTGCAGGATCTGCACCGTCGTCTGGATGCGGTCCGGCGTCAACTTCAGCCAGTCCAGAATCAGTTCTGGGACAGCCATTTCTCGGCTGGCTTCCAGATCTAGCGTATTCGCTTCCAAGATGTCATTTTGTTGACGCTTCAGAGCCTGGGCCATAGCTTGAACAGCCCGACTACGCAACGCTCCTTTGACCGTTGCCATATCAATGGACGCAGCATGGGCCCTCTGAGCAGCAGCAACCGGGTCGGAAACAAAACTGAAGGAGTCGGAGGTCATTACGCTAACGTCTGTAAGTTAGCAGAACCATCAAGGCAGGCAACACAGCCAGCAGCAACGCCACCATGGCCCATAACAGAATGCCGGAGTTGGGTGGTGCATTCAGGGCTAGGGGCAACCAGATACTCAACAGGACCAGAATGACGCCCAGGGCAACAGGCAGATAGCTTTCCCCCAAACCAGACGTCACCAAAATCCACTGCTGACCGTTCCAGCGCCAGGCCCGTTTGTAGGGATAGGTCGTCGAAAGTTGTTCCAGCACATGCCCCCCTTCATCAACGACAAAAATCTGCTGACAGCGATCGCAGCCAAAGGCATCGGTCAGGGCAATGGGAGTCAACCGTCCTCGACGGCGGCAGGGGCAGGGATAATCTTGTGTTAAATCGATCTTATGGGCTTTTTGAGGTTGCACAGTCGGCAGAAAAAAGCAATTTAGAATCAGTGAAATATCAACCCGGTAGCCACCCACCAGACTGGTTTTAATCAGGAGGGGAGGGAACCTCCCCATAGAATGAGAATAGTCTACTGGCGATCTTATCATCCCTTTCCAGAAGGATTATCCCCTAACTGGAGAAGGCATCCAACTGCCAGCTTAGCTAACCTCCCGGTCTACCCACAGGATGTTTTCGGTAATCTGCTCAAAGGTGTCGTCGTGGCTGATCACAAACAACTGGCGGAAGGTCTTAATATTGGCGATCGCCTCTGCCAGATGTTCCCGCCGGGGACGGTCCATGTTGGTGGTGGGCTCATCAAAGAAAGCAATGTCAATGTCGGCCAGCACCTTGAGCAGGGCCAACCGCACCGCTAAGGCGGCACACATTTGTTCCCCGCCGGACAAATTGATGAAGCGACGGGGATGGGCGCCTTCCTGCACTTTGATCTCATAGTCTCGGCTCCACTCCAGACTGACGTTGGGCCGGTTCAGCAGTTCCCGAAATAGTTTGTCCGCCTCCCGCGAAATGCTCTGGACGTAGCGTTCCGTAATCCGAGGCCCCGCCTCTTTATACGCCTTGCGAGCAAATTTAATCCAGTGATCGGCTTTGCGCCGCTGCTCCAGTTCCGTCTGTGCCTGCTGACGGCGGGTTTGGAGCTTCTGCAATTTAGCCTGTTGTTCCTCCAGACTGGCCAGTAGCTTTTCCATGTCGGGCAGACGAGCAGACAGGGCAATCTGCTGGGTATGGGCCGCCTGATAGGCACTCTGAACCGATTGAAACTCCTGGGGATCAAAGGTTTGGCTCAGGCGATCGCGGTCCTGGGATGCGGTTTGGATTGCCGCTTCCAGTTCCTGCTGACGAGCGATTGCGGCTTCCAACTGGATTTGGCGATCCCGCCGGGTATTGGCCAGTTCCCGGTTGGCCAGATATTCCTGGTAGGCCAGTCGGTGCTGTTCTCGCAAAGCTTGCTGGGTCTCAATGGCTGCCGACAAATCAGCAAATACCGCCAGTTGCCGGTCAAGATCAGCAATTGCCGTTTCCTGTTGGGTCAGAGAACCTTGCAACTGCTCCAACTCCATCTGCAACTGGGGTAGGTTTTGGCGTTGCTGCTGAAGCAAGCGGACCGTAGCCCTGGGATCGGCCAACCGGGTCAATTGCTGGGTCACATCGGTCAGTTGCTGCTGGAGTTGCGGTTCCGCCGCCAGTTGGCCCCGAGTCTGGTCCAGAACAGCGGTCAAATCCGCTATCTCTGCCTCTAGTTGTCGCTGATCGGTCAACACCCGTTCCAGATTGGCGTAGTCTGACTGGGACTGACGGGCTGCCTGCAGATCGGTCTGGAGCGTCTGTAACTGGTATTCCAACTGGGAGACGGCGGTCTGTTCCGCCAGATCGTCTAGGATAGTGGCCAGCCCGCTGAGCCATTGCTGCTGCCAGTCCAGCCCTGTCTGCAACGTGTCGCCGATCTCCGCCAGGGCTTCGGCCCATAAGGGCATCGCCTGTTCCAGTTCGTGTAGCGTCTGATCCGCCTGTTGCACCTGTTGTCTGTAGCGATCGCCACCCGCCTGCGCGGCCGCCAGTAATTGCCCCAGATCCGCTTCAAACTGGGTAGCAGCAGCAATCCGACTCAGCTGTTGTTGCAGTCGCTGTTGTTGCTGTTCCAGATCCGGGATCCGCGCCACCACAGGTGCAAGGGTCTGCAGGCGGAGAGCTTCCTGGGCCAATTGGGTCTGTCGGGTTTGCAGTTGTTTCAGTTGCTTCTCCTGGGCGGCTAGGGTTTTACGGGTGAGGCCACAGGCCTGGATCTGCTGTTGCAGGGATTGTTGCTGCTGTTCCAGTTCCAGTTGTTGTTGGATCAGGGGTTGCAGCCGCTCAATCTCCGGTTGATGCGCCGCCAACCGCTCAATTTCATGGGTCAAAGTGGCCCGTTGCGTCTGCACAACAGCCAATTGCTCCACCTGTTTTTGCCGTTGCAGTCGTAGTTTCTGTTCCGCCTGGCGTTGCTGCTCCAGGTCTTGTAAGGCCTGCTCCACCTGCAAGTAGGTTTGATACGCCTCTCGATGTTGCGTACAGATGGCAGCAGCCCGTTCTGCTTGCTGCAGATCAACCGTCAACCGTTCCAGGCTGCTGCTCTGGTCTTGCTGACGGGACTGTAATGCTTCCAGCCGATGATCCAATTGCTGGATCTGGGTGGCCAGGGCGCTCAGTTGTTCCTGTTGCTGCTGCAGGTGCTCCACTTTCGCCTGGGCTTGTTGCAGGTCTGACCGCACTTGGGCGATCGCCTGCTTCTGCAGTTGCCGCTGTTGCTGCAACGGCTCCCACTGCTCCAATTCCTCATCGTAGTGGGCAATTTCTTGCGTGACTTGTTTTACCGCCGCTTCCCCATACTTCTGAAGCGACAGCAAATCGTCGCTGGTTTTGCGGTACTCCTCCACCTTCAGGATGGCGTCGAAGGTCTTTTTGCGCTCCCGATCCGGCTTTAGAAAGTCCGCCGTAAACAGGCCCTGGGGCACACCAATGGTGTTGGCAAACAAGTCAGCCAGATCGGTTCCCGGAGCCACCCCAAACTGCTGCCGCAACCAGGGCAAGACTTCTTCCTCAATTCGGCTGTATTCCAGTTTCTCTCCCAGTTGGGGATCATAAATCGTATAACCGGCCCGCGTGCAACGGCTGACTTCGTAGGTGCGCTGATCCCGGTTAGAAACAAACGCCACCGTCACCTGAGCGCTAGCAGACCCATTCCTGACCAGATCTTCGGTTCTGTATGCCCCCCGGTGGTTGAACAGCGTCCAGGCGATCGCTTCCAAAATGCTGGTCTTACCAGCTCCATTCTCCCCACAGATGGCGTTGGTGCCGGGCTGGAACTGGAAGTGGCGATCACGGTGCGACTTAAAGTTTTTCAGCGTTACGGACAGGATTTCCATCGTTTTTCAGGGAAGGCGTCGGTTGCATCCAAGACAGCGCTAATCTGACTCAATGGGCGATCGGCTGCATCAAGAGCCGATTGAAAAGATATTCTACGCCGTCCAAGGCCATTGGAAACAACGCTTCAGTTCATCTGAACTATACCACCTGACGCGATGGAATCAATCCAGCGCTAGTCAACAGACAGGATCGTTTGGACTTACCTTAAGCACCAAAAACCACTGCGCCGCAACTGTTGTTCCTGTAAGGAGTCCTCCAGCTCGTCCACGGAAATGACACCTTCTTTAACTAAAATCTGGCCCAGATGTTCTCGACTGTTAATCTGCTGGGATAAAGCACGGAGCAACTCCTTGGCCGTAATTCTTGTGCGGTGGAGCAGAATTTCGCCAATCGGAGTTTTTTGATTAATTAAAGCCCGCTTCACCTC
>CAZBTL010000275.1:0-5354 GCA_964494755.1 uncultured bacterium | reverse complement strand
AGCCGTCCTGCCCCAAAAGCTGTTCCCCAAAGGCTGTTGGCTGGTCATCCTCCAGCAGCTTAAAGGCAGAACACCAGTACCGAATCGAGCGCACCATATTCTTTCCCACACCCAGACGCACAGGGGCATCTTCCCGCAGAAAAATGTCTGGATCTTCAGCAGCACGTTCGTGTGACGCATGTTTTGTTAGAGAGGCACAGAATTATAACAAATTACGAACATAAGTACTGATTCAAGGTGACAGCCTTGATGCAAATCGTTAAACTGATCTTCACTGATACTTGTGGATCGCCCCGTTATGGTACAAGCAATTCCCATCAGTGACCTAACGCTACGGCAGGTGAAGGAGCAGTTTGGCCTGATTCAGGTGGACGGTGACGCGATCGCCGAGTGGCAACCACCATTTCCAGAGCCAACCGACCTAGAACAGCAAGTCTTGAATCGGGTACAGGCAAACTTTGCCTATTTGTCAGAGCGAACGCTGGCAGAAGGGCTAGTTAATATGGTGGTGGTTTCTCCCTTGTTAGACTTAGCCGGATTCTATCAACCTCCATTTGATGTAGACATTGAGTTTGAAGTTTCCATTCCCATCCAGGCAGAAGATGAAGATCAAAAGCTGGTCAAAGGTCGAATTGATATATTAGTGCTGAAACATCGACTTTGGATTTTAATTATTGAGTCTAAACGTACTCGTTTTGATGTCATGGAAGCTCTGCCTCAAGCATTAGCTTATATGATGGGTTGCCCTAGTCGCGATCGCTCTCTTTTTGGTTTAGCTACCAACGGTCGGGAATTTCTGTTTATCCACTTAAAGCGGGACAAAGTTCCATCCTATAGTTTGTCACCAATTTTTTCAGTGACAGCGCCAAACCACGAGATTTACACTGTTCTCAGCATTCTTAAGCGTATTGGCGCCGCCCTCCTGACATAGCGCCATAATAATCATGGCTTTCGTGTAGTAAGGACAATATTAATCAGGTCTAGAATCTGACATTTCAGGATCTTATTAAGAACTGGTGCAATGTTCTGTGGATTGGACTATTTTGAACAGATCGCCCTTACCTGCCAACGCAGCAAAGTAGGTAAGCTTCTACCAGAGGCATTGTATGTCCATGTTTCAGCCCTAGAATCCTTAGACCCACTTCTTCAGGAGTACGAGAGGGAAGCCAGAGAGATTGCTGCTCCCCCAGAGGGGATTACACTCGTTAAATTCAATCTGGAGAAACCAAGCGTCTCCTACCTCTCATACCCAGATTTTGACAGCGATCCGCACCCAGCGCTCCACTCCAGCATTCAGGTAAACCTGCAAAGCCATGAGGTAAATTATCGCAATTACGGGGATGCAAGCAACCCCTTTATTCTTCACCGAAAAGAAACCTTCGTTACACCTGATTATCCGCACTACCAGCAATTTGCGGCCCTCACTCGCCAGGAAGAAGCGCTAGGGCTATTGGATAATCCCAGGGGAATCGGCACTCGTTTGGCCTGGGAATTACGGCTAGCCCAGTTCAACGTTGCCTTTCAAGGGCATACCCTGGTTCATCGCTCTCTCCTCAACACCCAATCCACCCAACTCAAGATCGATCGCCACAAGGCCGCTATCAGTCGCAATGACTTTTCCAAGCCTGTGCGATTGGCTCTGGAAGCAGGACTCCTGAACCAGAACACCACCTTTTTTGACTATGGCTGTGGTCAGGGAGGAGATCTGGAACGGGTTGCCAAGCTGGGCTACGAAAGTGCAGGTTGGGATCCCTACTACCGTCCGGATGCCCCTCAAGTGGCAGCAGATGTGGTCAATCTGGGTTATGTGGTTAACGTGATTGAGTCCCAGACGGAGCGGCGTGAGGCACTGATTAAAGCTTGGGAGCTAACCCGACAGGTATTGATTGTTTCAGCCCAGGTTCTCATTGCTCAGGGCAACAGTCAGATTGCCTACGGAGATGGGGTGATTACCAACCGAAATACCTTTCAGAAGTACTATGACCAGGAGGAACTGAAGCTTTACATTGACCAGGTGCTGAGGGTCGATGCGGTTCCAGCAGGGTTGGGGATCTATTTCGTGTTTCGGGATGAGGCTCAGGCCCAAACCTTTCGGGCCTCCCGATTTCGATCGCGGGTCAGTGTTCCTAAAGTGCAACTGGCAAATAAGCGGTTTGAGGACTACAAAGACCTGCTCACACCATTAATGGCTTTCTTTACGGAACGGGGACGACTGCCAACGCTGGAGGAACTGCCGGAAACGGAAGCACTCAGTAGCGAATTTGGCAATCTGCGGCGGGCCTTCCAGATTGTCCTGCAAGCTACCAATCCGCAGGAATGGGATGCGATTAGCGATCGCCGTCGTCAGGACTTGTTGGTTTATCTGGCTTTGAGCCACTTTGGTCATCGGCCAAAATTGCGGGATTTAACGCCTGTGGTTCAGAACGACATCAAAAGTTTATTTGGTGGCTATCAGCAAGCCTGTGCAGCCGCTGACCTGATGCTCATGAGTCTCGGCAATCTGGAGATCATAGAGGAGCGGTGCAAACAGAGCGAGATCGGACAGAAACGCCCCAATTCCCTTTGGGTACATGTTTCTGCCATCGAATCGCTGGATCCCGTGTTACGACTCTACGAAGGTTGCGCCTCCCGCACGATCGGCCGTCCCCAAGACGCCAATATCGTCAAGTTCCACTTCCGTAAACCCAAGATTGCCTACCTGTTCTACCCTGAATTTGATACCGCCCCCCATCCTGCCCTGCACACCAGCATGGCGATCGACCTGCGAGACTTGCATGTCCATTATCGAGATTACGACCCCACCGACAATCCGCCCCTCCTACATCAGAAAGATTTGTTGGTGACAACCGACTACCCACTCTACGATAAGTTTGCAAAACTAACCCGCCAGGAAAAGGATTGGGGGCTACTGGACGATGTGAGGAGTATCGGAGATCGTCGAGGCTGGCAGAAATGTTTGGATGATCATTGTGCCGAATTGAAGGGGCATCGAGTTGTCTGGCAGAAGGATGCTGACCCTTACCGAGCAAAGTTAGTGCGAGCACAAATTCGAGTCAACCAGACACAACGAAACTTGGTCAAATAAGTTAGGCAGAGTAACCTACGTGCAATTCCATGTCGAGATCAAACACCACTGACCGTAAATGCCCCATATTGATTGTCTCGGACAAAGCCTATATAAGCTTGAACCCTCCGTCTTTACTCCCCAACAACTAGATGTACCTTTAGTTGCGCAACAAGACTGTGCTCAATCCAAAAGCAACCGTTAGAATGACCCTGCACACCAAAATTGCAGTGCTGAAGGGAGGGTTGCATGCCACTGACCGTCAAAATCCTCAACGACACCACCCTGAAACGGAGACCGATTCAGTCTACCGAGTTGCCAGAGCACGAAAAGGATTTCATTAAGGCGGGGCAGGAATTCGAAATTACTTCCTACAGCCCAGAAAGAAATCATGTTCGAGTGGCGTTTGCCAAGGAATCTTTCAAAGGTTTCAACACCTGGTATGCCTTTGGCGGCCATGTTCAGATCTTGAAGGATGGGGTTCCGGTTTTCCCATTAGCCCGACCGAAAATGGTGAAATTGAATATTCCCTACAAATCCCAACGGGATAATATGGAAAACCCCAATGGCTCCTGCAATGTGACTTCCATCGCCATGTGTTTGGAGTTCTTAGGGGCTGCCCGCAAGGAAACCACGGGACAATTTGAAGATGAATTGTACCGCTATGCCGTCAACCGGGGACTCAGTCGACACAACCCCCATGACCTGGCAAGAATTGTCGAGGCTTACGACTGTCGGGATGAATTCCGGGCTGATGGAACGATAGAACAAGCCAAAGCTTGGCTGGCGGCCGGAAAGCCGATTGTCATTCACGGCTATTTCACCAGTTTTGGTCATATTGTGGTGCTGGCTGGCTACGATGACAAGGGGTTTCTGGTTCACGACCCTTATGGTGAATGGAACTCCTGGGGGTATGACCTGAACCAACCTGGGGGAAACAATGCCAAAGGTAAATATGTCAACTATTCCTACAACATGATCCGTCGTCTTTGTATTCCCGATGGATCCTTCTGGGTTCATTTTATTTCTAAGGAATAGTTCGACCCTTCAAGTTGGTACCTCTCCCATCCGCATACTCAGATCTAACCAACTGGATCGTGTCACTGGCGCACTACTGGAAATGTAATCCACGCCTGTTTCAGCTACAGCACGAATGGTTTCCAGCGTAATGTTGCCAGATGCTTCCAGTTTGACCCGTTGATCCCGTTGGCGTACCAGCTTGACTGCCTGATCCATCCTTTCCAGTGGCATGTTGTCCAGCATGATGATGTCTGCTCCATGCGCCAGAGCTTCTGTTACCTGATCTAGAGTCTCGGCTTCCACTTCAATGCTTAAAGGATAGGGACTGTGCGTCCTCACCTGGGCGATCGCTGCACCAATGTTGCCTGCAGCCGCAATGTGGTTGTCTTTAATCATCACCGCATCATCCAAACCCATACGATGGTTGATGGCCCCCCCTGCCTGAGTGGCGTATTTCTCTAGTAGCCGTAATCCTGGTGTGGTTTTACGGGTGTCCACTAACCGGGCTGGCAAGTCGGCAATCTGATCGACAAACTTGCGGGTCAGGGTGGCAATTCCACACAATCGCATAGTCAGATTGAGAGCGGTTCGTTCCCCCATTAGCAGGGCAGCCATTGGTCCTGTCATGGTCGCTATCACCTGGCCGCGATCGCACCACATCCCCTCATCAACAGTGGGTGTAAAAATCACCTGCTGATCCAAAAGCTGAAACATCCGCGCAGCAACTGGCAATCCGGCCACCACACCAGACTCCTTCGCGACCCAATAGGCTGTTCCGGGGAAAGAACCGGTCGGAAAAATTCCTTGAGTGGTGCGATCGCCCCGTCCAATATCCTCAACCAACCAAGCCTGTAAAAGTGGATCCAGCAGCAAAAAAGGCGGGCATACAACAGTTAGTGTCATCTACTTGAAAAATCAGTTCGCACGACAAAGAAAGGCGCCTTTCCCACTCTACCGGACACAATGTGCCTACAACCGTCTCTATTTCCCAGCCAGAAACCGGCTATTTGATGATTTAGGTACAAGGATGACCAGAATAACAAAAACCACACCATGCATAGTGTCAAAGATGTGGTACCATGCCGCGGCCTTCCTGATCAGTATTTAAGGGTCAAAAGGGGTGAACATTGAAACGCTTTCCAGGAAAGGACTTCAGCGATTCTTCCAAAAAAGCCGGAAATTTTCCCGGAAACCTGTTGACAGGCCCGATAGTGTTCGCTACATTAATAAAGCGCGGTGAGTGAGGCGAAGCGAGAGCGAGCCGAGCGAG
>CAZBTL010000274.1:0-5404 GCA_964494755.1 uncultured bacterium | reverse complement strand
CCCAAATCAACCCCGCCACCCGCAATGCCTTTGTCACCTCCATCGTGGTTACGGTGATTGCTGGGATCAGTGTTGGACTGGGCGTCTTGCGGTGACCATAGAGGAGGGGCAAATTTGCCGCGGGGTGCTCAGTTGGCTCTGCGGATCAGGAAAGACACAGGCTGCGATCGCTCGGACTGACCTTGGGATTGTGCTGCAAATAATCCCGCAGCCAGGCGCAGCCCTTGGCCAGCAAGTCATCCAGGTCCAGGTTCCAGACAATCACCCGTCGATCTAGACCCGCGGAAGCCAGTTGCAGACCACTGGGGCTAAAGCAAACACTCCAGACGCCTCCCACATGGCCTTTCAAGGTTTTCAACTCCTGGCCATCCAGACTCCACAACTTGACCGTGCCATCCCCACTGGCCGAGGCCAAAAGGTTTCCGTCCGGGCTGAAGCTGACACACCAGACACTACTGCTATGGCCCTTCAAGGTCAGCCGTTCCAGGCCATCCAGCCGCCACAGTTTAATCGTGCCATCGTCGCTGGCCGACGCCAGGGTGTAACCATCCGGACTGAAGCAAACACTGCGAACTCCACCGACATGGCCATTACAGGTCGCCTGTTCCTGGCCCTCCAAGGTCCACAATTTGACCGTGCCATCCCCACTGGCGGAGGCCAGGTGTTGACCATTCGGGCTAAAGCAAACCCCAATTACCCAATCGCTATGCCCTTTTAGCGTGCGAAGGAGATGCCCTTCCCCATCCCAGAGTTTCACCGTGCCATCGGCACTAGCCGAAGCTAAGGTCTGGCCATTGGGACTGAATACCACCTGATTCACCCGCCCGCCATGACGTTTGAAGGTTTGCTGGATGGCGCCTTGCAGACTGATCAGGGTCACCGTACTGTCTGCCCCAGCCACTGCCAACCGTTGGCCATCCGGGCTGAAACTGGCTCCAATCAGGCGGCCGTTTAGGCCGCTCAATGTTTGGATCGGTTGACCATCCACAAGTGTCCAGAGTTTCACCGTACCATCGTCGCTGGCCGAGGCGATCAGGCGGCCATCAGGACTGAACTGCACACTATTGATACTTTCCTGGTGTCCGCTGCAGACTTGCAACGGTTGCCCCGACACGCTCCAGAATTTAATCATGCCATCATCACTGGCAGACGCCAGGATCTGGCCATTGGCACTGAAGCAGACACAGTTGACCCGCCCTTTGTGACCTTTAAAGGTGGCTAATTCCGACCCATCCAGGCTCCAGAGTCGAACGGCGCCATCGGCTCCGGCCGAGGCGATTTGTTGACTGTCGGGACTGAAGGCAACGCTGCGAACCCAGCCTTCATGACCTTTGAGCGTTCGGACTTCCTGCCCATCCGGGCGCCAGAGTTTCACCGTGCCATCGGCACTGGCTGAGACCAGCCACTGTCCATCGGGGCTAAAGCTGACACTCCGCACATCTCCCCCATGCCCTGCCAGGGTTTGCACCTCATTACCGGCGATCGGCGCCAGCGCAACCGACCGGTCAATCGCCCAGAGTTTGAGGGTGTCGTCGGTGCTGCCCGATGCAATCACACGGCCATCGGGACTGAAACTGATGCTTCTGACACTGCCGCTATGTCCTTCCAGAACGCTTAATTCCCGTCCGTCCAGACTCCAGAGTCGGATCGTGCCGTCGGAACTGGCTGAGGCCAGGATGCTGCCATCGGGACTGAAACAGACACTGCTGACGCTGCCCTTGTGACCTTTCAGGGTTTGCAGTTCCTTGCCTTCCAGGTTCCAGAGTTTGATGCTGCTATCGGCACTGGCCCAGGCTAGCAGTTGACCATCGGGACTAAAGCTGACGCCATAGATTCGGCCGCTGGACTCTCCATGGGGCCCGGCTTCAGAAGGTAGAGTTTGCAGTTCCTTGCCTTCCAGGTTCCAGAGTTTGATGCTGCCATCGGCACTGGCCGAGGCCAATCGGTCGCCGTTGGGACTGAAACTAATACTGGTGACCCAGTCCTGATGACCCTGCAGGCGATTGCATTCATGAATGCTATAGAGCACCTGGCGCAGGGCGGCAATGGTGCGTAACCGCAGTGCTGGTTCAGCCCATACCGAGTGTCGCAACCGCTGGCCGGTGGCAACCGCCTTCAGCAGGGCTTCCAGATCTAGATGGGAATTCAGTAGGGCTTCGGCGGACAAGCTGTCGGTGAGAAATTCCTGGTTTTCGAGGGAGGCTTCTAGCCGAATCACCGTTTGTCGCAGTTCGGTTTCGGTCAAGCGTCGCAGCGATCGCTCCTGCTCTAACTCTACCTGCAGGCGGGTCAACTCAGACGACTGTTGTTGGCGGATAAAGCTGACCAGGTAATCATGCACCAACTGGTAGCGATCGCTGGGCGTATCCGGCAACAGAAACACCAGACCAGCACCGACCAGGACTTCCAGGACCAGGTCCAGCCGGGGAATTTCCGCCTCCAGGTTGAGCGCTATTAAGTCGGCTTCCAATTCCGACCGGGTTTTCAGGGGTCGGGCGCCATTTTCATGGGTCAGTAGAAACAGCACACTGCGGGCTGCCGCCTCATTCTCGGGGCCACAGTCCCGCACTACTGTCTCCAGGGACTTTTGCACCAGCTTTTGCTTCGGTCCTTTGCGTCGATAGTCCGCCAGAGTGTGAATGCCTTCGGTTTGCAACTCTGCCCCCACGATCTGCAGTTCAATCGGACGCACCTGGCCTAGTTCATCCGCCAGATCGGTCACCAGTTCGTCAATCAGGGCTTCTTCCAGGTAAAACTGCGCCTGCGCCGTCAGATGTCGGATCACTTCCCTGGCCCGATCGGGGGAAAAGTCCTCCAGGGAGTAGCGCACATCTTTGCCGAGAATATCCCGGATACTGTCCAGTTCAATCCAGTCAGGCTGGGGTCGCCACTGGCTGGCAAATCGTTGGAATTCCAGCAAATAATGTAGATAGTCTTCCCTGAGCAGCAGGATGACTTTGACATAGTCGGTGTAGAGGCTGTCCCGCAGGAATTCATAGAACGATCGCCGCTGGCTCACTGTGTCATGGACAAAGAAAAATTCCTCGAACTGGTCAAAAATCAGAATCGGCATTTGGGTCTGGGCGATCGCCCGTAGGCGAGCGATCAACTGCGGTGGGGAAATTTCCGGGCTGGCTGGCGGCATATCCCTGGTCGCAACCATCTGGAAAGACAGTGGTTCCACCGGGAAAACGCTATCATCGCTCCAACGGGAGCCATTGCCATTGCCCAACGGCGCCTCCAGGGTGGCTGTGGCAGCATCCTTGGATGGCATCGCCAGACTCTTTTCAACCTGACTTTGCCAGTTGGTATAGGTGTCAATCACAACCAGGTGAGCCAGCCGACTGTCAATTGGGTGGCTTTGTAGCAGTGGCAGCAAACCAGCAAACAGGATGGAACTCTTGCCGACTCCCGACGGTCCGTGGATCACCGTCAGTTTCAGGTCAGTCCGACCCAGCCGTTGCCACAGGGTTTGCACATCTTCCGCCCGCCCGGAGGCAGCAATTTCCTGGGCCACAGTTTCCTGGGGAGACAGACCACCCTTGGCCGGACTGAGGAGATGCTGCTGGGGCCGCAACCGCAAAGCCCCGACAAAGGCCCGCAGGCCATACTGATACTCCAGCGATCGCTGCAGTTGCTTGGTGTGAAAGGCGTCCAAATAGCGCCCTTTCTGGAACAGTAGCTCTCTCAGTTGGCCCAGCATCTGGATATACAGAAAGGGGTCATCCTTGGGAAACGTTTCATGCAGAGCTGTTTCCAGATGGGTAATGGCGGCATCAATCTGACCCAGCGACGCTTCGGCGCGGGCCAATAAAAACAGATACAACCCCTGATGATAGCGCTGGGCCAATTCCAGCGCCTCTTCCTGAGGACTGGCTAGAGGCTGGGACAATGCCTGGAGTTCGGTTTCTGCGGTTTGTAAAATTGTCTGGGCCATTTCCACCTGTCGCACGGCCTCCGTCCAATCAGACCGGGCTAGCGCCACTTCTGCCAGAAAGCCGTGGTCGCGGGCTTGCCGCACCGGGTCATGAAACAACTGATGCAGCACCAAGGCTTTTTGGGCCAACTGCTCCAAATCCTGCCACTGTTCTAGCTTTTGATACACTTCGGCCAGGGCAATGATGAACTTGGCCACTAAGTCCTGACGATTTGCCTGCGTAAACAGCTCCAGACTGGCTTGAAAATACTGTCGGGCTTGCCGCAGGGAGTGATCGTAGGTGACTCGCTGCAACACAGCCCAGGCTCGCCACAGCAAACCCAAGTGGAACAGTACACAGGCAGCCCGTTCCAGACAGGAGGGGTGCAAGCTAAAGGCGAGGTTGCCAGCCTGAAATTCGGCCTGGATCTGGCCACATTGCGATTGCCAAAATTGCAGGCTGCGTTCGTAAGCGTCCCGGGCGGTTTCCAGTTCGCTGCGGGCATGGGCATCCCGGCCTAACAGAAAGTCCAGACTGGCTTGCAAATCACCCGTTAAGTTGTGGCCGCTATTGCGAATGTCATTCAGGGCAAATTCCAGTTCGGTTCGGCGCAGGGTGTTGTGTTCCACAGCCAGGACGGTGTTGGACAGAAACCGCTCATCCCCCAGGTCCAGAATGCTGGCAAACAAGCGATCGGCATGGTCGCGCAGGGAGGTGATCAGGTCCGGGATGGCCATCTCAAACCGGATGGACGTAGCGGCCCAGGCTTTGAAGTCTGGGGCCAGTTGGGTCATTTGCTGCAATACCCGGTCGTTGACCCACAACACTAGGGGAAAGGGACAGTGCTTGCGAAATTCTTCCCGCACCTGGTTGGTTGAAGTCAGCAGTTGTTCCAGGTCCTGAACCGATTCCAACCCCAGGAGGAAGGTGGCTGGGGGAGTGGCAAAAGGGGAGGAGATCGAGGAACTTGCCGCAGTATCAGCGCTCTCTTGGAAGGCGTCGTGCAGGGCGGTGTAGAGGGTTCTGGCGGTGTCCGGCAGGGTGAAAACCTGGATCGGAACAGCACTTTCCTCGATGGCCTGCTGCACCATGCGATCGCGCAGGCTGGTGTAGTTGCACCGCACCAAAATCAGCGAAAACTGTCCCTGGGACAACTGAATCGCCCGCAACAGCGTTTTCAGCGATCGCTGATTGACCCGGTTGGCATCATCCACTGGTTTGGCTTTCGGCATACAGAACCACCCTCGAAGGGCTTTCTCTGACTCGTCCCTCCACCTCCGATCCTAACCGCTGAATTCAGATGCGCTGTAGGGGGCTGACAGTATCAAGCACTTGCTCAAGGATGAGCATGGCACTGCGGCAGACACTGAGCCTAGGGCCAGATCAAACAACTCTATTGGTCTTGATTGAGGCTCGGCTGAACCAATCAGAGCGCCCAACTGGCCTTGAAACCGTGACATCTAACAGGGTGTCATAATGAGAGCACT
>CAZBTL010000273.1:0-5455 GCA_964494755.1 uncultured bacterium | reverse complement strand
TGAAAGGGCAACTGGTTGCTTGCTTCCTGTCTCAACAATTGGGCCTGAATCTATTTGCTTCCAAACCCTGGGACGGGCTGTAACTCGGACGATGAGCGACTGAACCAACCCACCAGGAGGCTACTCAATGGGCGGATGTTTGGCCTGCCAATCTGCGATCGCCTGCTTCAGTGCCGGATCGGAAGCGGCTGAAATCAGAAACACTTTGAATTTTTGATCTCGGCTCAGATAGTCAGCATAGGACGACTGCAAATAGGGTCGGTAGTCAGCATTACCCACCAACTGCACTTCAAAAAAAGGCAATATCAACGCATTAGCATACTCATGAATCAGGTCAGGCGATGGAAGCGTCAACCCCGGCACTGAATCAATCGTTTGAGTCACCCCCGCATCTAACTGAGACAAATCAACATGCGCTTGCCCTTCAGCCAAAACCAGATACTTGATGGGGGTAGTTAATGCTGGAAAGGAACGAGCCTGCTCAAACACTGCCGGAGCTGCTGGATCATAGCTGCCAGACGCGATCATGACCGGAATTTGGATTTGGGCCAGTCCCTTAGGGCCAAAAATGCTGTAGTTCACCGGGTTGGCCGCAAACACTGTCGTTACCCGTGGATCGCGGAAATTGTAGGCCTGACGGGGCAAGCTGAGAGCCTGACACTCCAGCAACAGGGAGGTATTGGGATAGGCCAGACGATTGCACTCTTGCTGTAAGAAGTCAAAATCGATTGTCGCGCCTGCCACCGCCAGGGCCGTATAGCCGCCAAAGGAATGGCCCGCCACCCCAACCGATTGCAAATTGAGTTGGCCAGCAAACTCTGATGCATTCCGCCGTTCTAATTCATCAATGACGTAACTGATATCGCGCGGTCGATCAATGAACTCACTGGTCAGAAACACCTGTTGCGACAATCCCAGCTTGAGCTTTTGGGCCTGTTCATGGTCGCTGCCAGGGTGCTGGGGCAGGGCCACCACATAACCATAGGAAGCTAGATGCTTGGCTCTTTCGGCAAAATCTTCCGGTCGGGAACTCAGCCCGTGGGATATGACTAACACGGGTGTTTTGCCTGCGCGCCAGCGTTGCGGTCGGTACACATCCACATAGAAGGAACGGTTGCGGCTGGCATCGGTTAATTGCCAGCGCTGCTTTGCCGCCACCCCGTAGGGACCCGGTTGGCGTAGATCCGGCAGTTGGGAGAAGTCAACCGGAGCGCTGTTAGCAGACTCTTTCGCAGCCGCTTGCTGCACCTCGTCGGTAAAGTATTGGGTTGCCTGGACCACCCGATCAATTGTTTTGGTTAAGATCAGGACATTCTTGACATCGATCCACACATCGGTGGGGTACTTGCGCAAAACGTTCAGCAACGTTAATCCATCCGGATCCAGGGCAGACAGAATCAAGGCCGATCGCAGGGCATACTTGCCATTCAGTCCACGGGGCATGGCAATAAATCGGCCCATGCGCTTCAAGATATCTTCGCCAATGTCGCTGTAGAAGAAGCGAGATGGCAGGATGGGATCGATTTCCGGCCGCTTGACGAGTGCCTGCCGGAACTTAGCTTTGGTTGCTTCGCTGGCCTTGGCCAATTTGAAATAAAAAGCCAGGTCGGGATTCACCTGGCCAGTTTTGGCAAACTCTTCCAAAGACTGGACCGACAGCGAATCCTGAAAAGGACCATAGATAAAGGAAATCCTTTCTGCGGCTGGGGCGGGAAGAGCTGTAAACAGGGCTGATAAACAGCCCACCCCCACTAGCGCCAGGCGTTGTAGATAGTGATGGCATGGGGCAACCAGATTGGAGAGGCAGGCTGTTGGCGTCAATTGGAACATCGTTTTGGAGAGTCGGGCGAATTGGTGTGAGATAACTGTATCAGAAACCCAAAAAGCGGCAATGGAAGGGATCCGATATGTACTTTGGTGGGGAATCGCATGCGGCCTGTTATCCCTATTGCTTGCTGGCATATCAACCAGAGTGACAAAAGGGCTTATCCGGTGATTGTTCAACTGCTTCTCAGTCACTGAGCATCAGCTTTTAGGCCAGAGGGGGATGCATGTGCTTCTTCCCAGAGCCGAAACCCACCCAGAAATGCATTGGCATTGCTCCCTTCTCGACAGCCTGGGGGGAACTGTTTCAGTCGCTTGGCATTGCCGCCGCCAATCACTACATCATCCAGTTCCAGGGCAGAAATAAAGCGGTTGATGCATTCCTCGACATGGTTTCGCCACTTCTTCGTTCCCAATCGCTTCAAGCCCCGGATGCCCAGGTAATCCTCGAAGGTACCTTTCCGATAGGTCAGGTGGCCCAGTTCCATGGGTACCACCACGCCTTCCACCACCATGGCGGAACCGAGTCCTGTTCCCAGACCCAAAAACAGCATCGTGCCACACTGATAGCTACCCAGTGCTTGCATTGCGGCATCATTGATTAGTTTAACCGGGCAGCCAAAGGCCGCGGCAAAGTCAAAGCCAATCCAACCAGCGGCCAGGTTACGGGGTTCCTTGGTGATCTTGCCCTTCAGCACTAGACCGGGATACCCGATCGCAACAACATCATAGTTCCAGTCACGAGTCATTTCCTTCACCCTAGCAACCATTATTTCTGGGGTCATCGTTTTTCCGGAGGGAAATCGACGAGGTTCGTCTTGCCCGGTTGTCAAAAATTTGACATTTGTCCCACCAATATCAAGTACCAGCACATTCATTGTTCTGTTCTCCATCCTGATTCAGTCTCGCATGAATTCAAGCTGCCCATGTGCAAGCATTTTTCAAAACCGAATATTGGCTCGCACCGCGGCAATGAACGCATCTTCAAAGGTACTGCGGGGCGGCTGAATATATTGAAAATCGGCTGTGAGGTAGAACCAGGGAGTAACAGCAATGCTGTAATACACCTCGATCCCCTGTTCATCACCAAAGCTCACTCGCCTGAAGATGTCGTTAAGAGAGTCTTGCAGGGCATCACTTAAGTTGTAGTAGTAGTAGCCAATGCCAAAGCTATCCAGTTCCCGCCCTGGAAATAGGCCAGTACCACCAATGCCTGCAATAATCGAGTTTTGCACATAATTGGGATTGCCATCTGAAATCGCACCCTTGAAAAATAAGCCCCACCCCTGGCGGGGGTTACTTGGATTCTGATGGAGCAGGTGAGAGAACTGGAATTGAATGCTGTAGGAGCCTGTTTTGGTTAATGGTTGCAGGCGAGATCGATAAGCCTCAGATACAGAACTGAAGTCGGTGCCAGTTTTGGTCGTGTAGATACCAGTCAAAGAGAAGGTGGTCGGTCGTCCGGCGATTTTCGTGGCGTAACTGGTCGTGAGGGAGAAGGTGACTCCATGGGCAAACAGATCGGTGGGCCAGTAATCCTGGGTGCGATCGTCCGGGTCATAGACCCAGAAAGACAAGGCGACTGGATCAAGCCGGACGTTGGCGATCGCGCCATAGAAGACTGGAGGCACCAGACCACTGGGAGGGGCTGCAAAGACGGCATTCTGGAAGCGGTGGATGCCCCAGCCGCCAAAAAAGAGATCGTTTTTCAGCAAATCCAGGGCATTGATTTTGCCTAGCAGCAGAGAGCCGCGATCGCCCAATTGCTGAGTCAGATAGAGGGATGTCGCTACCAGGGTGTCTGGGCTTTCGCTGGGAAATTCAAAAGCCGAATTAGTTGGAAAAAAGGTATTGCCCAGATCCCCAGCCAGAGCACCAAAGCGATACTCCAGATGGGTCTGCAAACCACCGCCTTTCCATAGGCCCAGTTTGCCAAAATCCAATCCTATAAAGCCATCTAGCCGTCCGCCATAACCGCCATTGTCATCAACAACTTGAACCCCAGACCCCTTTTCAAAGAAGAATTCGCGTCCGGTGCCGGACACTAACCCCTGGTAAAACTGGGTGAATTCTAAGTCGAAGGTGACACCAGCAGCTTCCAGGTTGGAGCGAAAGCCACCCCAATCCCCCGTCAGGCGCGATCGCTGTCCCAGGCTTTGAGATGAAGGGGATGTCGCATTGGTTGGCGTTGGCGCTGGCATTGGTGTTGGTGGTGGTGTTGCATTGGGTGAAGCCGGTGCCTCAAGGACTAAATCGCTGGCGCTCGTCGATACCGACTCCAGGGGTATGATTTCGGGACTGGTAGAAACACCCATTTGGCTGACACCAGGGCCGCCTGGGCTGACAGAACGGACGATTTCTGCGATCGCCGCGATCGGATGGAAGGCGGTGAGTCCAGCCAGGGAGAGTGTCAAAGTCAAGAAGCCAGTCTTACGGTTAGAAAAGGACAACATTACGGATTTTCACCTGTAACGATCGGGAAATTACCCCCCTTCAGGTCTTGGATAACCTTAGAAGACCAGACGTTGGTGGGAGAAGAGGGTAGCCAAGACACCATGCCAAACCGGAGAGTCCAGGCATCTTAGCTCCCGGTTTCCTCTTCAAAAGCCTAAGTTGGTAATCGTGAGGGATGGGTGGAAATCAACGGTAGTGTAATCAGGGAAGTCAACAAAATCGTGGAGGCAAAAACCTTTGGCATGGTCATACTTCCTCAACTAGCGATGTCAATAGCTATTGATGTCAGAGTCGCCATCACCTGGAGGCTAAGAACCCAATGTGACACGAGCTTGAGCCGATCAGGCAGGAACCATGCCAGGTCTAGTACTAAGAGAATTAGCAGAGCAATGGGGCTGCGGGGTTCGATTGGTCGGGCTGGAAGGGGCTCATGCATAAAGACACATACCAGGTGAATGAAATTATTGGAAATTGTTGCAATCAAACATGTCCCTCAGCCAGCTAGACTTTAAGAGCGATTGAGCCTCCCTTAGTACAACGTGCCAGCCACGGTGTCTTGCCGCTGGAAGACCGATTGGGCCATCATGCCGCCGGAAATATTGCGAGCACTGAAGCCGTTTTGCAGCAGAATTCGGGTGGCGTAGTAGGCCCGCTGGCCTGATCGGCAGAAGACAAAGATTTCGCGATCGCGGGGCAGTTCATTTAGACGGCGGCGCAACTGATCCAGGGGAATATTCACTGCTCCAGGCACACTCTCCACCGCTAGCTCTTCGGGGTGGCGCACATCCAGCAGGAAGCCGTGCTTGATTGCGTTCCAGTGGGCCACCGGCATATCGCCCCGCAGCACATTGGCCGCTACCATCCCCGCAAAGTTAACCGGCGACTTGGCACTGCCAAATTGGGGTGCGTAAGTCAGCTCCGTTTCTTCTAAGTCATAAACGGTGCCGCCATACTGAATCGCCATGGCAAAGGCGTCGATCCGCTTGTCCACCCCATCCTGTCCCAGGGCTTGGGCTCCCAGGATTTTGCCATCCGACTTGCGGAAAATCAGTTTGATGGCCAGCATTTTGGCCCCCGGATAATAGCCAGCGTGGGAGTTGGGGTAGATGTAAATCTTTTCGTAGTCAGTATCCCCTAAGCGCTGCAGGGTCTTTTCGTTCACCCCCGTCCAGGCGGC
>CAZBTL010000272.1:0-5554 GCA_964494755.1 uncultured bacterium | reverse complement strand
CTAGCCTTCCTGCCCAATTGGCGTTACGCAGCGGTTGGGATTAGAGCCTGAACAATGCCCACCAAGGCACCCAGGATCAGTGCCAGGGTCGCCAAAGTGGCAATGCCAAACCCCAGGAAGCGTTTCTCGGCGGCCTGGTAATAGCCCCAGGCATAGAGGATCCGTCCAATCAGCCAGATGCCACCCAGCATGGATCCCCATAGAGGATTGAGGAATAGACAGAAGAGCCAGAAGGTCGGTAGAAATAACACTAATTGTTCTAGCATGTTTTGCTGAACCCGCAGAACCCGTTCAAAGTTGGGATCTCCCGACATTTGGGGGGGCTGCACCTTATACTTCATGCGGGCTCTGCCCACATTTGCGGTCAGCACAAAGTAAACCAACAGCGTTAAGACCGTGATTAACGCTGGTAAGGGAGTAATTGCGATCGTCATGGTTAGGGGGGTTCAAGCAGGGTATGAATCGGAGTGGTGCAATCCCTTGAGAGCAAAGGCTGCACTTTCCTGTAAGACAGGCAGTACGGTTTTGCGGGTGGGTTGACCATCCGGTTGCTATTGGCATTATGCCATTTTCAATCAGCAGGGATTGTAGCGATTCACCCAGCGATCGTTCATCTTATATCGGGAGTGGAACCAGCGACTTTAAGGGCCTGCTTCACCTCCAGTGTTCAGGCTTATACCGATTTAATCTGATGCTGCATAGAATTTACCCCGCCGCCTACGGCACCTCCCGCGCTACGCGCCGCTAACGCTAGAACCAAGGGGAGGTTGGGAGGGGTCAGATAAGGCTCATCATTAAAGAGAATTGGTATTAGAAGATTTTTAGGAGAAAAATTGCCAGCAAAGATTGATGGGTGTGGCGGCGAAACATTGGGGTGCTGATTTTTCAGTTCGTTCAAAGGCTAACGGCCCAATACTTCGCCCGTGTGTGGGTCTGCTCTTTTCCAAGAATGTCCGTAAACCACTTGTCAGGCTGAAAGCGCTTGCAGAATTGGCCAGAGCTTAAAAGATGCTGAGACCGAGGGAAAGACCCAGCCCCAAAACCACCATTTGCAGGGTAATAATTTCCAGCAGAAACTTAATTGGTTGCCAGTTAGAGTTCATCAGTCCACTACCTTGAGAAATCCTTTGCGCAGGCGATCAAAAACCTGATCGATCTGTGATTTTTGAGCCGCATTGAGGCTGGGATAGGACAGTAATAATTGCTGATCCAGCCGAGTAATTATCCGTGAGGTCAAAATTCGATCTACCACTTGCTCAACAGACCATTGGGGCAACATGGGAGTCTCCTGGCAGAACTCGATAGGTTTGAGTATGCAACGAATTTAGGAGACCGGAGGTGATGTCGAGACGTTGCTCTTGTGATCCACCTGTGATCAGTTGGTGATGGCGGTCACACTGCGATCGGGGCTTGATTAATCTGGCGTCTTCAAACTGGTGCGACTTGCCAAAAGCCGGGCCGTTACATCCACGATGCGCTGGCCTGAACCAGTCAAGAAGGAGGAATTCAGGATTGCGGGCGTATCTCCCGGCTGGTGATAGGGGGGGTTACGGAAATTAGTAGTGACAGGGTTCTCTGCTGGTGGGGTTGGTGTGGGTAGGGAGTGGGTTGTTGTCTGACAGCCTAACAGGAACAGGCCGACTGCGATCGCCAATGCCCAAAGTGGTCGCAGGAAATGATGCACCATGGTTGTTTGCTGCAGCCGTTAGCTAAGAAACGGATCGGGATTGTGGCATTCATTCAGTTTGGTTCATCTGGCCTGAAACGGGGATACTTAGGGGTGGAAAAGAACTCCCGATTCAGCAGACGCTATCCCTCCTGAACTTGAGGGCGATGCTGGCCCAGGACGGTTACTAGCCTGTTCCTGGAGGGACTGCCAACCAGCCTGCCAGAGCGATCGCTGTTTCAGGAGACGAGCATTCAACCAGAAGCGAACGGACGGGTCACAAGCGGCAACCAGTTCAGCAAAGACCCAGCGACCTTCATTTTTTCGATTGACCACTTGAAAATGTCGCCAGCCATCTATCTTTTGGCAAGCGGTCCATTTTGAACCCAATAAATGGGGAAACTTTTGCTTCTGTTGCTTTTGAGGCATGGAACTTCGGACATTTCTACAGACGAAGATTCACCGATGGGTGAACCATTTAGTGATGCTGGAGAAGGGATCACGCGGATCCAGATCCAGCAGAAGAGGAATGACCAAATTCCTCAGGGGTTTCATAAATTTCAAATAATTTTTCCATACCCGTTTGTTCAATCAACATACGGGCCTGACCGTTGAGGCTACAGAGGGCGAAGCGACCATTGGCAGCCCGGACTCGCTTGTAAGCAATGACCAGGGCTGACAAACCCGTACTGTCCATAAACAGGACATTCTGTAAGTTGACTAAAATCTTTTTGGCGCCGTTGGCCAGGCTGCGATCAATGCCTTCCAACAAGTCTCCCGTTGTAGTGGAACTGAGAATTCTCGTTGGGATAAACATTTCAAAATCAGCCATAAAATTTAAGCTCACTGAAAATCGGCAGTTCGTTTCTTAACGTGTAGAGCTTGAGCAGGTTACAACGGATAGAGATGCCTTAGATAGCTTCACACTGACACAGAGCAATTAAACCATGTCAGGGTGAAGGTAAAGCTATCTCTCTACCAAATCGAGCAGTTTTCACTGGGGCAAAGGAGACTCAGGAACTCAAATCAGAAAGACTCAACAGGCAAAAATGCACAGTTCATCCTTGTTTGCGGTCAAAATTGCTGTAATTCCATCTTAACGTCAGCCTTCGCGATTGAAGCGAGATCTGTGAGAAGGGCTGAACGTGCCACTGTCTTTACGTCCTTTCAGAGATTTTCTGGGTATTGAACAACCTTAGAAAGGGACAGGCTTGTATTAAAGATGCTACGGCCAGGACTGGCTGCTCTCCACTCCAACCTGCCCCTATTCATCAAGGGCTTTCTCGTTTCGGCAAGCGCTTAATGGGCCAGAGCTGCGGGAATTCCCAGAATTGGACAGCGTAGGTTGGCCTGCAGTTGCTCGACGATCGCATGATCGGCAGACTCGCAACCCAACACCAGCAAGGAGGCAGACTCCTCAGTCACGACACTGCGTAACTCTTTGGCAATCTTGCCAAACCGCAGGTGGGTCTTCAGCGAACCGCGCCATTCATCGGCCAAGGTCCGGGCTTGCCAGAGAATCTGATCCGCCCGTTCAAACTGGTCCATCTGACAATCTTGAACTGCCACCCGACTGGACTCCGCCCGTTCAGATAACTGGGCCACAGGGCCCTCGCTCTGACGACGACGAACCGAAGCCTGTTCCAGCTTTCTCCAATTGGAAGAGACGGCTGAGTTGAAGGCCACTGGTTGAGCCGGGGACGCAAAGACCTGCGATCGCTTGATCTGGCAATCACGATCCAGGTTGATCACATACACTACTTGGACATGGACTGGTTTGCCAGTGGCTAAGCGGGTTTGATGGGCAATCCACAGGGTCAGATCGAGGGCCGATTGACTGCGGGGCGAGCCGTTATAGCCAACTACCAAATTAACAGTGGCTGAATTGCCAGGTGCGATCTGATCTTTGTGTGAAGTTTTTGGTTTCGACAGAACCAGTTCACGGGTGAGATTGGAACAGCCGAGAGCCCCTTCAAGCCGGGCTAGCATGGATAAAATGTTCACGGTTCAAACCTCTCACGAATAGGGTGAACGAGAGGTGGGTCAGGAACGGTGCGCTCAATGGCAAGGGAGCGATTAAACGTCCGTTAGGAGACTCCAGCGACCGCCGTACAGACTGTCTTGAGTACTCCTCCCAAAGCCGACGGAGTTAGCTGACGGGCTAAGACTGGAAGGTGTCTCTCTCAATGCTCTGAGATTAGCCCCAAAAAATTGGTTCCTCCGCTTTGAACCCCCCTTTCTGGACAACGCATGCGCACCAGAAAAAGACTCAAATTAGGCTACCCACTGAATCAAACTCAAGGATGCGGTTTACCGGAAGGTCGGCAAGCAATCCTTAAGTAAATCTAAGCGATCGCAGACTTAAAAACTGCAATCTCAACAACAAAGTTGAACTAATTTGAAGTTTGCTTTATTGATTCGTCGTCGTTAGACACTATAGCGCAAACATCAGGGATCAGTCAGCCATAAGCTTTCGAAGTTCAACAAAGATTTATTTAAAACCTGCGCCGAGTCTGAGAAGCCGCCATTTTACCTAGCTCTAATTTGGAACATAAGTTACATTTCGAAACTAACAGAAACTAAGGTGGCGACCAGCTTCATGGATTAGGAATCGGGATGGGATACAGGGCTTAACAACTGCTGGACAAAGTTGTAAAGTTCCGTTTCGGGTTGCCCTTGTAGGTATAAATCCTTTAACGCAATTAGTCCTTGAGAGAGTTCCTGGGCGCGTTGCTTATAAGTACTATTCGCTACACATAAATCCGTAAAGATCTCTCGTTCGATTTGTAATCGGCTAGCTTCCTCCGATAACGGAGAGGCGTAGGCAACCATATCCACATCGTATTTGAGCAGAAAGATTAAAGCTTGACTGAGGTGTTTCAGTCGTTGCTGCAACTTGCGGGTGTCCAGGTCCAGCCGATCAAAACCAACCTGCCCCTCAATCCGCAATTCGACAAGGGGGGCACTATCCGGATTTAACTGACCAGACTGGATGGCCTGTTGCACGGTTGCTTCAGCGGCGGATTCCACCTCTTCCAGGGTTTCCTGTCCCTTGGTGGCTAGACGCAGGCGCACGACTGGCCGTTGATAGTAGTCCTGCTTCAGTTCGGCCTGGATGCCGCTTTGGGTGAACTCAACCAGATAGGCCCCCCGCTCGTAACGACTTTCCTCGATGCTGTTGGCTTCCAGGGAACCAGGGTTAAAAACCCATCCTTCCACACTGTAATTTTTGTGGATATGGCCGAGGGCCAGATAATCCACCCCAGCTTCCTGGAGGGGGACTAGATCGTTATAACGCAAGGCTCCCTGATAACGGGCTATCTGCCCTTCTAGCCCATGGTGAAACAGCATGACGGTATGCGCTGGACCGGCGGGCAGTTGTTGGATGGCCTCGGCTAGTGTTGCGATCGCCCGTGGAGCAGAAGCGCCGTACCAGTAGGAGCCCAGAATCCTCACTCCACAGTCCAGATCCAGATAGCCACCCCGTCGGGTCTCCGGATCCCAGGCTGGATAGAGGGGTTCACCCTCAGCGGGATTGCCCGGTTCCAAGAGAATCAATAGGTTCCAATCCGCCAGATAGCGCAGCCAACTGGTCTTGGTGCCATAGGGCCGGTTGTCATGGTTGCCTTCGATCGCCAAAACCGGAATACCGGCTTGTCGCAAATCCTGAAGACACAACTGGGCCTGGTTCAGAATATGGGGTTGGATGCTGCGGTGCTCAAACAGATCGCCAGCAATCAGGACAAAATCAACCGATTCAGCGATCGCGTACCTTTGCAGGACATCCTGGAAAGCCAGGAAAAAATCTCGGGTTCGTTCTTTGCTGTCGTAGCGATCGAAACCCAGGTGAATGTCGGCTAGGTGGAGAAAACGTGGCATGGGGGAAGA
>CAZBTL010000271.1:0-5624 GCA_964494755.1 uncultured bacterium | reverse complement strand
CTAGCTAATCTCCCTTTGACAGTTTGTTACTGTTTGTCACCTGATTGACTGACAAAAGATCTAATGTAGGGTTGTGTTGAGCAACACGAAACCCAACACCAATAATGGTTTCGATGGGTTACGCTAAATTAACCCATCTGTCCGTCCTGACTTTTAAGACAATCGTTACGGCAGAATCAGGGCCGCAAGAGTTTTGTTCGTCAACCAGGTTTGTGATTTATTGGTGGTCTTGAGTGACGATCCCCCTAAGTCCCTTTTTTACAGGGCAATTCAGGGGACTCGATGGCCGAATTTTTGTGAATTAATTGAGAACTGGGAAAAGCTGCCAGTTAAATGGCTGGCGGCAGGCTGGATAACCGCTGTTTCTCCAATTTGGCCACTCCCGTCTGGCCCATCTGGGTCAGGACAGCCAGTAGTTGCTCCTGCAGGGTGCGGTCTTTGGGATTGCTGGAGGAAGCGAACCAAATCGTGGCCAGGGCATCATACCAGAGTCCCTGTTGGGCATAGATCTGCGCCTTAGCGGCAGCGGAATTAGCGGCCGCCAGTTGTCGGGTCAACTCGGGTGAGGCGGCGACTCGCTGCGCCTGTCCCTGGGCCACTGGGTTTTTCGAGCGATCGTTGGGGTTACAGACCAGCGCCACCGACCAGAGGTATTTGCGACCAACAACCAGTTCCGAGGCATCGGCCGGAAGTTGGGCCTGCATGACCCCGGCTTTGGCCTGGGCGGTTTCGTAGGTGCGATCGATCAACGTCGAGCCAGTGACAGTATCCACCAGTGTAAATCGGACCGGCACCAACGAGTCGGCTGACAAATGCCAGAGAAAGGTGGGCCTACCCGACACAATCTGGCCATTCTGTTGGTTTTGGAACAACAGGGTTTGAATGGTGGCTAACTCGGTGGGACAGTCACCCCGCACGCCAGAAGGACGACTCCCAGCCGGAAAGTCATTCTCTGCAGATTGGGCCGGTTTCTGTGAGCGTGGCGGGGCTGGTTTTGGGGAAACCTTTGGTTGCGGTACCCCGCCCCGGACGCCGGAAGGCCGGCTTCTGCTCGGATAGCTGTCGTTAGATTGCTGGGCAATGGACCAGTCGGCTGCACTGGCGCGAATTGCTGCTGAGGAGCTAGCAAATGGAATCATTTCAGATAACAGCGAAACGGACAACAAACCCAGCGTAGCCGTCGCAGCTAAACTAATCGTTTTGAGTGAATGTAACGGTTGCATATCCCGCCCCCTTCAAATGGCTCCTGGGATGGTTGGAAAACGAACCTAGCAGTTGGTAGATTTCTCACGCAGTGACCAGAACAATCAATCGTAAAAACGCAATGAAACAGGAAGTGTCAGTCCGTTGAGCATGCCCTGACTGACTATTTGAACAGCGCAGGCGTGACAATCGATTCCGAAAAGACGCCACTACTGTACTCATCCCATATCACCGCAGGTGTGACACCACGTAATGATTAGTTTGGAACATTTCACCCTGATGACCTGTGCGTTGGATCGGTATATACCCTGATCTTTATCACTAAGTCCACCCCCTACACCCCGATCAAACATGGCTGCATGCTTCACTGTGAGTCGGCCCTACCCTCTCCCTCCGCCAAACTGGCTGGAGTAGGAGCCACCTTGTCTGGCAGGAGCACCTGGTAGATCCGAGATTGCTCTTCTCGCCCTCGCAGTTGTTCGGTTTCAACCAGGTGGGCAGGGAAATGACTAGCCACATACTGGTAGGTTCCTTCATTGATCAAAATTCGGCAAACACCAGTACGCAGACATTTCTCAAAAGTTTTGTCGTAACTTTCCAGCCGAGCGGCGACATTGACACAATCGCCAATTGTCGTGTAATCCAGCTTCTGTAGGCCTCCCAGACTACCCGTTACCACTGTACCTGTGGCAATGCCCACCCGCATGGTGACTGTGGGCAGCCCCCGTTGTTGCCATTGCTGGTTCAGGTCTTCCAGTTTAGCCGCCATTTCCACGGCTGACTGGACTGCCTGACGGGCATCTTCGGCGATCGCCTCTGGGGTGGTGCGGGGAATCGGCACCCCAAACACAGCCATCACCGAATCGCCAATGAATTTGTCCACCACGCCATGATGGGCCACGACAATCTGGGCCATGGCTTCCAGATACTCATTCAACCAGGCCATCACCATTTCCGGGTCGGAATGCTCAGTGATTAGGGTAAAGTTCTTTAAGTCTGTAAACAGCACTGTGGCCGTCAGGCGACGACCGGGCAAGCGTCCCTGTTGCAGGAATTGCTTGCGATCGCGCCAGATGGCTTCGGCAATGTCGGGGGTGACATGACGTTCAAACAGGCTCATCACCGTTTGTCGCTCTTCCTGGTCCACACTGGCGATATAAGCAATCAGGACAACCGCCGAACTGACCATTGCCAGTAAAGCCGGGATGAACGGAATCCACCAACCAGCCCAAAAGGCCAACAATGACAAGCCAAATAAAGCCAGACTAGCTAGAAAAATGGTGACACTGGTCCAGCGGGGCGATCGCAGACTCCAACTCAGCACCCCGCCCACACAGGACCAGAGCAGAATCCAGGCCCATTCCCAGGGTTCGCCCCACACTTGTAGACCGCTACGCCCATCTAAGGCGGCACTGAGCAGATGACTGATCACATTAGCCTGAATTTCTACACCGGGAGTCTGACTGGGCGTGTCGCTGAACTGGCGGAACCCGAACAACTGACCACTGTAAGGGGTGGAAAAGAAATCTCGCAGGCTAATCGCAGTGGCCCCAATCAATACAATGCGATCGCGGAACAGGTCTGCAGGCACCTGGTTATTTAACACCTGCCGCATGGGAATCGTGCGAAAGGTAGCAGCAGGTCCCCGCAGGTTCAGCAGAATCTGGTAGCCAGCCGCATCGGCCCGAACGTATCCCCCATCATTTGGCCGAAACCGGGGAAACACAGCCTGGCCCAGTTTCATAGCCGGAGGGTTCGTCTCCGTCATTTGTAATTGGATGCCCTCCTGCTCTAGATACATCAGAGCCAACTGCATACCAAAGCTATACAGTTGCTGCCCCTCCATCGTCACCCGCAGTAAGCCGCGCCGCAGTTTATCATCCGCATCCACTACAACGTTATTAAAGCCGGTCTGACCTCGTTGTTTAAGGGCGGGTGGGCCTGCCACCGCCGTTCCCGGCCCACCAAACCCCAGCGTTTCAATGCCAACCAGGTTGGGAGTCGTGTTAAACACCTGCAGCAACTGGGCGTGTCCCGGTTCGACCGCATAGTCCCGGTAAATATCTAGTCCAATTAGTCGGGGCTGTTGTTGCTTGATCTGGATCAGCAACCTGGCCATCACCGCGTCGCTCATTGGCCATTGCTTTAACTGCTGGATGTCGGTTTCATCAATTCCGACAATCACAATCCGGTTATCGACAGGTTCCGCCGGACGCAGGCGATACATCTGATCCAGAGCAGCCCACTCGAACAACTGCAACCCACCAGCCAGGCGCAACGCAATCACTAACCCAGCCATTAAAGGTGAGGCCAACAGCACTCCCCGCCAGGTAACCAGGGGATTGAGGTCATCTGACAGATCCGCCGGAGATGGAGCGGGTGCCTGCACAACCGTATTTTTCTTTCCTCTCAACTTGGGCAAAAACCACATTGCAGGGAGTGGTAAGGATTGATGCCTTGAGCCTAAAGGATAGGTCGCTGGTCTGTCCAGCCAGATCCCCAACTAAAGTCAGGAGAATTCACTTAACCCAGCAGGGTTGGTGTCAATCCTCCTAAACGAATGATACAGTCTGCTGTGGAGGGTCTTTGAGGATTTGTTGATGAAAGCGCAGGTATTTCGTGGGGTCAACCAGTTGTCTTACGAAGAGGTGCCCACCCCAGAGATTGCCTCTGATGAGGTGTTGGTTCAGGTGCGCGTGGTGGGCTTGTGTCAGTCGGATATCAAGAAAATTCGCTATCCCCTATATGAACCGCCCCGCATTTTTGGCCATGAGACGGCCGGAACGATCGCCGCGGTGGGTGCCGAGGTCAAGGGCTGGCAAGTGGGCGATCGGGTCATCGTCCTGCATCACATCCCCTGTATGCACTGCGCCTATTGCCTGAACGAAAACTTTTCCATGTGTGATGTCTACAAAAACATCACCACCACCGCCGGATTTGCCCCCAGTGGTGGCGGCTTTGCCGACTATGTCAAAGTTCCGGGCCATATTGTCCGGCATGGCGGACTGATGCGGATCCCAGATGACATTACCTTCGAGCAGGCCAGTTTCGTGGAGCCAACCAACTGTTGTCTGAAGGCGGTCAAGAAAGCCCAAGTGCAGCCCGGTCAAACTGTCTTGATCACAGGAGCCGGACCGATTGGCCTGATGTTTATCATGCTGGTTAAATATTTTGGGGCCCGGGCGATCGCCACCGACCTGCTGCCCTCCCGCATTGAAAAAGCCATGAAAGTAGGAGCGGATGCCGCCTTCGATGCCCGCGATGCAGACCTGCCGGCCAAGGTCCAGGCGCTGACCCAGGGCATGGGAGTGGACACCAGCTTGCTAGCAGTTCCTAGCGAAAAAGCGTTCTTTCAGGCTCTGGACTGTACCCGCAAAGGTGGCAAAATCCTGTTTTTTGCCGAATTTCCCGATGAGGTGGAAATTCCCATCAATCCCAATATCCTATATCGGCGGGAAATTGACCTGATGGGCAGCTACAGTTCCTCCTATCGGGTCCAGTCCCTCGCCGCGGATATTGTCTTCAACCAGCGCATTGATGTGGACGCCCTGATTAGCGATCGCTATCCCCTGAAAGATCTGGCCGCCGCCGTCGAACGGGCTGTCTCCCCCGGTCCAGAGACCTACAAAATCCTGATTTATCCCCAAGCAGAAGAACGCACCTCTGCTTAGGGGGCTTAGATCAAGGGGGCTTAAATCATGCCAGATCCCCGACTTTTCTGCCAGGTGGTTCAGCCGTCTGGATAAACCCAACCAGTCGGGGATCTAAGGGCGGCAACAAGTTCCCATGCGATAACCGATCCCGAAGCTCACAACCGCCGATGGAACGTTGTCCGCAAAAAATAATGGTACAAACAAGCAGCGATCGCACCCGCAAGAGAACGATCGCCCTTTAGATAGAACAGAGCGATCGCTGGACACTTTCTGGTTTCAGGACTAGAGCCGACAGTCCATCCTCAAAGAAAATAAATGCGACTGCCCTTTGGCCTTTGTATCCTGATTTTTAGCGGAGGAAGCGGCTGACCGTCAAGCTGGCTGCCCACCGGCATAGATAAACTGACTCGGATCACTCAAGCTCAGTTGATTAGGGCAAATATTTTGCACCACACCGATCAACTCCCTGCTTCCATAGCCACAGCCATTGTCAGATCCCTTCAGATAGATTCCAGTTGCATAGCTGCAACCCAGTCGATACGGTGCCAGAATGTAGTCTGATGCCTCGCCATGCAACTGGATTTGGTCCTCACCAATTTGGAAATCGGTGATCCGGGCATAATCGCATTTTCCGCTGGCGGTGTAATAGACATTCTTGGCATCGCCTAAAGCAAAAATATCGCCATCTTGACCGCCAGTCAGGCTATCTTTCTCACCGTCTCCGGGATTTTTAGCTAGTGGATCGACCCCAATCAAGGTATCCTGACC
>CAZBTL010000270.1:0-5625 GCA_964494755.1 uncultured bacterium | reverse complement strand
TCTAAAGGGTAGGGGCTTGCGTCGCACCCCTCACGCTCCCCGATTTATTGGTCAGAAAAGCCCTCTGAGAAAGGAATTTGCTTCAGGGAAGCAATTGGAGCAGGTCAGCCTCCGATAGGATGGGAATGCCCAGAGCCTGCGCTTTTTCCAGTTTGGAACCGGCATCGGTACCAACAACCACATAGTTGGTTTTCTTACTAACAGACTCGGTAACCTTGCCGCCAGCCTTTTGAATCAGGGCTTTCGCCTCCTCTCGTTTGAGCGTGGGTAGGGTACCCGTGATCACAAATGTTTGGCCAGCCAGAGGGGTAGGTCGGGAGTCCTCCGCTGTGGCAGGATAAGCCTGAAACTGAATGCCAGCCGCTTTCAATCGCTGGATCAAGTCCTGGTTGGCCGGGTTGCGAAACCATTGATAGACCGATTGGGCAATTTCAGCCCCAATCCCATAAACCGAAGCAATGTCCTCAGCCTCAGCCTTAGCCAGCAGATCCACATCCGTAAACCGTTCTGTCAACGTTTGGGCATTGACGCTGCCAACATGGCGGATTCCCAGCCCATACAGGACACGGGCCCAGGGTTGCTGTTTGGAAGCCGCGATCGCTGCCACCAGTTTTTCAGCAGACTTTTTGCCCATCCGTTCCAGTTCCACCAGTTGGGTTTCGGTCAGGTCATACAGGTCGGCGACCGATCGCACCAGACCCGTATCAACAAACTGCAATACCAGTTTTTCCCCTAATCCGTTGATATCCATGGCATTGCGGGAAGCCCAGTGAATCAGGGATCCTCGCACAATTGCCGGACAGGAAGCATTAATGCAACGGGTAACCGCTTCATCCTGCGGCTTGACCAGAAGTTGACCACACTCCGGACACCGGGTCGGCATCTGGTAAGGTTCGGTTCCGGCCGGACGCAGTTCATACAACACCCGCACCACCTCCGGAATAATTTCCCCTGCCTTACGCACAATCACGGTGTCCCCCACCCGGATATCTAACTCACTGATGCGATCACCATTGTGTAGGGTGGCCCGTGAAACCGTAGTTCCAGCCAACTGCACTGGCTTCATTTCCGCTACTGGCGTCACTGCACCCGTCCGCCCCACTTGCACCACAATACGTTCGACAATAGTGGGGGCTTCTTCCGCCGGATATTTTAGCGCCACAGCCCAGCGGGGAAATTTTTGGGTAAAGCCCAACTGTTCCTGCAGCGCCAAGGAGTTGAGTTTCACCACCACGCCATCGGTCATATAGGGCAATTGTGTACGGGCTGTTGACCAGCGATCGCAGTAGGCTAGCACATCCGCTAGCGTCGGACAGAGAGCCCGCTCCGGATTGACCCGAAACCCCATTTGTTGCAGAAGTTCCAGACACTCCCACTGGGTCTGCGGTAACCGCACCGGAGCACTGGTAGGAGACACAGTCTCTGTTCCTGTTCCCCCATCATCAGGAAGATGCAGCGTGTAGGCAAAGAAATCCAACCGGCGGCGGGCCACAATACGAGAATCCAGTTGGCGTAAGGTTCCAGCCGCCGCATTGCGGGGATTAGCAAACAGGGGCTCTCCGGCTTGCTCCCGCTCCCGGTTGATTTGCTCAAAGGAGTCCAATGGCAAAAACGCTTCCCCCCGAACTTCCACAATCGATGGTGGGTTGTCCAGTTGCAAACGCAGGGGAATGGAACGAATCGTTTTCACATTCTGCGTGATATCCTCCCCTTCTACCCCATCGCCGCGAGTCGCTCCCCGCACTAGAATGCCATTTTCATAGGTTAGGGCCAGGGCATTGCCGTCAATTTTTAGTTCGCAAACATAATCGAATTGTCCCTTCTCAGGAGCAACCCGTTGCCAGCGTTCCTGCCATTTCACCAGTTCTTCGTTGCCAAAGGCATTTTCCAAACTGTAAAGGGGAATGTTATGACGCACCGAAACAAACCTAGCGGCCGGTCGTTCGCCCACCCTTTGGGTCGGACTATCTAACGTCACCAGTTGCGGGTACTGTTGCTCCAGGTCTTGCAACTCCCGGTAAAGCTGGTCATAAACCGAGTCCTCCATAAAAGGAGTATCCAGGACGTAGTAGGCATAGCTGGCTCTCTGCAGGAGTTGTCGCAGTTCCTGAAGCCGCTGCTGTACATCCAATGGGGTTTGAGCTGAAGTTACACCCACCTGTTCCAGGGAGAGTTGTTCGACCGACTCCATGGCTACCTGCTCAGAACGTCAAACCTTAGTGTAGCGATTTCCTGGAACCAGACTAAGTTGGCTGTGATCTTGCACCTCTCGTAAGAACCCAAATGAGGCTTCGCCCCAAAAACAGGCCTGACAGACGAATAGCCAGCCGACCAAACGACTGGCTAGGGTCTCCTGAGTCAGGAGAAATGATTGGTCTATCTTGGAAACAAACCACTTACGCCGCATGGGATGGCGCTCTGGTCGCCTGGCGCAACGTTGTGATGGCTTCTATGGTTGCCTCTGCCACCCGATCCACTTCAGCTTCCGTGTTGAATCGTCCGATGCCAAAGCGAATTGAGGCAAAGGCCAGTTCGTCCGATCGCCCTAAGGCTTTGAGGACATAGGAAGGGGTGCTCTTGGCAGAGGAACAGGCCGAACCCGAAGACACCGCCACCGTCGGTTGCAAGGCTTTCCGTAAGGCCTGACCGTCTACCCCAGCAATGCTGATATTGAGATTACCGGGTAAGCGGCGGCTGGCATGGCCATTCAGATAAATGCTTCCCAGAGGTTGCAAACGCTGCCAGAGGCGATCGCGCAGTTGCACCAAACGTTGCGTCTCAGCGTCCATCTCCGCCAAGCCCAACTCTACAGACTTGGCAAACCCAACAATCTGAGGCGTATAGAGGGTGCCCGATCTCATGCCCCGCTCCTGCCCGCCGCCATGCATTTGGGGCGCTAATTGAACCATCGGATTGGATCGCCGCACATACAGCGCACCAATGCCCTTGGGCCCGTAAATTTTATGGGCAGTCAATGACATTAAATCGACATTCATCGCGTCCACATTCAGCGGCACCTTACCAATCGCCTGAGCGGCATCCGTGTGGAACAACACATGGTGGGCTCGACAGATGGCGCCAATTTCAGAGATCGGCTGCAACACACCCGTTTCATTGTTGGCCGTCATCACCGAAACCAGAATGGTGTCTGGGCGAAACGCCATCAACAATTCACCCAGATCGATCAACCCGTCGGCTTCCACCGGCAGATAGGTTACGTCAAATCCCTGGGTTTGCAAATAGCGGCAGGGATCCAGAATGGCGTTATGTTCTGTCGCAACCGTAATCAAGTGCCGACCTTTGTTCCCGTAAGCTTCGGCAATTCCCTTGATCGCCAGGTTATTCGCTTCCGATGCCCCACTGGTAAAGACAATTTCCTCTGGAGTAGCCGCGATCGCCTTGGCTAGAATTTCCCGCGATTGCTGTACTGCGGCCTGCGCCTCCCAGCCGTACTCATGCCCGACACTGGCTGGATTTCCAAACTGCTCGGTAAAAAAAGGTAGCATGGCAGCCATAACCCGTTCATCTACCGGGGTTGTGGCATGGCAGTCCATATAAATCGGGCGATGAGACATGTTGCTTTACTTAGAAATGGAACAAAGAGATCTAGGGTAAATCGCTAGATAGAAATATATTCATGCATTTAGCCAAAAAATGCACTACCCTAACAGAAAATTTCAATATTGAGAGCGGCCCTTTAGTAAGAATGGCCTTTAGGCACAACCTCTTTCTAGCAGACAAGACCCGTTGGATTACGATGAGCCTGTGGAATCAGTCTTCAGCGATCGCAAAAGGGCCATTGCTTGGCCGGTTGAAAGACCATCAGGTCAATTTTCCATTAGAGACCAATTGGAAGGTTGAAATCATTACAGCATCTAGATTTTACAACACTGCCGACTAACCCTCTTACAGCATTTTGGCTGAGACAAGCAACAGCAACGCCATCAGAATCAGGCTCAGTCATCTGCCAAAAAGCAATCTGTCCGCAACACCAATGAAACCAGATGGCTCCTTTCCCTTGGCCCCCAGATCACTGAGAGATTATTTAGAAATACTTAAATCGCTCCATTTGGGAATTCCTCGCCTATAATCACGGCGAACTTAACTCCTTGCAGAAAGGATCGTGATTTATGAACAAGCAAGAACTCGTTGATGCGATCGCAGCCAAGGCCTCCGTCACGAAAAAGGAAGCAGACACGGTCTTAACCGCTACTGTGGATGCCATTATGGAGGCAGTTTCGTCCGGTGATAAGGTAACATTGGTTGGCTTTGGCACCTTTGAGCAGCGCCAGCGGCAAGCGCGGGAGGGCAGAAACCCCGCGACTGGAGAAACGATTCATATTGCCGCCACAACCGTGCCTGCCTTTTCGGCTGGAAAGTTGTTTAAAGAAAAAGTTGCTCCAGCCCCAGAAGCCGAACCCGCATCGAAAAAGAAAAAGTAAGAATCCACTTTGGGCCGGGAAAAAGCAATTCAGAGTCAACCAGGATGATGCTCCATTGGTCGCTGAGTCGCACCCGCCCAAAGTCGGCTTCCCTGCCGAACCCTCGTCAGTCCTGAGCCCAATCCTCAACCGCTGATGCAGGACAAATTGCGCGACAGCTCCGTAAACCAGCGTATTGGCTGGGTCGGTTTTAGTACTCGGTTAAGGCCAAGCAAAAGTGGCCCGCCACTCGCCAAACAGATGGTGACCAGATCTCCCCTGAACGACCCTCCAGCATCAAACAGACTTCCCATTTCGTAGGAATAAACCCTGGCGGCAAATTTGCGGCTGTCACTCACAAGACATGGAAACACGCTGGTTAGCTTTGGCCATTGGCAATTCCCGCTTGCACTGGGCAGTATTTGCCAATGTTCAGCTACAGCAGTTCTGGCAGGTCCCCCACCTGATGGCAGACAGCATGGCAGAACTGCCGCCTGTCTTACAGGAACAACTAGCAGACCATCCAGAACTGTGGATTGTTTCGGTTGTACCGCAGCAAAATCTCCCCTGGCAGAACTGGCCCAATACTCACTGGATCAGCCTGGATCAGATACCCTTACGGAATCTCTATCCCACTTTGGGGCTTGATCGAGCTGTTGCGCTGTGGGGAGCGATCGCAACCTATGGCGGTCCGGTACTGGTGATTGACGCAGGGACTGGACTGACCTTCACAGCCGCAGGGGCCGATCATCAGTTGCTCGGCGGAGCCATTTTGCCTGGATTGCAGCTTCAGGTACAGGCTCTGGGCCAGGGAACCGCCGCCCTGCCAATCCTGGATCTGTCAGCCTATGACACAGAACTGCCGCCCCGTTGGGCCCACAACACCCCCGACGCAATCGCCAGCGGCATCCTCTATACCGTGCTGGCAGGCATCCGAGACTTTGTCACCACCTGGCAGCATCAGTTTCCCGCCAGGCCCATCTTGTTAACCGGCGGAGATGGCGATCGCTTGCATCGTTTGCTCCAGACCCTTGACCCACTCCTTGGGCAGACCATCCAGCTAGCCCCTCACCTGATTTTTCAGGGCATCCAGCAACTCCGCACCATCCTGAAACCTTAACAACCTCAGTCGATCCCGCTAGCAGCCTAATACCAATTCAATCTGATGCTGCATAGAACTTACCCCACCGCCTGCGGCACCTCC
>CAZBTL010000269.1:0-5630 GCA_964494755.1 uncultured bacterium | reverse complement strand
TATACTTTTTGTCCCTCACAGTTTCCTTACAACTGTTCTCTAAAAATATTACATGGAGTTGGATGGCTGTCATGCCTTAGCCCCCTAGGGCGCCAGGCCAAACTCTCCAAGGCTCTTCACCTAGCCCTACCCTGCTTGGCAGAGGATGCTATCCCATCCTGGCTCCTCTGCCAAGCAGGAAGGGTTTAAGGGCAAGTTGATGTAATCAGCCGAGCCAAGGTTAATCTGCAATTTAATCTACTGGAGTTGGATAGGGCACCCCTGCGAGGAGTAATGGTGACGAAAACTCATCAGAAAACTGCTTTTGTTAAGGCTTCTATTGTCTGTGCTGAACGCATCATCGAAGTTCTGAAGCAACTTCAAAACCAGTCAAAGAATGTTGTTCCCAGTAGCTTTTACATCTATGACCTAGTTGAACAACGCACCCTCGGTTCCAGTGGCTCGGTTGCAGCAATGTTGGGTTATTCAGGTGACGCAATTCAGTCCATGGGGCCATTTGGGCTGGCCAGTCTGATTCATCCAGATGACTTAGAGCCGATTGCATCCCATTATCTACGGTGTACGACACTGGTCTATGGCGAAGTAATCACCACAGAATATCGGATGAAACATGTAGATGGAACTTGGTGCTGGTTGCGTTTGCAAGAAACGCTTTTGTTAGAAGCAAACAATGGGTTGCCGTTGCAAATTTTAGGGAGTGTTCGACCGATGACCCCGCTTGTCAACTCTAGCCCAGAGGAATTCCTGAAGTGTGCATTGCAAGTTGCTGATTCAAATTGAGGTGTTCTGGGCATCGGCGGCTTTGCGAAGGAAGCATAGTGGAATCGTGTGAGTCATGTTCTGTCGCTGGCCGCTGCAACAGGTCTGAGATGAAGACTGGTTACAGATAACGTGAACACAAAAAACTACCCACATCCAATTGGCTGCCGTTCCAGCCACGGCAGCCAATTGGAGTGCATGGTTCTGCCAGGGAAGGCAGGGAGTTAGGAGTAGGAAGTGTGGTTTTCTGGTGGTTTTCTGCCAAACAGCCAGGTCAAGGTGGCCAGTTGGTGCTGAGTCGCCTCAGTCAGAGCCTCAGATCGATAACGCCAGTCCCAGTTGCCTTCTGCGATGCTGGGGCGGTTCATACGAGCCTCGGTATCCAGGCCCAACACATCCTGTAGGGGCAGGATGGCAATGTTGGCAACGGAACTCATCGCCAATCGAATTAAAGCCCAACTGACGGTTTCTTCTGTGACCGGACCCGCATAGTTGAGGAAGTTGGTGCGTTCGTAATCATTCATTGTCTTGAACCAGCCGACGGTGGTGTCATTGTCGTGGGTGCCGGTGTAGACCACACAATTATGCTGGTAATTAAAGGGCAGGAAGGGATTGGCTGGATCGGAGCCAAACGCAAAGTGTAATACCTTCATGCCAGGAAAGGCGAAGCGATCGCGCAGGGCCTCGACTTCTGGCGTAATTACGCCCAGATCCTCCGCCAGGACAGGCAATTCTCCCAGTTCTTGCCGCAGGGTTTCAAAGAAGTCTGCTCCCAGCGCTTTAACCCACTTGCCCTTCATGGCGGTTGTTTCGCCTTTGGGAACGGCCCAAAACGACTCGAAGCCCCGAAAGTGGTCGATCCGGATCACGTCTACATAGTCAAGCAGGGCCCGGAATCGTTCGATCCACCAGGCAAACTGCGATCGCTTCAATTGACCCCAGTTATAGACCGGGTTGCCCCAGAGTTGGCCAGTAGCACTGAAGTAATCCGGCGGCACCCCCGCCATCATCGAGGGTTCGCCAGTGCGCACATCCAGCACAAAATTTTCCGGTCGGGCCCAGACATCGGCGCTATCGTGGGCCACGTAAATGGGGATATCGCCAATAATGGCAATCTGCCGTTGGTTAGCATAGTGCTTTAGAGCCGACCACTGGCGGAAAAACTCAAACTGGGTGTATTTGTGAAAATAAATCTCACCTGAAAGGCGCAGTTTGGCCTTTTGCAGGGCATCGCCGACTCGCTGGGCAATGGCGGTTTCCCACTGATTCCAACTCTGGCCCTGATTATCCGCTTTCAGGGCCATGAACAGAGCATAGTCCTCCAACCAATAGGATTTTTGGTAGCAGAAGGTTTCAAAGGCTTCCTGCTGCTCTGTCCCAGCATCAACAAAGCGGCGACTGGCAGTTCGCAACAGGGCTGTTTTGGTTTCAACGACGCGATCAAATTCCACCCGATCCGGATCAAATTTGGGCGCTTCGTCCAGTTCTTCCTGCTGCAACAAGCCGTTATCCCGCAGCAATTCTGGGCTGATGAGCAAGGGATTGCCGGCCATCGCCGAGTAGCACATGTAGGGGGAGTTGCCAAAGCCAGTGGGGCCAAGGGGCAGAACCTGCCAGATCTGTTGGCCCGTAGCTGCCAAAAAATCGATGAATCGGTAGGCTTCTGGACCCAAATCGCCAATTCCAAAAGGCCCCGGCAGAGAGGTTGGATGGAGCAAGATTCCACTCACACGGCGGCCAAAAATGGAAGGCCGGACTCCAGATAAATCGGTCATAGCGTCGTGGGAACGTGCATCGTAATCGTTCTGACTCTATCACGGTCATTTGGCTTTGGGACTGACAGGCAGGCTACGAACTATGTAGAATCAATACCTGACCTGAATGATTGTTGCGGATTACGGTTCTGTGAAATATTCCACCCCGTCACCCACAGTTGACATCATTGTTGAACTGATTGATCGACCCCATCGGCCCATTGTGCTGATTGAGCGCTTGAATCCTCCCTATGGTTGGGCCATCCCCGGTGGGTTTGTGGACTATGGCGAAACGGTGGAAACTGCAGCCGTGCGGGAAGCGCAGGAGGAAATTGGTTTAACGGTTGAACTGGTGGACTTGTTTCATGTTTACTCCGATCCGCAGCGCGATCCCCGCCAACACACCATCAGTATTCTGTTTCTGGCAACGGCAACGGGCGATCCCCAGGCCGGAGATGATGCTAAACACCTGGCGGTGTTTGATCCCTGGAATTTTCCAGCCAATCTTTGCTTTGACCATGGCCAGATCCTGCGGGATTACTTGCGCTATCGGTATTATGGTCTACGGCCCCAATTGTCCAATGGGGCGTCATGATTTCTTTTGGTTCAACATAATGACACGCGAAATTATTCGAACGACGCTTGCTCCGGCTCCAGTCGGACCTTACAACCAGGCGATCGCGGCTGCCGGTCCGATGGTCTTTGTGGCGGGACAAATCGCTCTGGATCCACAAACGGGTGCGATCGTGGGGGGAAATGATGTGGCTCAGCAGACCGAGCAGGTGCTGGCCAATCTGAATGCGATCCTGGCGGCATCGGGCGCGACTTGCAAAGATGTGGTCAAAACCACTGTCTTTTTGAAAGACATGAATGACTTCAGTGCTATGAACGCCGTCTACGCCAAGTACTTTGCAGAGGACTCTGCACCGGCTCGCGCCTGTGTAGAAGTGGCGCGACTGCCCAAGGATGTGCTGGTGGAAATTGACTGTATTGCCGTTCTGGGATCAGCCTGACGAGCAATCAACTATCCCATCCCCAGACAAACCGGGCGGCCCAGAGCAGCCCCAGCACGCCAATGGCCAGCCCGTCTAACCGTCTCAGGCGAAACTGATACCATTCCACCCGGTGCTGGTTAGGACTGGTAAATCCTCGCACAGACATAGCGCTGGCAATCTGTTCCGCCCGTAACAACAAGTTTTCCAATAACCGTTCGGCCACCATCAGCCAGACTTGAATGGTGCGCCGAATTCCCAGTTTTTTCCAGTTGATGGCGCGGGTATAGACCGATCGCACCAGGTTTTGAAACTCTTCCAGCACCATCGGGATAAACCGTAGGGCCAGGGTGAGGGTGAGGGCAATTTCGGTGACGGGCAAGTTGAATCGACGCAATGGTTCCATCCAGTTTTCGATCGCGGCGGTGATCTCCTCTGGAGCGGTGGTGAGCAAAAACAGATTGGTGCTGTAAATCAGGGTAAACAACAGGGTACTGACCCGAATTGCCAGATCTAGCGATCGCCGGGTAACGGTAATTGGCCCCTGCTGAAACAGGATGTAGCGATAATCGGTTGGCTGCGGCAGGGCAGGCGTTTCTGCGGTTCCCTTGGTAGCAACTGGTGACTGAGTTGGTTGAGCAAGGGGATTGTACCAGGGTTTGGGCGGCGGCGGCGCTGGTAAGGTATTGGGTTGCTGGCTGAGGGCCAACTCATCTGCAGGCAGTCGGGGCTGATGCTGGGCTTTCAGGCCATCCGGCAACACAGCGGTCAGGCAAAACACCATCAAACTGAGGCCTAGGAGCCAGCCCATCTGTTGTCGCCAGACCCGTAAGGGAATCAACGCCGAGAGTGTGATCAGAATCAGCAGGCCCACCAGCAGGATGCGCCAGAGGGCATTGGCCAGGAGGGGAGCGGCCAGAAACGTCATCAACCAGGCCAGCTTTACCCGTGGGTCAAGTCGATGCAACCAGGTGACTGGTTGCTCCAAATAGAGGCCCAGCGGTAAGGAGCGAAGGAGATCCATCGTAAGCAGCTATCAGCGTTCAGCCATCAGCTTAACAGTTTGTTAGCCACGATACTGGAAAGGAAACAGCCGTTGAGGCCAGAAGTGCGATCGTAATCCTGTGGTAAACAGCCAGGATCCTGAATCAGGGACTATGACTCAGGAATGTCCAATGGAAAGTAGAAAAGCTCATGGTGGCAGGTCAACTCCGGTATGGGGGCTGGAATGCCGATTCTACCGTGAACATTTCTGTTAACAGGGTTTTGAGTGGATAGACGGGGCAATTTCAAAATCCTGGAAACTCCAGATAAGCTAAGGATTGCTTGTCCGTCTCACCGTTCCCATGCTCCTTCCGAATGCAGAAAATGCAGTTGTTGATATTCGTAAACTACGGGATTACTGCTTAAATCCAGAACACTATGATGGGAAAAATAAGGCTCGACTGTTTTCATCAATCCTGGGCATAACAGCAGATAATGCTGAGGAATTACGTCAAATTTTGCTGGAAGTTGTCAAGAGCCATGATGTCCGACTGGGACGGAGAGATGACTTTGGGCAGCGGTACACGCTCGATTTTACGCTTGAATGGCAGAATAGGAGTGCAACCCTTCGGAGTGGCTGGATTATCGAGCATAATTCAGATATTCCTAAATTAACCACCTGCTTTCCTCTGTCGTGTTAGGAGGTGATAAGTGTGACAACGAATGCAATTCAGTTACTCGATGTTGTAGCCTTGACGGTCGATCTTCCTGAGTACAACTTGTGGCGTGGACAGGTTGGCACAGTTGTTGAGCGTTTGGCAAATGGAGCGGCCTTTGAAGTTGAATTTAGCGATCGCGATGGACGGACCTATGAATCAGTTGGGTTGCGTCCAGAGCAAATTATGGTATTGCACTTCGAGCCCACATCACCCGATATGGTTACGGTGTAAGCAATACAGTGTAAGCAAGTAACTACTCAACCTTATACCAATTTAATGTGAAGTTGCATAGAACCAAAGCCAAAAGTCTTGTCAGGAAGGAGTTTCAAGCTCATGGATTCATGTAGCTTCATACAAAATTGGTGGGCACCTCGAAAAATAGATTTGCCAATAGCTGAAATCCTTGAAACCTCGTAAGCAAT
>CAZBTL010000268.1:0-5638 GCA_964494755.1 uncultured bacterium | reverse complement strand
TGGTTATTAGGTATACCAATCATGGCTGCTTCCCCCTCCATTCAGTTCTTTGACGGTATTAACGAAAGCCTGGATGGTGTTAGTCTAAGGCGAAATCGCTCGACGGGTCAGCGTCTCGTGGTGATGCAGTTTCGGCACCTGCGGGCCCTGGAACGGTTTAATAGCTTCCGAGCCCAGTCCTCCAATGTGATGAACTTAATCGATGAGGAAGGGGTCATTACAGTTACACCGTCCTATACCAAGTTCTTTTTTGGTGGTGAGGATGGGGGCGAGTTTGAAAAGTTGGAATGTGCCTTTGAAATTGCCGAAGAACATTGGGAGCGGTTGACTCGGTTCATGGATCGGTATGCGGCGGCGAACAATATGGAATATGGTGAACATCAGGAACAACATGAGGCGTAAGGAATGAAAGTTGCTATTACCGGTGCTACTGGCCTGGTTGGGACGCGCTTAGTTGAGCGACTACAGGTAGAGGGGCACTCCGTAATCGCCCTGACTCGTCGTCCAGAACACGCATCTCGCCTCTTTCCCCAATCGGCTTTTCCCAACGTGGACATTGTTGCCTATACGCCAACAGCGTCAGGCGAATGGCAGCAGGTCATTGCTGGATGTGATGCAGTGGTGAATTTGGCTGGAGAGCCGATCGCAGAAAAGCGCTGGACCCCAGAACAAAAACAACTGATCCTCACCAGTCGGCAACAGGGGACGGCAAAGTTGGTGGAAGCGATCGCGGCTGCGACTCCCCGTCCCCAGGTGTTGGTCAATGCATCGGCGATCGGGTTTTATGGCACCAGTGAAACCGCCACCTTTGATGAGACTAGTCCATCCGGACAGGACTTTTTGGCCGAGGTTTGCCGGCAATGGGAGGCAGCCGCTCAGAAAGTGACCGAGTTGGGCGTGCGGTTGGTGATTCTACGCTTTGGGATTGTGCTGGCTAACGGCGGCGCGATCGCCAAAATGCTGACTCCATTTCGCCTGTTTGCAGGGGGGCCTATTGGCAGCGGTCGTCAGTGGTTTTCCTGGATCCATCGGGATGATCTGGTGAATCTGATTTTGCAAGCCCTGAGTCAACCCACCATGAGCGGCGTTTACAATGGGACGGCTCCGACGCCCGTGCGGATGACGGAACTGTCTCAGACCTTGGGCCAATTGATGAAACGACCCTCCTGGCTGCCCGTACCTGGATTTGCCCTGGAATTGCTTTTAGGAGACGGGGCCCAGGTGGTTCTGGAAGGCCAGCAGGTGTTGCCGAGTCACACCCAGGCAACTGGATTTCAATATCAGTACCCCAACCTGAAACTAGCCTTGGAAGAGATTCTGAGTCAGAGTTGAGGTTGGTGGATTAGACCAGGAACAGAGGTCCATTGCAAATGGTGCGAAAACTGGCGTTTGGCCTGGTGTGGGTTGGCTTTATTGCCTATGCCGTGGGGTTAGCTCCACCGGATCAGCCTGAAACGCTGGACTTAATCCGGCGACTCTCAACGGGACAGGTTGACGGCATCAATCCATTGATTGTGGCTCTTTTTAACCTCATGGGCCTCTGGCCCCTGATTTACAGCAGCCTGATGCTGGCAGACGGGCGATCGCAAAAACTGCCAGCCTGGATTTTTGCCCTGGCTTCCTTTGCGATCGGTGCCTTTGCCATTCTTCCCTATCTGGCCCTGCGTCAACCCAATCCCACCTTTACAGGCTCTAAGAGCCGACTCCTGAAGGTGTTGGACTCCCGTTGGTTGGGAGTCGGACTTTTTCTCGCCAGCTCAGGGTTGCTGGTCTACGGCTTCAGCCAGGGTGACTGGCCGCAATTCGTTCAACAATGGCAGACTAGCCGGTTCATTCATGTCATGGGTCTGGACTTTTGCCTCCTGTGTTTGCTCTTTCCTGCCTTATTAGCAGATGATATGTCCCGCAGGGGGCTGGGCCATCTGCACCCAGGCTCTCAACAGGTGAATCGCCCTATCTTTTGGGCCGTTTCCCTGGCTCCTTTGCTGGGACCAGTTGCCTACCTGGTGCTACGCCCACCTCTGCCGGATGGAGAACCCGGTTTAGAGGCTTGCGAAACGCTGGTTAAGCAGCTCTGAATGCCGGTTGTTCGATGTATCTGGACTGCTCCTCAGCCATCAACGGCTTTCTATTAGAACTGCAAAGTCCAGGCTGGATTGTGTTGGGGGTTAATGAAGAGCCAGTAAAATCGCGGGCAGTGGCTTGCGGCGATTGATTATCTTGTTTAGGATCGGGCCCATAGTCAAACCCATTTCTGTGCGGGGCATTGCTGCAGTTGGAATGGCGAATGACCCATTGAGCAAGTCGGTCTTGAAACAAAAACCGAAAATGCTTCTAATCGAGAACCCTTCATCTTTCGGAGACGGAACTGAGCGTGTCACAGAAGAAACCCACGATCCTGGTTACGGGCGGCGCTGGATATATTGGCTCCCATGCGGTGCTGGCATTGAAGCAGGCAGGCTATGGCGTTGTTATTCTAGACAATCTGGTTTACGGTCACCGGGATATAGTCGAAAACACTTTGCAGGTTGAATTGGTGGTGGGCGATATCAGCGATCGCCCCCTGTTGGATCAGCTCTTTTCCGATCACAACATTGCCGCAGTCATGCATTTTGCTGCTTATGCCTATGTGGGGGAATCGGTCACCAATCCGGCCAAGTACTATCGCAACAACTTGGTGGGGACGTTGACCTTACTGGAAGCGATGTTGACCGCTTCCGTCAACCATCTGGTTTTCTCTTCCACCTGCGCCACCTATGGGGTGCCGACGACGGTGCCGATTCCAGAAGATCATGGGCAGGCGCCGATCAATCCCTATGGGGCCAGTAAGTTGATGGTGGAGCGAGTTTTGAGTGATTTTAGCGCCGCTTATGATTTGCGATCGGTCTGCTTCCGCTATTTCAATGCGGCTGGGGCCGATCCAGATGGCCGCCTGGGCGAAGATCATCAGCCGGAAACGCACTTAATTCCTCTAGTCTTGTTGACTGCCCTGGGACAACGAGACTCCGTTTCCATCTTTGGCACTGACTATCCCACCCCGGATGGGACCTGTATTCGGGACTATATCCATGTGACTGACCTGGCCCAGGCGCATGTTTTGGGCTTGGAATATCTGCTGAAAGGGGGCGACAGCACGATCTTTAACCTGGGGAATGGCAATGGTTTTTCGGTTAAAGAGGTGATTGAAACGGCGCGCCGGATTACGGAACGGCCCATTCCAGCGATTGAATGTCCTCGTCGTCCTGGGGATCCACCCGCTTTAGTTGGCAGTAGCGATCGGGCTCGTCAGATTTTGGGCTGGAATCCCCAATATGCTGATCTGGAAACTATCCTGACCCATGCCTGGCACTGGCATCAGAAACGGCATTCCTTAACAGGAGTGATGGCTGACGCTGGGTGTTTGGTGTAGGTGGTTGATTCGTTGGCAGCCCTGGTTAAGGCTGCTCTTCCCTGGCCTGATAGAGGTGAAACTGATACAGGGCTCCAACGGTCTCGAAGTGGTAAGACGGCAACCAGGGTGAGATGGAGAGATCGGTCAGATAGAGGCTGAAAAAAATGTAGTTGTGCCGCTGGGTATTTTCGCTGACCAGCTTGTGAACAGCCTGACGATTTTGCTCTAGCATCGAACCGCACTGGCTGCTCAATCCGAAAGGCGCTTTGGGGCAAAGGTTTTGCTTTCCATAGGCAATTAACTGCTGGGTTGCAAATTCCTCATAAGCCCGCTGGTCTGGGTTGGTTGCGGCCAGAAGAACTAGACTGCCAACTAGAATACTGCTGCCAGCAACTGCGATCGCCTTCCCCTTAAGTTTCATCACCCATTTCTCACTCCTCACTGCTGTGGGCTAGCCTTCATCCAGTTAGAGCAGGTTTTTGGGGCGCCGCTCTAACCGTCAACCCTGCTTATCCTCCGACTTCTTATTTCACAGACAGCCTTATCAGGCTTCTTCTTTGTTAGCTGTAACTGAAAGATGACGCGCGATTTGATGCGGGTAGAAGGATGATTCTGTCCATTGCCTGTGATTCTAACCTGGTTTGAACCTGACCCCCATAAGAGATGGTCTGGTCCATGCTCTTCTGCCAACCCCTACGCCTTTAGGGGTGGAACAACTATGATAGCTGCAATCAACCTAGACCGATGCAGATGGAGGCAAGAACATGGGACCTGGAGGGCTTAATAATGGCAGCATCTCAATCGGGTGTGGATCGATGCTTTGATGAAATGGTATGATTTCCTATATGGCGAGCGTAGCCAAGTGGTTAAGGCAGCGGATTGTGGTTCCGCCATTCGGGGGTTCGAGTCCCCTCGTTCGCCCTTCTTTTAGATGTGACTCAGGGATTGTTCTGACTGGGGGATTGCAAAGCCTGCTGGCATCAGGAGTCTGATTTGGCTCCTGCCGAAACGATTACCAATTCAGAGTCTGGTAGTTTAGCCGTTTGAATGGTTGGTGCTTTGTATTCGATCAGGACAGACTGGCGACCCAACCAACGGTCCTGCCAATATTTCAGCTGACCCAAAACTTGAGGAAATTTGCCCAAAACACAGAACCAGGCATAGCACCAGGCATGGGACGGACTGTCACCTTGGCTACGTCGATAGCGGTAGATCCGCCACATTAAAGCCGGGTAGCCCAACAGCAGGAATAGGCTAAAGTCATTGGTTGGCAACGCCAGGGCGATCGCTAGCAATGGAATGATCAAGCCCCATAGCCAATTGCTTCGACTTTCCCGTACCCGAAATTTTTCTGGCAGGGAACCATGCATGGCAGCTCCTGCTGCATAGGCCCATCCCCCCCGGAGCGATCGCTTCCACCACTGGCTGAAATGGAGCATGGCGGCATCATGAACAGTCATGTCTGCGTCAATTCGACGAATTTTCCAACCCTTTTGGCGCAACCGGACACATAGATCTGGCTCTTCACCAGCAATCAGGCTGGGGTTATAACCGTTGACTTCCTGAATCGCAGAAACCCGCATCAGCGCGTCTCCTCCACATTCTTTGGCTTCCCCGACAGCCGTGTTCCATTCCATATCCGCCAGCCGATTGTAAACAGAAGCCTCCGGCGATCTTTCCCGCCGCCGCCCACAGACAATTGCGAGTTGGGTGTCTTCATCCAGAGCCCGGATTGCGGAATCCAGCCAGCCAGCCAAAAGTTCACAATCTCCATCAATAAACTGGACGTAGTCAATTTCTGGGAAGTGTTCTCGCAAATAAGCGAAGCCAGTATTCCGTCCGCGAGCCATCGTGAAGGGAATTGTCAAATCCAGTTCAATGGTATGAACACCAAGGGTACGAGCTGCTTCCAGACTGCCATCCGTTGAACCGGAATCAACATAAACAACGGGACAGCCTTCAGGCAATTGAGCCTGGAGTGACTGCAGACAACGAATTAAACGCTCTCCTTCGTTTCTTCCAATGGTGACAACGCCAATACGGCTCATGTGTTCCGCCAAAACTCATTAGCCCGATCCTACCTGTTTCGGTCTGGTCAAGTCCTATTGCGATGGCAGACAGTTTATGGAATCCACATGCCTGACTGACCTCAATAAAATTCTGATAAAGTCTGCCATCCGTTTCAGAGACAGGTTTTGGGATGAATATCGTCTGCTTTCCATCCTCCAGCAAGGGGTATTGTCTAGT
>CAZBTL010000267.1:0-5646 GCA_964494755.1 uncultured bacterium | reverse complement strand
AACTTAAGAGTGGTAGCAGCTAGTACATCGTCTACTGACACAGCACCCATTTGACATGGTGTTGCATATGAATAAATATCTGGTCCTATCGCTCAAACTACAAGGCAATCTTATGCTCAAGAGAGCCTAAAGATGCTACAGTTTCAGGTAAAGTCCAATGATTCTGGCCTTGATGCCTCTGTCTTCTAGCCCCGGCCCTGTTATTTTTGACTCAAGGCTTGAGTCCTCTACGGATCGGAACACGGTCCTCGAAATCTTCGTTGATCTACTGGGTGTCCGTAAAATCTTTGGTAAAAGGCATTCTTATAGTCCTATGATCAGCGCTCTTCACCCTAGCGAGATAACAGGCATTTGTATGTAGGTGTGCTGGCTATTGGCGACCGGCTCAAGGGCTCCTGCAGGGAGGTTGATTGAGCTTTTCAATTCACCCTAGCAAATTGGGTGGCGACTTAAGCTGGGACAGCTACCTATACTATGTTCCTAAAAGTTCTACGCTGTCCTGCATTTCTTTAGCTGATTTGATCGCAGCCAATCGCAATGATCATCGCATCTGGGTACCCACAGAGTTTTCCTGCTTGCCCGAAAAATTCCTGCATGAGACATTCCACTAGAGGATATCTGCTTAAAGTGGGCTAGATTAAGAAGATGTAAAGAAGAATGGCGTTCCCTTTGTTCCACCCTGCGGTGGTAGCTTCTGATTGATGTATGGTTTGGTGGGCTCAATTTGAGCAGAATTGGACCCAGGCGCTTCTTTATCGATAAACCTCTGGGTTAACGCAGAAGGGAAGCGGTTGGTCCTGTAATCCAGCGATCAAATTGGCGATCGCCATTTCGGCCATTTTTCGCCGAGTTTGCAGGCTGGCACTGCCAATATGGGGGGTGATGATCAGATTCTCCAGGGTTAGCAAGGGGCTAGTCAGGGGAATTGGTTCCGGTTCCGTCACATCGATTGCTGCCGAGGCAATCTGACCATTACTGAGCGCCCGATAGAGGGCATCGGGATCAACAATCGCCCCTCTGGCCGTGTTGATCAAAATGGCTGAGGGTTGCATTTGAGCCAACTGCGCGTCACTGATCAGATGGTGGGTTTCCGGTGTCAGCGGCGTGTGTAGGGTAATGAAGTCGGAGGCTGACAGCAGGCAATCCAGGTCAACAAATTCCAGGCCCAGATCAGCCTCCAGTTCCGGGCTACACCGATGTCGGCTGCTGTAGAGCAGGCGCATGTCAAAGCCCCTGGCCCGTCGCGCCACCGCCTGGCCAATCCGGCCCATGCCCACAATGCCTAGGGTGGAGCCGTTGACATTGGGGCCCAGCAGCAGGTCCGGTTCCCAGGTTTGCCATTGGCCGCTGCGGCTAAAGCGATCGCCCTCCACCACCCGTCGCGCTGCTGCCATCAATAAAGCCCAGGTCAGGTCAGCCGTCGCATCAGTCAGAATGCCAGGGGTATGGCCAATCGGGATGCGGCGAGCCGTTGCCGCTGGCACATCGATATTGTCATAACCGACCGCCATTTGACTGATCACTTTCAACCCAGGCGCAGTTTCGATCAGGGCCTGATCAATGGGATCGGTCAACAAACAGAGCAGTCCATCCGCCAATTGCACCTTTTGCCGCAGAAGGTCAGGGGGCGGCGGCTGCCGCTCTGGCCACACCTCAAGGTCGGCAATCTGGGCCAGGGACTCCAGGGATGCTGGTAAATGGCGCGTAATGAAAACCTGATAGCGGGGTGACATGGCTGGTCATTGGGGCTGCATGGCAGACTGGGAAGCCCGACCGGCCGCTTGAGCCAGGGTCCAATCCGGCCGCAAACTCCTGGCCTGCCGCAGATAGGGGTGATAAATGGGCCCGTCTGGATTGGGGGTGTTGAAATGAATCAGCAGGCGAATACACCGTTCCAAACTGCCTTCCACATGCATTTGTTGCACATCGAAGAGCGGCACATTGGCCCAGTGGGGACGCTCACGGGCGATCGCGGCTGGGAAACCAGCATCCAGATCGCGAGTGACGGAGAAGGTCACGCTTACCACTTCATTCATGTCTAAAGGGTTATGCGCCTCCAACTCATCCAGCAACTCATGGACGGCTTCCCGAATCGCTTCAACCGAGTTCTCTGGAACCGTCGTCGCCCCGCGAATCGCTCTTACTCGCCAACCCACGCCAATCCTCCGCAGATTACAAATGCCTGACCAACCCATCCCTGATGATCAAACCCGTTGATTGCCTCAGGAAAATTTCCCATTCTGATCATGGCTGAAAAGACGACCTCTATCAGTCTCGCTGTCAGCCATAATACTGAAATTCTGTTGGGAATTCGTCAATTTTCCTCATGGCCGATAAAGCCAAAGGGGTAGACCATTGTGGGCCAGTTCAAATTCCAGCCAGTCCATCCCCGTTGCCACTCCTGGCAACCTAGTTAAATGACTGCTGGTTCGTTGGTTGCCCGAAAAAATACGATTCAATAAGGGCTTGCGTTCTTCCAGGTTGAAGACCCGCGCCTTCTCCGGATCCAGCCCTGCCAGTTCGGCGGCCCAGCGACGGGCCTCTGCTTCGCTGCCCAGGCGGTCCACAATTCCCAGTTGCAAGGCTTGCTGTCCGGTGAAGATGCGGCCATCAGCAAAACTTTTGACCGTTTCGATGGCCAGATTCCGCGCCTCGGCGACGGTCTGAACAAACTGTTGATAACTAACGTCGATCAGTTCCTGTAAGATATGTTTTTCGGGATCGGTCAGTTCTCGGTCAAAGGCCAGGATGTCCTTGTAGGGACCGGACTTAATCACCTTGAACGAAACTCCGACCTTTTCCAGCAACCGTTCCAGATTGTTGCCCCGCAGGATCACCCCGATGCTGCCGGTAATGGTGCCCGGATTGGCCATGATGTGGTTGGCGCCCATGCCAATATAGACGCCGCCGGAAGCAGAAATATTGCCGAAACTGGCGACGATCGGTGTTTTCTTCTGCAACCGCTTCAGCGCTTCATAAATTTCCTGAGAGTCGCCCACCGTACCGCCAGGGCTGTCAATTCGCAGTAGCAGCACTGGAAACCCACGCTCTTCAACGGTTTTCAGCGCTTGTAGGACATGCTTACGGGCGGCAGCCGCAATCACACCGGTAATTTCAATGCGGGCAATCTGCTTACGATAACGGGGCTTAAATGGCCAAACCATAGTTACTCTCAATTTTCATCAGACAAGATACAGGTTTCCTGCTCCAGGTTAGCCCCTGCAGGCCGACGGGTATCCCTGCATTCATCCTAACGTGATGGCATCACCCAGCAGGGGAATGGTTGCTACAACTACTTAACATATCTCAATAATTGCTAGAATTTGGTGATGGTGCATTGTATTGTCCAGTCTTTCCTCTGTCCCCTTTTGGCCCTCCATGACCGTTAAGCCGCCTGCCCTGCGATCGCTGCTGTCAGTGCTATTGCTGATCTCGCCCTTTTTCCTTTGGGGCACAGCAATGGTGGCCATGAAAGGGGTGATACCTGACACCACTCCCTTTTTCCTAGCTGGGGTGCGGTTGGTCCCTGCAGGGGTATTGGTGCTGGTGGCTGCCTGGCTGATGGGCCGTCCCCAACCCAAGGGCTGGTTGGCGTGGAGTTGGATTGCGCTGTTTGCCCTGGTTGATGGGGCGCTATTTCAAGGGTTTCTGGCCCAGGGATTGGTTCGCACAGGAGCGGGATTGGGTTCGGTGATGATTGATTCCCAGCCGCTGGCAGTGGCCTTGATGGCCCGCTGGTTTTTTGGCGAACAAATTGGCCTTTGGGGCTGGTTGGGGCTGGTCCTGGGTATTGTCGGCATTAGTCTCCTGGGGTTGCCAGAGGGCGTAATTCTGGATCTGGTGCAGAAGGGTGTGCTGCCGGAGGGGCTGTCGATGGGGCTGAATGTCCTACCCGCCCTGTTCCAGAATGGCCAGTGGTTGATGTTGCTGGCGGCTCTTTCCATGGCCCTGGGGACGGTCATCATGCGGGTGGTGAGCCGTTATGCCGATCCGGTGGCTGCGACGGGATGGCACATGATCCTGGGAGGACTGCCCCTGTTTGCCCTGTCGGCTCAGTTAGAATCGCATCAATGGGTGAATTTGGCTGGGGCGGACTGGGTTGCCTTGGCCTATTCCACCCTGTTCGGCAGTGCGATCGCCTACGGTGTTTTCTTCTACTTTGCCGCCAGCGGCAATCTAACCAGTCTGGTTTCCTTGACCTTTTTAACGCCAGTTTTTGCCCTGCTGTTTGGCAACCTGTTCCTGGCGGAGATGCTGAGTCCCCTACAGTGGTTTGGTGTCAGCCTGACCCTGGTCAGCATTTACCTGATCAATCAACGGGATGTGCTGGCCCAGAAGTTTGGTCAAGCTGCCAGTGTGACAGCTAAGGCCGAGGAAGCTGTGCTGTCCGCTGGAGAGGCCTCAGCGGTAGAATTGCCTGCGATGGATCTGCCTGCAGTTTCAGTGCCCATGACTGAAACAGATTCAGTCTGAATTCCAGCGATTGGAGTCCATTTCAGGGCGTGGAGAAGCGATGGACTTATTACTACTGTCAACCTCTGTGGGAGCGTTGGGATCCGGTCTAGGCGGCGGGGTCGAGCTGACCCTGCACAATATTGCCCTGGCATTACGGCAACGGGGACACCGGATTTGCATTGTGGCTCCGGCTGAATCCGTGTGCGGTGACTTTCCGGTGGTGGAAATTCCCGGCGAACTGCAACCAACAGCCCAAAATGAAGGTCGGGATGCACCCATCTCAATGCCGCCTAACTCTGTACTGACCAATATGTGGGCCTACGCCCATCAGGTCCGGCATGACCATGACCTGATGGTGAACTTTGCCTACGACTGGCTGCCGTTTTACCTGACTCCCTTCTTTCAGCGATCGCGGACTAGTTCCCTGACCCACTCGCCGATCGCCCATCTGGTCAGTATGGGTTCCCTGACCAACGCCATGGATCAGATTATCGCCCAGGTGGTGCAGCGGTTTCCTGGCAACGTGGCGGTGCATAGCCGAGTACAGGCCAGCACCTTTCCCTTCGGCCAACACCTGCGATCGATTGGCAATGGCTTCGATCTGTCTTTGTACGAGTTCTGTCCCCATCCCAAACAGCAGTTGGCCTGGGTGGGCCGCATTGCGCCAGAGAAAGGCCTGGAAGATGCAGTCGCCGCCGCCAGCCTGACCGGCATCCCGTTGAAAATCTGGGGCATCATGCAGGATCCCGCCTACTGGCAGCACATCTGGCACACCTATCCGAATGCGCCGATCCATTACGAAGGCTTCCTGCCCACCCGACAATTGCAGCGAGAACTGGGCCAATCCCTGGCTTTGCTAATGACTCCCCGCTGGGTGGAAGCCTTTGGCAATGTGGCGATCGAAGCCCTGGCCTGCGGCGTCCCGGTGATTGCTTACCGGCGAGGTGGCCCAGAGGAAATCGTCCAATCGGGCAAGACCGGCTGGCTGGTGGAACCGGACAGTGTCATGGGTCTGGTCGCCGCCATCGCCCAACTAGACCAGATCGATCGCTGGGCCTGCCGCCAACAAGCGGAAGCCGAGTACTCTCTGGAAGCCCTGGGCGATCGCTTGGAGCAATGGTTTGGGACGATTTTGGGGAGTTAGCAGTTAGCTATTAGCGGTCAGCGGCCAGGGATTGGGTTTTGGGTGTT
>CAZBTL010000266.1:0-5662 GCA_964494755.1 uncultured bacterium | reverse complement strand
TTGTGCGACTTGCTTATCCAGAATTTTTTTAATTTTGTCCTGGGCACAATAAAAGGCTCGTAATCGATTAAATCAACCTGGAGTAATCCAAATCTTCTCTAGAAAGAGATGCTTCTTTCAAATCGCTGTAAGAATTCTGTAGCGCTATTGACAAGCTATCTAATGCAAGAGCGTATTCATCAGAAAACTGGATAGGCATGGTAGCGATTGTGCGTACTACATTCACAAAACAAGATTGGAGCATAATATATAGCAGTTTTCGCTGGTGTGAGGTACATAGACAAGCCTGTAGTGCTTGCCTGAAAAGGCTTCTGCTGTACTTCATTCGATTAGGAGCCGCTATAGCGTGAATCTAGGCAATGTCTCTACGGGCAGTGAGCGGGCTAACAAACCCGTATTTGGGTATCCCTAGACCAGGATGGCTATCTGGCCTGATGTTTGAGGAACCTTGGCCCAGGACTAAATTAAAAGGCAGTTCCGGATCGCCACACACACCGTTGTTAAAATGTGTATAGTAGACGAGATTGATTCATAACATTTTTTAACGGTAAACGATTTTGGCGACCCATTTACCCAGACACTATCTCTGAGGCACGTATGGCTGTCCAATTGGCTCAGGCTGCTGTGTATTCCAAGCCGGATTCGCAGGATGCTTCTGCCCTGCGACAAGTATTCCAGTCTATCCACGCTGAAAGTTGCCCGACATCCTACAACTTTCACATGCACACGTTCTGTTCAGATGGTCAGTTGCATCCAGAGCAATTGATGCATCAGGTTATTAGTATCGGCTTGAAAGGGTTTGCCATTACCGATCACCACACAGTAGATGGTTACCTTCAGGCTCAGCGATGGTTGGATCAATGGCGGCGGCGTCAGTTACAGGATGAAAGCTGCTATCCTTTGCCTCAACTGTGGACAGGGGTTGAGGTAACTTCCAAACTCCTGAATACGGAAGTTCATATTCTCGGTTATGCCTTTGATCCTGATAGCCTGTACATGCAGCCCTATCTGCAGCATCAGACGCCTATAGGTGAGCGGGCTGAGGCTGATCTGGTGATTGGTGCGATTCATGCCGCTGGAGGATTGGCGGTTCTGGCCCATCCAGTTCGATATCGGCGATCGCCGGAGGAACTGACGGCTGCAGCGGTTGATTTGGGGATCGACGGTATTGAGACCTTCTACGCCTATAACAATCCCGATCCCTGGCGGCCCAGCCCAGAGCAGACCCAACGGATGCAGGTTCTCAGTTCTGCCTATCAGCTTCTCAACACTTGCGGCACCGATACCCACGGATTGAGTTTGCTGCAGCGGTTGTAGTCCTCTCTTTGGTTACCGGCCGTCACTTGGGAGTCCGTCAAGTTAGATTGGATGGGTTCAAATCTAGGTTTTGAGGAGGCTTCGTCGCCTCAAAAAACCTGGACAGCCCCAAATCCTGATGTGTTACCAGTTATTCTCAAAGGGAATAACTGGTAGCTGCTTGTTTAATCAGCCACTGTAAGGGCTGTAACGAGTTGGTCGGTCTTTAGGAGATTTTCAGGAGAAAAATTACCTGTAAAGGTTGATTTGCTGTTGGCGGCGAAGCATGTGGAGCAAGATGTTTCGGTTTACTTAGAATTAGAAATAGATGGCCAAATGCTTCGCCCGTGCGGGGGGATATTTTTTCAGAGAAGTCCCTAGCTGTTGGCGCCTTCCTGGATTTTACCTGGGCTGGCTGCAATGGCAGCCAGTAGACCTTCTGGATGTACGGTCAGCAAAGGTCGCCGCTGTAGCCCTTCAGTTTGCAGGATGGTGTTGCTGGCTAGTAAACCACTACTGACGGCCCGTTCCATCAATCCGCAAGCAAAGGGCATTTTGACCCAATCACCGGCAAAGAGAAGGTTGGGAGCAGGGGTTTGGGTCTCTGGGCGATCGCGGTAACTGCCGGGTGGGTAGCCAGAAAAATTCTTCTGATTGACCAACTGGCGATGTAACAGCTTGGCTCCCTGCAACTGCGGCACAATTTCATACAGTTCCTGCTCAAAGGTGGTCAGCAGAGCTTCCTGAGTAGGAAATTCCTTTTCCTTGTAGCAATAGGCGTGCAGTTCCACCACGCTGCCGCCGGTTTGCTTGGCCCAGGCGATATAGTCATCCTGGATCCGGTGATACAGGGTGATGCTATCGGTCAGACGGTAGCCAGAAAGGGAGGTGAAGTCGCTCTGTTCCCAGGGAAAGTCCCGGTCAAACCAGAAACGACAGACGGCAAATGGATCGGCGATCGCTAACTTTTCGACCTGCTGGGTCAGTGGTGTTGGCACGTCGCCAGTCATGTGACTAAACAAGCGCTTCACCCCTGGAACATCGGTGGCAAGAACGTAGTAGTCAGCGGTCAGGGTCTCCGAGGCTACGCTGGCAGCAGGAGCGGCAGCGGCCAATTGCACGCGATCGCTGTTCTGACTTAGCACCTTAAAGCGAGGCAAATTCTGCTGGGCGGGTCCCCGGAGAACTTTTCCCTGGGAGTCAAACAAAGCCCCGTGACAGGGACAGAGAAACTCCCCTTTTTCATTGGGTTGTACGGTACAGCCCTGATGGGTGCAGGTCAAAGAAATGGCTTCCTGTCCTCCCGGTGACAGAGCATAAACCTCATCGCCCGCACCAAAATAGCGGTTAGGCTGAGACTCCGGCTGATTTAGCACTGGATTGGCGCTGACCCAAAAAGGCACATTGCGACCAGCTTTGCCCCGCTCGTAGGTGAGTGAGGCGATCTGGCCATCTTTCCAGTCAATATTGCTGACGGTGACATCGGTAACAACTTGCCCGCCGCTGTCCAAAATCGATTGAGCGATCGGTTGCACCAGACTGCGCCCCATGTCCTGACGGGTTCCCTCAAAAGCCAGACCCTCCGGATTGCCGAAAAAGTAGAAGTGGAAGAACTGCATCAGTTCGCCCGCACTCAGCACGTCCGGGGCATTCAAGCTGGACTTGGCAAATGGCAGGAAATAGAGGTCATACAGCCCTCTGGGAAAGTCCTGCTGCACCCACTCGGCAACAGAAATCTCATCCAGGCGGGAGTAGCTCCACTTGGGATGGAAACCAGTAATTTCCCGAAACACCTGCCAATGTTGGGGACTGGTCAAGTTCAAGCCCCAGCGGAATCGATTGGTCGAGGAAATTGCCAGGTCCACAATATTCCAGGGAAAGGCCGAGTGACTGGGCCGAAATATCTCAGGCTGATAGGTATCTCCGCGATACACCACGGAGTAGAAGTTGAGCGCCTTAAAGTTTTGCTTAATGTTCAGCTCATTGACCAGGCTCCAGAGGTTATAGTACTGCGGGAAAAATCCATGAAAGCCATGTTCCATCATCAAAGAGTGGCCATTGACCTCAATCGGCCAACTGGCGATTTTGCCCCCTAGTTGGGGTGATTTTTCCAGTAAGGTAACTTGAAAACCCCGCTGACTGAGTTGATAGGCACTGGCCAAGCCGGCCAGACCACCTCCTACCACCACCACACGGCGAGGGCGGCTGAGTCGTTGGGGCAAAACCAGAGTGTCCTGTTGAAAGACAGAGGGTTGGGGCTTTGTAAAACGGGAATATCCGATCGCTCCTCCGACGATGCTAACGCCAGCGAACTTGAGAACCGTGCGGCGAGAAATGAGCCGTTGCAGGGAGGAATTGGATGAGTCACTCATGTAAAGATGGAATTCTTAGCAACTGTGAAAGCAACATTAGAAGGGGTCAGGACTCAATGGATGATACCAGACAGGTATTCGACCCAGATTCAACCAAGACCAAGAGCACTGTAGGGGGCGTTTGAGCCGACAAATGAATCCTTCAAAAAACTTTACACCAGGTCTTCCGACAAAGGAACTGATTTCACCGATGAAATACTGGGATGAAACACTGGCAGTCGCCCGCCGAATTCTGACTGAGCTGATTCGCAGACGACGCAGCTTGGTATTTTGGAGTGTTTTTCCGATCGCGATTTTGCTGCTGAATGGTCTGATTATGGAGGAACGCTCAAAAACAGCTTTGCCCGAACCCTTAACCTTGGCTCAGTCAATGGAACGAGCGGCACCCGCTACCCTGGTTGGGGCAGCTTTGTTTTTTAGTTGCCTGGGAGGCACCGTTGCCACCATTGTGACAGAGCGAGAACATCGCACCATTAAACGCCTGTTTTTGTCTCCCTTAAGCGGCACCTCGTATTTTTTGGGGATTTTCACAGCCCACGGTGTTATTGCGCTGGCACAGACATTGATTGTGGCAACAACGGCAGCCCTGCTAGGAGCTAGGCTTCAAGGGGATTTTGGGTTGAGTGGTTGCATCATCTGTCTCAGTGTCCTGGCCTACGTCGGCGTTGGCTTCATCTTGGGGACTCAGTTGGCTCGTCGGACGGAAGATGTCAATGCCCTGGTAGCGACCTTCGGTGTTCCCTTATTGATTCTGGGCGGAGCCTTTGTTCCAGCGTTCATCTTTCCCAAGATTTTGCTGGATCTGGCTCAATATAACCCCATTTATCACATGAATGAAGCATTGACTCAGGTGGTCGCCAACGGCGGCGGGCTAGCTGATATTGCCCCCCATTTTTGGTTTTTAGTGATTTTCGCTAGTTTGATGGTTGTAACTGGATGGGCCTCCTATCGACGCATGCTGCAAAACGAGCGACGTCTGTAAACAGCCACTGCTGATCAAAAGCTAGCAGCAGATGACGGATGCTGCTTGATTGTAGACAGAAAAACTACTCCCTCCTCCTTAACGCTCAAGGAGGGAGTAAATCACATGCAGGTATCGGTGGAAAAAATCTAAATTTCGCCTGAAAGGAATTAATCCGACCAGCTTAATTAGTTAATGAACTGGAAAGTTAGGTGAGTCAGACACTACCCACCAACCGTCGGGAAGCCCTGGCGCCAATGGACTAACCTTCGACAACTTTTTCCTTAAACAACTTACCAGCACTAAAGGCTGGAACTCGGGTGGCGGGAATCTGGATAGCCTCACCAGTGGAAGGATTGCGTCCTTCACGGGCTTGGCGATCGCGAGGCTCAAAAGTGCCAAAACCAACCAGGGTTACCTTATGACCCTCGGCAACTGAGTCCATAATTGTTTCTAGCATTGCGGTCAAAACAGCATCCGCATCTTTTTTTGTGACATTGGCTTTTGCCGCTATTTGATCAATTAACTCACCCTTGTTCATAATTTGCGATCCTCACAATGGTTGCTGTGATTATACTTGAGGGTTTTAAAAGTGCAAGAGTTTTCTCTATCAATGTTTAATCTTTTTTCAATCAGACATCAGCAAGAAGACTCAGGATTTCTCTGCCCATTCCTCAAAATGCCCGAAGCATTATAGCAATTCCAGCTCATTTGGCAAGAAAATTGCAATGATTTCATCATTTAATGTCTGCTGACGATCAACTGGTATAGATCAAGAACCTCTGCCTTGGAGAAATACCTGACATTCGTCTTGGAGATTTTCTTTTTAGTGGAGGGATGCAGTTATTTCAGGCGGTCATGTCCATTATTAAGCATTGGTCAGATCAGCCAATCCATTAGCTAAAAAATACAGATTGGGTCTACCTTTCCAAAACTAATCCAGCGAAGTTTGAACTAAATCATTCAACCTATCCATTTGCCGTTTGGTTTGACCTGGTCAGTTGACTGACGGCGGAAATAGTTATTCAACGCC
>CAZBTL010000265.1:0-5667 GCA_964494755.1 uncultured bacterium | reverse complement strand
ACTTGCCGGCCTGTAACGCTTGGCAATTGGCTCATACTTGCACAGCAACTCGTTGGACACCGACAAAATCGAGGCTCGGTCCTGAGTCTGCTTCTACCTCTAAATACAGAGTGATGGCCTCTTGGATGCGCTCCATTAACTCATCCAACGATCGGGCTTGAGTATGACACCCAGGCAAACTGGGCACCGATGCAACAAAGAAGCCATCCGCATCGCGTTCAATAATCACATTAAACTCACGTTTCATTGCTGATCTCACAGTGCTGCTGGCTTTCCAGGGTTAGCTTCCCGGCTACTTGAGGTGGCTATTTCTGCCCCTGATGAGTGGGTCACCCTCTCATTCTACTGGCTGCCATTGGCCTGAAATTGCTGCCGAACCGGCTACCAGATCGGATGATCAGGCCCACCTGTTACTCCCACACAATCAGAGCATTCTCAAGCCATCCCAACAATGGTTTGGGCTCATCCATCGGGAAATCGTTGCTGGCGCACTTCTTCAGCATAGGCCTGCACCGCTTCGGTAATGCTGTGCCGCAGGTTACTGTAGACTTTGGCAAACGGCGGTTGGCGATCAGACAGACCCAGTAAATCTCCCGTTACCAGAACCTGTCCATCACAATAGGGGCCAGCCCCAATCCCAATGGTGGGAATGGTCAGGGTTTGGCTAATTTTTTGGGCCAGATCGGCTGGCAGGTGCTCCAACACCACAGCAAAAGCGCCTGCCTGCTCCAGCGCGATCGCCTCGGTGAGGATCCGTTCAGCGGCTTCCGGCGACTGTCCCTGCTGACGATAGCCCAACTGATGCACGGACTGGGGCGTCAACCCCACATGGCCCATCACCGGAATGCCCACCTGCACCAGATGGAACACAGTCTCAACCGCAGCCGGATGCCCACCTTCCAGTTTAACCGCCTGCATCCCGGCTTCCTTCAGCGCCCGGCCAGCGGAATGAAGCGCCTGGGCCACGCTTTCCTGATAGCTCATGAACGGCAAATCAAATACCAATAAGGCCCGTTGCACGCCCCGACTGACGGCTCTGGCATGGTGCAGCATTTCCTCCAGGGTGATGGGTAAGGTCGTGGGGTAGCCCAGAGCCACCATAGCCAGAGAGTCGCCCACCAGGATCAAATCCACACCGGCCTGGTCCAGAATTTGGGCGATCGCATAGTCCCATGCGGTCAACACCACAATGGGACGACCTTGCTTTTTCCACTGGAGCAATTGGGGGGGAGTGATGGGCATAGGGAACAAGACCATGCAGAACCAAAGCCAAGGTGAAGTAGCCAGATGCAATGGCAACCAGCGGTTTCGAATCTTGACTCACAAGACTCAAACCCTAACACTTTTTTCCCTGCCCCTGCTACCCTGTTGCTGGTCTCTAGCGAGTTGGTTGAGGAAAGGTATTATGGGTGCCCGACCGGAAACTTTGCATACTGATCCAGGCCAAGCCTTGACTGGTGCCTACCCACAACTTATTGGCAGCATCTGTTGATAAGGCCAGAATCCGGCCAGAAGGCAGGCGGGGAATCTGACCACCTACCATGCCATTGTAAGGATTCACCCGCCAAAGCCCTTCAGACGTTCCCACCCAAAGGCTCGACACCTTATCAAAGTCCAGCACGGTAACGTCCTTCCCCTGCATCCGGGGCAAAACCCGGATCGGTTTCTTGGAATTTGGATCCAGTTCTAACACACCGGCTGGCGTGCCGACCCAGAGGGTTTTCCAATGGCTCCAGGCAAGAGCCTGCACCTCCACGCCAGGCAGATCAGCAATCCGTCGGCGGGGGAAGGCATTAGCCGTATTCACCTGCACCAGTCCTTCCAAGGTGCCGACCCAGAGATGACCGTCTGAATCCAACGTCAGGGCATTGGCGCTTACCCCTGGCAAATTTTTCAAGGTGGTCATTAGCAAGCCCCGATCCGGACTGATCATGGCTAATCCGGCATCCGTGCCAACCCAGAGAAAGCCCCGCCTGTCCACCAACAACGACAACACCCGGTTAGACGGAAGGGCAAAGTTCATGGTTGTCACCCGCCCAGTGCGCGGATCCACCCGCATCAGCCCTTCGGTAGACCCTACCCAAATCCGCCCCACCCGGTCCTCGGCCAGGGCGCCAACGGTGGTATTGGGTAACACAGCTTTGACCAGGGTGCGGCCAGTTTTGGGATCAATCCGGGCTAATCCCTGCCAGGAGCCGACCCACAAGCTTCCTTTACTATCGTGGAGTAATGCTGTGGTTCGCTCATCAAACCCAATTGACTGAACCGTAATTTCATCCGTTGACGCTGGTGGCGGGGCGATTGGGGCAAAGGGGGTTGTTTGACTCCCGCCTCCGCTCGCTTGTGCAACTGTCTGTTCCTTTGCGATCGGCTGGGGGTCTGCTGAAATGGCTGGAACTGTTACTATTCCCCATATCCCTATCCACAATAAAGTGCTCAACGATCGCTGCCGATGCCTACCGCTCAACTCCTTCATCATCTTCTTCCCACACTAACCAAAGTGAAAGAACGATAACCAGGTAGAGCGCACCCAAAGAACCCCCAACAGACGGGAGTCCTCCGCCTCATCATAGCTCCACTGCTGAGAAATGCACGCTTTCCTGATGGAAGCCAGCCCGTGATGGGAATACTGAGCGTGGGCGCGAGGTGATAAAAATGCTCAGTGAAACCGTAACAACCGATTATTTAGGCGAAACAATTCGGCTCATGCCAACCCTGGAAGGATGGCGGGCCTGGTGGATTCATCCCGTCATGGGAGCCTTTGGCGATGGCGTGGACTACCCAACCTGTGAACAAGCCCTCACAGCCGTCGAGAACTTGATTCAACGCAGTGGGGTAATTGACTGCTTGCTGGGAGCCATTGATGAATGGAAATCCAACCAGCTGATCAACCCTGAAGAGCATAGTCAATTGGAGATTTCGCTGCTGGGTTTCATTGTTTCTTAGGGTATCAATGGCAGCCGGGGCACACTGGTATGTAAAGGATTCAGGAGCCAATCCTCAGGAGTTGGCCTGACTGGATGCTGAATTCTGGATTATGACTCCTGCCTCAACAAAATGTCCCACCTGACACAGGTAGCCGTTTATTCGTCCGTCCACTCATCCAGTTTCAACCAATCCCCTGGGAATGCTCCCATGAGACTGGACTCGCAAACCCGGATTACTGATTATCCGACAGTTAGCCCTTCCTTCGCCCCGCATCGTCCGCAAGCTGGCTACGCTTCAGAACCACCATTTCTGAACCCACAACCGGACTACGGGCCAGCAGTAATTCCTCCGGATCGATCATTTCTAAATTACTGAAGTCCAGTTCTCTGGCCCGCCGCAGGATTTCATTCGCCAGTTTGTCCTGCTGGTTGCTGCTAAGGCCATACCAGCCTTCTCCCACTTTCACTGTCAGGCGGCTACTGCGGAAGTTAGCCTGGACGGATTGGATCAGACCACTCACATACTGATCGCTAATCTCAGCCACCTGATCCTGGATGCGGGCAATCAGCGTTTGTTCAGGCGTAAGTTTCAGGGCGGGTTTGGGTGGGGGCGCGGGTTTGGCCACCGGCGTGGGACTACTTTCGGGTTTGGGCCGGACCAGAGGTTTACCAGGAGCGGGTGGGGCAACAGCAGGCGCCGATGGGGAGACGATCGGTGACACACCAGGAGCCACAGTGGCCGAGGGTTGGGGAGAAGGGCGAACAGCAACCGTGGTGGGTTGCGGTTTGCCTCCCGAAAAGAGGCTGGATGTGATCCACAACAGCACCACCAATAAACCCGCGATCGCCCCTGTTAAGGCCCGGTCTGACAGGTTTTGGTTGATTGACTCTGGTAGACGAGCCCGGATTTGGGGCAAGATCTGCCGCCACCAATCCTGCACCTGTTGCCAGAAGGTTTGGCCCCGCTGTTGCCAATCTGCGATCGGGAGTGATGATAGGCCGGTTCCAGCGGTTTCGGCGGCTGCTTCAGTCGGGGTTGCCTCCAGGCGGGCCACCAGCCCTTCCAGAATCCGAATCGTTGCCTTCAGGGTTTTCAGCGTTTGCTGTCGGAGCACAGGGGTCAATCCCCGCCAGGTTTGATCGACCGTCCGTAAGGTCCGACTCTGTCGCTCCGGAGACGGTGTTTCTGCTGCCACTGGTTCCGCTGCACCAGTTTCTATTGAAGTAGGACTAACTGGAATCTCAACTGTCTCCAGTTCGGCGGCACCCGATTCGGCTGACGGGGTCGGTTCCTCCGGCAGATTCCTGGGTTGGATAGGTTCAGCAGGGGTTGGTTCCTGAGACATTTCACGCTCCTTTAGGCAGCCCCCTGGAACAAAAATCAGGCCAAGATTGGCTAACAGGTGCCGCCTCAGAGCATCAATTTAGCATCTGCGGGGGGCACTAGCGGCTAGCGCGGGCAATCCAACCGTTGGCTAGGGTCAGCTTGTTGTGCTTATCCCGATAGTTTTTCACTGAGGGAAGTAGGGCTGGAAACAACAATTTGTTACAAGCCTTGGTTATGATGAAGGGCGAGTTGCCAACTGTTGCTGGTAATCCTACTTCAGGTGTTTCGGTGAGTTTATGCGCCTCAACCGTCGTGATTTCTTACTTTTGTGTGGGCTCGGCAGCTTTGGTCTGGGGGTCTCTTTTCATTTCTGGCGCAGTGGCACTGCACCAGCCTCCGCTCCAGCTTCTAAGCTAGACTCCCAATACCCTGAAGCTGCTGCGCAGACAACTGACACGGCTGCTGCACCTGCATCGGGAACCGATGGATTACTGCTCCGGTTTGTGGCGATCGCCGATAGCGGCAGTGGCGATCGCAACCAGTACGATGTGGCCAACGCCATGACCCGCTACCATGGTGAACATCCCTATTCTCTGGCAATCCTGGCTGGGGATAACATTTACAACCAGGGTGAAATTGAGAAGGTCAAAGCCGTCTTTGAAGCCCCCTATGCCCCACTGTTACAAGCAGGGGTTAAGTTTCGGGCCTGTTTGGGCAACCACGATATCCGCACCGCCAATGGAGATCCCCAGGTTCGCTATACCGGTTTCCACATGGGCGGTCGCTACTACACCTTTCGTGAACAGGCGGTGCAGTTCTTCGTCCTAGACACCAACGTGAATGCCGACTGGAAGCGCCAACTGCTGTGGTTAGAGCAGGAACTCAGCCGCAGCGACGCCCCCTGGAAAATTGTAGTTGGGCACCATCCCATTTATTCGTCGGGAGTGTACGGCACTGATCGCCACATGGTGCAACTGCTGACCCCACTGTTCAAAAAATACCGGGTGCAGCTTTACATCAACGGCCATGAACACAGCTACGAGCGGACCCAACCGATTGACGGCACCACTTACCTGATCACCGGCATTGGCGGCGCCTATCTGCGGCCGGTGGACCGTTCTGACTGGACCGCCTACTCAACCTCCCGCTTTGGCTTTTCGGCACTGGAAGTCTATCGCGATCGCATGGAAATCAAAGCCTTTGGCGCCGACTATACCGTCTTCGATCAGGGCACCGTTTTAATTTGATCCAGTTCCTCATCCTGGTCACTCTTTAATCCTCAGCAATGGTCATGAAGAGATGACGCAGATGGAGATTACGCCCGACGCCGTGCGGCAAATGTTACTGAATTCGCACCGGGGCTAGTGTTCTGTCAAACCCTAATTTTAAGGTGAACCCATTGGCTCGTAGTCG
>CAZBTL010000264.1:0-5693 GCA_964494755.1 uncultured bacterium | reverse complement strand
CAGTTATCTGCGCAGCCATTTCCCAACGGTCGGTCAAGCATCCTCTCTAGCGTAGGTTAAATCTTCAGTTATTCCTTCGGCGTGGCTGGTTTGGTAATCTGCTGGATTTGTTCCGAGAAATAATTTTCCCGAAATTTCAGTTGCTTAGCGATTTTCAGTCCCTGCTGAAAGGCGGCCAGGGCCTGGGGATAGGCTTTGCGGGTCAGATAGAGTTGCCCCAGTTGGTCATAGGCACTCATCATGCCGTAGTAGTTGTAGGCTTGCTGCTCGACTCCGATCAGAAAGGTGTAAACCCGCAGGGCCGCATCCAGGCGGTCATTTTTACGATACAAGCTGGCCAATTTTTGCAGGGCATCGCTGGCATAGCCGAATTGCAACAAGGGCTGGGCCAGTTGATAGGCCAGTTGGTAGTGGCGTTCGGCCAGATCCAGGCGAGACAGTTGCTGATAATCGTCTCCTAACTTCAGTTGGAGGGCGGGAATCGGTTCGGGTTGGTTTTGGGCCTGATGAACCTTGATCAGTTGTTGCAGGTAGGAAACGGCTTCTTCAAACTGTTTGGCCTGTTCGTAAATAAAGACGAGTTGTTTCAGGTGGTTGACTTCTGCCAGTGGATCGCCCTTTTTGCGTGCGATCGCCAGCAATTCCTGATACTGCAACCCCGCATTGCCATAGTCAAACCAGGCTAGATAGAGTTGGCCCAGGGTGGTCAAGGTTTCCTCCACCTTGACCGGGTTGTTACGCTGACGAGCTTCCGTTAGGAGTTGCTGATACACGGTAGCGGCGGTTTGCGGTAGGCGCACCTGCTGATAGGCCAGCCCCAGTGCATCCAGCAAAGTAAAGCGGGCCAGCACTTGCCCCTGCCCCAAGCTGATGTTCTTACCAAACCCAGGCAAGGTCGGTGCATTAGCCTGCGCCAAAATGGCATTTAACCGCTCGGTAATCCATTGCACTTCAGTCGAGTCATTGTCCTGCCAGGCGATATCTCCCACCCGGCCCAGGGCTCGGGTCTCGTCCAGCGGCCCCAGATACCGCCGCAGCCGCAGTTCCCGGTGCCAGATCTCAAATGCGCCGATGCGATCACCCAACTTATGTTTGGCAAGGGCTTCCGCATCCAGGGCATCCAGGGCAGCCGTCAATTGTTTGCGCTCCGCCGAGGTTAACGGCCGTTTGCCCGCGTCTTTGGGTAGTAGGGGATCGGGTAGCTGCAAATCCAGCGGATTCCCCAAAAATGCCGGGCTGGTCTCAGTTGCTCCTGGCCTTTTACCCGAGGTATTGGATGGGGAAACAGGGGTGGCAGTGGGTGCTGGGATGGGGGTTGGCTGAGATGTGGGAGGAACCGGCGCGGGTGTAGAGGGGGTAACGGGCGGTGCTAGCGGCTCAGATGTAGAGGGCGGCGTAACGGATGGTGTCGGTGTCAGCGTCGGGGACTCAATGGGGGGAGCAATCGGGGTCGGGGTTCCCAGGGGTGGCGCCAGCCGGTCACGGGGAGTAACCGGCATCACGGAACCCGATTGGGCCATTCCCGGCAGGGCCAGAGGCCCCATCACCAACAACAGTAGTGCCAGCAGTGTTGGTTGTCCGTCGAGCGCTTGGCCCCACCAACCCGTTGTCGTCCCCACCTGGCTGAACCACATCTTCACGTCCTTCCCCCTCTTGATTCAGACTGGAGCATCCGTTGTAACAAAACCAGATTCCAGTCTACAAAGCTTTGACCTCAGTCGTAAGGCGATCGTTCCCAGTCGGGCGACAGAATCATTGACGCTAAATGGTCGGCCTCCGTTGCGCCTGAATTCTCAGCCAATCCTGCCAGACCAAATTTCCCTTACCGTTCGATTTAGCCCTGCAAGCATGACATAATGAGGTGCATTTGATTGCATCCCTGCTCAGGGAATCCGGTGTGAGTCAGGCAAAGACGTGAAAGTTCTGGTTATTGGAAACGGTGGGCGAGAACACGCCCTGGCCTGGAAATTGCTCCAGTCCCCCAACGTGCATCAGGTCACCTGTGTTCCTGGCAACGGGGGAACCGCCTCGCTGCAGCGGTGCCAGAACCTGGCTCTGAACATTCAGGACTTTGAAGGAATTGCCCGGTTTGCCCTGGTGAATAATGTTTCCCTGGTGGTGGTTGGGCCGGAAGCTCCGCTCGCCGAAGGAATTACCGACTACCTGCAACAGCAAGGACTGACGGTATTCGGTCCCACCCAGGCAGGAGCCCAGATTGAGGCCAGTAAGGCCTGGGCCAAAGAATTAATGCAGGCAGTTGGTATCCCAACTGCGGAGTCGGCCGTTTTCACCGAATTGGCACCGGCTGTGGCCTATGTCCGTCGCCAGGGGGCCCCGATTGTGGTGAAAGCGGATGGACTGGCTGCTGGCAAAGGGGTCACTGTCGCCACAACGGTTGAGGAGGCCGAAGCCGCGATCGCTGCGGCGCTGGGCGGACAGTTTGGAGCTGCTGGCCATCGGGTGGTGATCGAAGAATGTCTGCAGGGTCGGGAAGTCTCGGTGCTGGCTGTAACCGATGGTTTGACCATCCGCCCCCTATTACCGGCCCAGGATCATAAGCGTATTGGAGAGGGAGATACCGGAGCTAATACGGGGGGTATGGGCGCCTATGCCCCAGCGCCCCTAGTGACACCCGCCTTGATGCAACGGATTCAGACAGAAGTCCTGGAACCCGCGATCGCCGCCCTGCGCCAACGCCAAATCGACTATCGGGGCATTCTCTACGCCGGTTTGATGATTACCCCAAGCGGCGATCCGAAGGTGGTGGAATTCAACTGCCGCTTTGGCGATCCGGAGACACAGGTTGTCCTGCCCTTGTTGGAAACACCCCTGGAAGAACTGATGCTGGCCTGCGCCCAACAGCGATTGGCCGACTTTCCTGCCCTGTCCTGGCGGCCAGGGGCAGCGGTCTGCGTGGTGGTAGCAGCCGGGGGCTATCCTGGCGATTACCAAAAGGGTAAGGTGATTCAGGGGTTAGCCGAAGCAGATGCCAGGGGAGCGATCGTATTCCACGCGGGCACCCAACGCAAACCACAGGGTATTGTCACCGATGGCGGTCGGGTTCTGGGTGTGACGGCGACAGGGGAAACCTTTGATGAGGCGATCGCCGCCGCCTATACCGCCATTGAGGCCATTCACTTTGACGACATGTACTACCGCCGTGATATCGGCTATCAAGTCAAGACGGCCCCCACCCCCCTTCTCTAGCACGACTCATCTCAAGGTTGTTTTGAGCCAGCAATGGGGAACTCAGCCCCTACTCCTGTGAATCAGCGAGCAACTGCAAAATCGTTAGTTGTTATGGTTCATGGTTTATTGTTAGAAAATAGGTTGACAATCAGTTGGAGGCGACACAGGTTTGAACTGTTAGCCGCTTGCCGGTTGCAGTCCGATACTAACAAGCCCGATTGATTATCCTTCCCTAACCTCTCATACCGTCCCCATCAGCCTTGTTTGAACTGCTGAAACAAATCAGAGAAATCATTGCCAACTGGTGGTCAGAGTTCACCCTCCAGACTCGTTTGCTGGCGGCTGCAACGCTGGTCGTGTCTTTGGTGATGAGTGGGTTAACCTTCTGGGCGGTAAACACCATTCAACAAGATGCCCGGATGAACGACACCCGTTTCGGTCGGGATCTGGGTCTGCTGTTGGCAGCCAATGTTTCCCCATTAGTGGGAGAAAATAATCTAACGGAACTGGCCCGATTCTCCCATCGCTTCTACAGCAGTACATCCAACGTCCGCTACATCCTCTACGCCGATGAAGAGGGCAACATCGTCTTTGGCATTCCCTTCTCCGAATCTGAAGTCCAGAATTCCCTGACCATTCGCCGCCGCATCCAACTGCCTGAGGACTACGGCGAGCATCAGGACACGCCCATGGTTCGGCAACACCTGACCCCCGATGGAGAAGTCACTGATGTATTTGTGCCATTGAGCTATGAAGGCAAATACAAAGGAGTCCTGGCGATCGGGACCAATCCCAATCCCACAGTGGTTGCGTCTTCACACCTGACCCGCGATGTCACGATCGCTGTCTTTGTATCGATTTGGGCCATGGTGATTCTGGGAGCTGTCTTTAATGCCCTGACCATTACCCGCCCCATTAAGGAACTGGTGGTCGGAGTCAAAAATATTGCCAAAGGCAACTTCAAGCAGCGGGTCGATCTGCCCCTCGGCGGTGAACTGGGAGAACTGATTGCCAGCTTTAACGACATGGCCGAGCGGTTAGAGCGATATGAAGAACAAAATATTGAAGAACTGACCGCTGAGAAAGCCAAGCTGGAAACCCTGGTTTCCACCATTGCCGATGGCGCTGTCCTGATTGACACCAACTTGCAGGTGATTCTGGCCAATCCCACGGCCCGTCGTCTGTTCGGTTGGGAAGGCAGAACCGTCGAGGGAGTTAACCTGCTGAACCTGGTGCCCATGCCTATTCAAGCTGAGATTAGTCGGCCGCTGCACCAAATTGCCAAGGGTGAACTGTTGGAGGGGGCCGAATATCGGGTTGGGTTAAGTGAACCAGCGGAGCGAACCGTCCGCATCCTGCTGAACGCTGTGCTGGATCCGGCCCGGGAGAATGTCAAGGGCATTGCCATGACAGTTCAGGACATTACCCGGGAAGCGGAACTGAATGAAGCCAAAAGCCAGTTCATCAGCAACGTCTCCCATGAATTGCGGACGCCCTTGTTCAACATCAAGTCGTTTATCGAAACTCTGTACGAGTACGGCGAGGAATTGGCTGAGGAAGAACGGAGTGAGTTTCTGGAAACGGCTAATCGGGAAACCGATCGCTTGACTCGGCTGGTCAATGATGTGCTGGATCTCTCCCGTCTGGAGTCCTGCAAGCTGTATCACTTTGACGCCGTTGACCTGGTTCAACCGATTGAACAAACCCTGCGAACCTATCAACTAAACGCCAGGGACAAGGGTATTGAGCTGAGCCAGGAGATCCAACCTGACTTGCCACCTGTGCTGGGCCACTATGACCTGTTGCTCCAGGTATTTACCAATCTGGTTGGCAATGCGCTGAAATTTACCGAGCCCGGCGGCAAGGTTGTGGTGCGGGCCTATCAGTTGCCGGTCCAGAGCGAGAAACCTACGGCCAGCGATGGCTCAATTTCGGCCTCTCTGATAGATGACCTGGATCCCCCCCATATCCGAGTGGAGGTGTCAGATACGGGCATCGGCATCGCACCGGAGGATCAGGACGCGATTTTTGATCGGTTCTTCCGAGTCGAAAACCGAGTTCATACCCTGGAAGGAACGGGGCTGGGCCTGTCGATTGTGCGCAACATTATGGACAAGCATCGCAGCAAGATCCATCTGGTCAGTGAGATTGGAACAGGCACGACCTTCTGGTTTGATCTGCTGGTCTTCCAGGACAAATCCCTGCTTACTCCAAACAGTTCCAGCCAGCCGTTGTTTAACGTGGAAGTTCCATCCAGTGAGGAGTCTGAGCTATCGGATACGCCTTTATCCTCGGTAAGGTAATCCCGAGATGACCATCCCCCAGGATTTGAGCGTTATTGGCTATCACTGAGGCAATCGTTGTAGACCCAGCGATGTCTATTTCTGCCACTGTTGTAGTCGCTTTTCTGCCGACTTCAACAAGGTTTGAGCCTCTCCATAGACGGTTGTACCTGATTTGACCTTCCTCAACTGGTTCACAATTCCCTGTAGGTCAGCAATCAT
>CAZBTL010000263.1:2588-5699 GCA_964494755.1 uncultured bacterium | reverse complement strand
CTCTCCTGCCGAAACCTGACACCTGGTACCTGAAACCTCACACCCCATCTTCCCTATCTCCCGATTCCTCCTTCCTCAGGCGCACCCCAGCGATCAGCCTTTGCGCCGTCGCAAGACATCCAGTAAGGTTTCAAAGTGAGCCGGTGGGGGAGCGATCGCCTCAATGGTCTGGTCGGTCAGGGGATGGGTCAAGCGCAAGCGCCAGGCATGGAGCGCCTGTCCTGGTAAGTTGACGCCGATTGAGCGGCCGGAACTGTAGATTGGGTCGCCAACTACGGGATGTCCCATTTGGGCCGTATGCACCCGGATTTGGTGGGTGCGGCCAGTCTCCAGGGCGAACTCCATCAGGGTGTAAAGTCCTAGCCGTTCCTTTACCTGCCAGTGGGTGATGGCCGGTCGGCCTCCTTTCTCCTCTGGCACGATCGCCATTTTCTGACGGTCTACCGGATGGCGACCAATGGGGGCGTTAATGGTGCCGCTGTCTGTTTTGGGTGAACCATAGACGACGGCCAGATAGTCCCTGCTGGCGGTTTTGGCCTGAAATTGTTGTTGCAGGTGCAAGTGGGCCGGGTCAGTTTTGGCGATCGCAATCGCGCCGCTGGTGTCTTTGTCCAGTCGATGCACAATCCCTGGTCGTTGAAACCCGCCAATTCCCGACAGGGTACTTGCGCCAGAAGCTGTGCGGCAGTGCCACAGGAGGGCATGCACCAGGGTGCCGCTAGCATGGCCAGGAGCGGGATGCACCACCATTCCCACGGGTTTGTTGAGGATAATCAGGCAGTCATCTTCGTACAGGATATCCAGGGGGATGTCTTCCGGCTGCAGTTCCAGCGGTGCGGCATCAGGAATCTCGATCCAGATGCGATCGCCCGCTTGCAGCAGCACTTTCTTAGCGACGCAGAGCTGCCCATTGAGCCAGACTTGTTTCTGGTCAATTAACTTTTGGATACGGGATCGCGATAGATCCGGCACCTGATCGGCCAGCCAAAGGTCAATCCGGATTGGCAAATCAGCACCGGTGCTATCGCTGTCTTCATCCACCCACAACTCAATTCTGTTGGCCAAGCTTCAAACAACCTGCTGCTTGTGTATCCCTTCTCTTTCATTATTCCAATGGCACACCCGCGATCGCCAGTTCAGTCCGCAAGCCGGGGGTGGTGGGTTGGACTAGCTCTAACCTACTTGGCCCGGACGGCAACTGGCCAGGAGGGGCTGTAAGTTCACGACCTGACCAATGATGACGATCGCTGGGGCTTCAAACTGGATCGCTTCTACTCGCTGACAAATGGTTGCCAGGGTGCCCACCAGTTCCTGTTGTTCTGGGCGGGTGCCCCACCGGACCAGGGCTACTGGGGTGTCGGTCGCCAGTCCGGCCGCCAGCAGTTGCTCGGTGATAGCGGCCAGGTTGTGGATGCCCATATAGACCACAATGGTTTCGGCAGAGTGGGCGATCGCCGACCAGTTTACCGCCGGACGATATTTGCCTGCTCCTTCATGCCCGGTGACAAAGGTGACGGAGGAACTGTAGTCCCGGTGGGTTAAGGGAATTCCGGCATAGGCTGGAGCGGCAATACCCGAAGTCACGCCAGGCACCACTTCCACTGGGATATTCGCCTTCACTAGGTCGGCCATTTCCTCGCCCCCGCGCCCGAATACAAAGGGGTCGCCCCCTTTCAGCCGCACCACGATCGCGGCAGTTTGGGCTTTTTCAATCAGCAGGCTGGTAATCTCTTCCTGCAGCAGAGAGTGCATGCCTTTGCGCTTGCCCGCATTAATCTGTTCCGCCTGGGGATTAATCATGGCCAGGATCTGCGGACTGACCAGGGCGTCATACACTACTACATCCGCACATTCCAGCAATGCTTTACCTTTCAGCGTCAACAATCCCGGATCTCCCGGACCTGCGCCGACTAAATAAACCTTACCGGGAGTTTGCTGCATAGGAAAAAAGACAGGTCAGAGTTGGAAAGGGGAAGCAAAATTGGGCAGATGCCTGTGGGCGAAGGAATCCGGTAGTCCGGCAGGCGGTCTTGCCGCAGTGGGGCCGGATCTGGCCGATCAGGTCATGGCTAACTCTAGCAGGAGATGGGTCAGATCGGGGCCGACGGCCAGGGGGGGGGTCAGGTGCAGGCGAAGGTTCGGATAGCTGTCAGCCAGGGCTTTCACCTGGTGGGCGATCGCATCGGTAGTGCCGCCGGGAAACAGAAAGTAGGGCAGCACGGCGATGGTTCGGCACCCCAGTTGCAGCAATTCCTCACAACGAGTCTCCAGACTGGGTTCGTTGGTCCAGAACGCAGGAATAGCTCCCACCTGTTTTGCTAACGTTTGTATCGTTTGGTTGGCCCCCGGTCGGCGACTGCCGTGGGTCAGCAAAATCCAGGCATCGACAGATAGTTCGGCTATCTGCTGGGAAAGAATCTGGAGCATGCCGGGATGACTGCCCAAGTAGGGTGCAATCATCAGATGGACCGATGAGCCCAATTGGGCTTGAGCCTGGGCCACCTCCGCTGGCAGATCAACCATGACATGCACACCGGGCAGCAGAAACAGCGGCAGTAGAATAACCACCTGGGGTTCAGCCTGGGCTGGGTTTCCGCCAGTCGGCACCGGCTTTGCGGGGGACCGGAGTGAGTGGCAAAACTGCTGAATTTGAATATGCAACGGGAACTGGCTACATTCCAGACTGGCTGTACCCACCATCGGAGAACAGAGAGGCAACGGCCGCTCCAGTGGTTGAACCGCGGGGACTGTAAGAACCGTCTGGTGCCTGGCTTGGCTGGTTGCTACGGCAGGAAATCCAGCCTGGGGAGCAGGGAGCCGGGGAGATGGTCGAGCGGCCAATTGCATGTTCTCAGCCAACTGGTTAGCTAACGCAGTGGCAGCCAGTTGCGGTCGCGGGTCAGAACTACCGTGGAAGATGAGTAAGTAGGCCGTTGGGTAAGACAAGTGGGAAGAACGATGAATGGTATGCCAGAGCCTAATTGCTGAACCAAATGGCACCTAGCCGACTGGGCCGACAGGCTGGAAACAATCAGCCAGCGGCTTGTTTCGATCCATGAATAGGACTTTTTCACCCTTTACTTTAGCAAACTCCGTTTAGGATGATAGGGC
>CAZBTL010000263.1:0-2488 GCA_964494755.1 uncultured bacterium | reverse complement strand
GGGCCAGGAAATAACCTTCTATCCTGCTACCAGAAAGTCAGACATTCCGTCAGTTCTTCCAGAAATGTTGTAAGCTGACAGAGTTTTAGCGCACTGGCATACTGGCTAATCAGGTTAGGGGGAGGTTCGGTCCTTGCAGCAGACCGGAGAAAAGGTACACAAGACAACCTACCAACTGTGGACTGATCCAGAGGGAAAACGGTTAGTTTGGCTGATGGGCATCTGCGTGCTGGTGCTGCTGCTTTCTAGCACGGTGCGCCATGCCCTGTTCCAGTCCAATGCTTTTGACCTGGGGATTATCGATCAGGCTGTTTACCTGATCAGCCAGGGCAAGACTCCCTTCTCGTCCTTCCTGGAATTTCATATTCTGGGCGATCATGCCTCATTTATCTTCTATCCGATCGCCCTGCTGTATTGGATTTACCCCAATGTTCACTGGCTATTTGTGGTGCAGGCTGTGGTCCTGGCCGTCGGCGCAGTTCCCACCTGGTATCTGGCCCGTCAAGCCGGCCTGACCTCGAGCCAGTCGCTGGCAATTGGGGTGGCCTATTTGCTCTATCCGCTGATCTTCAATATCAATCTGTTTGATTTTCACCCCGACATCTTTGCCCCAGCGGCGCTGCTATGGGCGGTGTTGTTCGCCCGGCAGAATCGACCTTTCTGGTTTTGTCTGGCCCTGGCTGTGGTGTTGAGCTGCAAGGAAGTTTTTGGCTTAACCGTAGCAGCCATGGGCCTCTGGCTGTGGTTGGAAAGACGTCGTCTGTATGGCGCGATCGCCCTGGGGGCTGGAATCGGCTGGTTTATCCTGGCCACCCAGGTGGTGATTCCCTACTTTGGCGGCAAAGCTGCATCTCTGGATCGTCACATTCACCGCTTTGATCGGCTGGGCGACTCTTTTGCCGAAATTCTGCGCAACTTTTTGGTTAACCCAGCTCTGTTGCTGGGGCAATTGTTCAATGGCAAAAACCTGGGCTATTTTCTATTGCTGGCCTTGCCCTTAGGGTGGGGGCTGCATTGGCAGCATCTGCTGCCCTTGATTGGGGCTATTCCCCAACTGACCATCAACCTGCTAAGCAATTTGGGCCGCATGAAGAATCTGGTGCACCAGTACTCCCTGCCCATCATGCCGTTTCTGTTGCTGGCAACGATTTCCAGTTTGTCGGCTGGTAAAGGCTTGTTCCAGCAGAAACGCGCCATTATTCTCTGGTCGCTGGTGGCTTTTATGGCCCTGGCCAAATATGGCTATTTTGGCTCTCGCTACCTTTCCCAACTGGACACCTGGCAAGCCCAACGGCTGGCGATCGCCCAGGTGCCGCCCCAAACCAATCTGTTGACCAGTAGTCAGATGGCCCCTCACTTAAGTCATCGCCCCTGGATCAGAGGAGCCTGGGAGGCATTTGTGGATTTTGATTGGGCGACCCTGGATCAGTTTGAAACTATTTTGCTGAATGCCCGCCATCCAGGGTTTGGCAGTAGTGAGGGCTTGATTGAACGGATGCTCGAACGGCTCAAGAACAATCCCAAATTTGAATTGCGATTGCAGCGGGATGATGTCTATCTGTTTACGCGCAAGCAGTGAGGGCAAGCATTCACCCCCGATAGGAATCGGCGCCAAACTTGAGACGGATAAGTTCAGTCACATAAACAAAGCAAACAAAGAACATGACGCCGGAGACCTGGAGTCGCTGTTCCAGCGTTTTCAAGCGGCGATCGAGGAATAGATTGAAGCCCAGCATGATCACTGGGGCGATTAGATATTGCAGTAACGTAAACCCATACAGGCTATTACGCTGCCAGAATGAGGCGGACTTTTTTTGCTGGAAGTCGTAACGGCCGCCGATAATCCGTCGAGCCCGACGGTGGAGTTGCTCCAGGGAATGGCGAGCTGGATGTTTGACGCAGACCTGTTCGGCAAAAATGGGTCGATAGCCTGCGGCGTAGATGCGCTGCCCCCACTCGCGATCGCCATTCGACTTCAAACTGCTATCAAATCCACCCACTCGCTGGATGACACTGGCAAAGGTAATGACATTGGCCGTAGCGCCAAAGTGGTGCTTTTCGACAAACTCTTGTTGGGGCAAGGGATACCAGAGGCTTTCATACAGTTCAACCGCCGTCGGATGCTCCGGGTCGCGAAAAAAGACCTCGACTTTGCCAGCTACAAATCCGCAGTCTGGGGCATGAAGCAGCGCCTGGACGCCCGACTCAACCCAGTCTGGGGCTGGAATGCAGTCCGCATCGGTGAAGGCCAGCACGGTTCCCTTGGCAGCAGCAATTCCCCGATTGCGGGCGGCGTAGGAGCCGGGTTGACGTTCAGTGATCACCCTGGCCTGGTTAAACTCGGCCACCACATCGGCAATGCCCTGCTCCGGATCGGAACCGTTATCCACCACAATTACTTCATAGGAAGCCGGATAGGTTTGGTGTTCTAAGGCCTTAAGACAATAGCGCAGGTGCTCGGCATCGTTAAACACCGGCACGATTACGG
>CAZBTL010000262.1:0-5702 GCA_964494755.1 uncultured bacterium | reverse complement strand
AAGCTTAACAATGAAGCACTTTCGCCATTGGATTGTGTCAAAAATTGCGAACTAAGCTGACGATCCCGGCCTGCTCAGCCAAAGGATGGTTGGCTAGTGGTTGATCAAGACAGTTTTGGCGATGAAGCCTCCTCAACACCCTGAAACAATGGGTTTGGGCGACTGGATTTCCCCCCTCGCCCTTAGTGCACTAGCAAATCTCAGGCGATCGCAGAGGACCCAAAGTCCGGCGGCACATCCTGCCAGCGTCCCGGACCGACGGCCCGCAGCGCTTCCTTCAGCACCACATTGCCGGTGTAAAGGGCTTTGCCAACAATTACCCCTTGCACCCCCAGTGGTTCCAGAGACAGGAGGGACAGCAGATCGGTGACCGAGCTGATGCCGCCAGAGGCAATCACCGGCGCCTCAATGCTGCTGGCCAGTTCGCGCAGAGCATCCAGATTGGGTCCCTGCAAGGTGCCATCTCGATGAATGTCGGTGTAAATGATGGCGGCTGCCCCAGCGGCAGCCACCTGTTGGGCTAACTCGGTGGCCAACACTTCTGAAGTTTCCAGCCAGCCACGGGTTGCCACCTTGCCATTGCGGGCATCAATCCCCACCACAATCTGGCCGGGAAACTCCTGACACAACGTCCGCACTAGATCCGGTTGTTCCACCGCAACCGTGCCCAGAATCACCCGCTGCACCCCCAGGGCCAGCAAATCAGCCGCACTCTGGCGATCGCGCAGTCCGCCGCCGACCTGAACTGGCACATCCACCGCCCGGACAATGGCCTCAATCGCCTGCAGGTTAACCGGATGACCCGCCTTGGCTCCATCCAGATCCACCACATGCAGCCGGGTCGCACCCTGATCGGCCCACTGGCGAGCCACTGCCACCGGATTTTCATCAAAGGTTTGGGCCTGGTTGTAGTCGCCCTGGTAGAGGCGGACGCACCGCCCTTGCAGTAAATCAATCGCAGGAATAACTTCCATGCCCCTTCATCCTTATCTTTTTAGTTGATCCGGCAGGCTGAATGGGGGAATGAAAGCAGCGCCCGATCTATCCTTCCATTCATGCTACATTTCAGCCAGGCCAGGGTGATCCAACTGCACAGTAGCGGATGCGCTGCAGAAGATCAATCGGTTGCCCCAGACAGTCGGTTGGGCTGGTTGGGTCGATGGGCAACCCTCATTCGCGCCCTTATCGCCCAATTGCGCTATAAGCGGATCAGGATTCAAACCTGCGCCGTGCCCAAATTGCCTCCAACTGCCAAATCCGATGTACTGCCGGGTATTCGCCTCACCCGACAACAGCGGCGAGCCTTGAAAGCGTTGGAGCAATTTTGCCGCAGTTCCGAGAAATTATATTTGCTGACCGGCTATGCCGGAACCGGCAAGACCACCCTGCTGCAAGCCTTGATCCGACGCCTGCGAAGCAAGGGGGATAAGCGCGACATCGTGTTTACGGCCTTTAGTAACAAAGCCACCAAGGTCCTGGAGCGAATGGCGGCTCAGTGGAACCTGGGCATTGATTGCATGACCTGTTGCAAACTGTTGGGCTTGCGACCGGAGATTGATGGAGAGACCGGCAAGCAGGTTTTCCGGCCCGATCAGGACAGCGAAAACTACTTCCATCGCTATGGTCTGGTGGTGGTCGACGAAGCCTCCATGATTAATGAAGAATTGTGGCTGCTGTTGTCGGCTGCAGTTTCCAACCTGACGGAGGCAACTCAACTGCTATTTGTGGGAGATGTGGCCCAGCTTCCACCTGTCAATGAGCCGGAGTCACGGGTGTTTAGCCAGATCTATCAACGGTCAGACCTGACGGAAGTGGTGCGCTACGGTGGGGCGATCGCCGTGTTGGCAGAGTCCATCCGCAATCACCTGCACCAGGCTCAATTACCCCCTTTTCAAACAGACACAAATCGCGATCGCACCGAGGGGGTGCTGGTGCTCCGGCAACCAGACTGGCAACACGTCCTATTAAAGGCATTCCAGAGTGAGGCCTGTCAACGGGATGCGGACTATGTCAGGGCGCTGGCCTACACCAATGCCAGGGTCAATCAACTAAATCGCCAGATCCGGGATGTGATTTACGGCCCCGGAACGCCCCGATTTGTCTCCGGCGAACGGTTAGTGGCCAGCAATCCCTATCTGGTTCAGGATGCGGTAATCGTACAGACTTCCAGTGAATGCGAAGTGTTGGAGGTGACTATGGGAACAGTGGGCGAGTGGCAGGTCTGGTTTTTGCAAGTCCTGACCGACGAAAATAAAGTCCGCAATCTGACCGTTCTGCATGAACAGAGTCAGCCCATCTTTCGTCAACGCCTGGACCGCTGTGCCCAGGACAAGCGCTGGCGAGAGTTTTGGGACTTGAAAAATTTGTTCGCTGATCTGAACTACGCCTACTGTCTGACCATTCACAAGGCCCAGGGCTCTACCTTTCAAAATGTGTTTGTGGATGTGCCCAATGCCCTGACCAACCGCAACATCCGCGAACGCAACCAGTTGCTATACGTGGCTGTTACCCGCGCTGCTAGGCGGGTCTTTTTGTGCCAGTAACGGGCCTTCTTTGGTCAAAAACGAGGGGCTGTTGCAAAATCCGTAACAATTGGAGCGTCGGGGATTCAGGCAAGGCATACTGGCAACTACGGCACAGACCCTCTCACCCCATCCACTATGGATGGTGATAGCCAGATGTCCACCTTTTTCAAAGATGCCCGTGCATATCAGATTTTGTTCCTTGTTTCTTTCCTGCTGCTGGGAATTGGCACTCGCGACTGGACCTTGAAACCGATCAATGTGCTGGCGGCGATCGCAACGGCTCTGGTAACCCAAGCCCTGGCAGTCCTGGTTCGGGAGTGGCGAGCAGGTCTATCGGCAGAAGCAACTTCCCAGCAGCCAGCAGGGGAATCCTGGAACTGGCCCAGAGTTTCAGAGCAGATCCGCGCCTCCCTGCCCAGCGCCCTGATTACCTCCCTGGGTTTGAGTCTGCTGTTGCGAACCGATCATCCCGCCACTATGGGATTAGCCACCAGTCTGGCGATCTTGAGCAAATTTTTACTGCGGGTGCAGGACAAACACATTTTTAATCCGGCCAACTTTGGCATTGTGGCAGCCTTGTTGTTAACCCAGGATGCCTGGGTGTCGCCGGGTCAGTGGGGTGAGGAAAGCTGGTATGCCCTGCTGTTTCTGGGGGCTGGTGGAGTGGTGCTGCAAAAGGTAGGACGCTGGGATACCAGTCTGGCCTTTTTGGGCAGCTATGGCCTGCTAGAAGCAATCCGCAATGCCTGGCTGGGTTGGAGTTGGGATGTCTGGGGCCATCGGCTGATGAGTGGTTCCCTGATTCTGTTTGCCCTGTTTATGGTAACCGACCCCCGCACTATTCCCAATGCTCGGATGGGCCGATTGATGTGGGCGATCGCGATCGCCAACCTGACCTTTATTTTGAGAAACTATTTCTTCCTTTCCACGGCGGTATTCTGGGCCTTATTCGTCCTGGCTCCCTTGACAATTTTGCTGGACCGCATCTGGCCCCAGGCATCCTTTAACTGGCAGCAAACGACTTTGCCCCCAACTTCAACCCTATCCAGCACCAGTCAACCCGTTTCCCCATTGCCATCAGGGGCGTCTTGAAGCTTGTCTGGCTTTGTTTTCAATCCTCATTCACTATTTCATTCACTGTTCCTTAATATGAAACTCCTGCGTGTTTTTCTGTTGACCTGTGTCCTATTTTTTGCTGGTTTATTGGTGGCAACCAAAGCCTGGGCTTTCTGTGGATTTTATGTCGCCAAGGCTGATGCCAAGCTATATAACCAGGCGTCTCAGGTGGCGATCGCCCGAAATGGCAACCGCACCGTTCTCACCATGGCAAACGATTACCAGGGCGAGGTCAAAGACTTTGCGATCGTGGTGCCAGTCCCCGTCGTTTTGAAAAAAGAACAGGTGGAAGTTGCCAATCCTACCATCATGGAGCGATTGGATGCGTTCAGTGCTCCCCGCCTGGTGGAATATTTTGACCCGGATCCCTGTGCCACCAACTATCCCTATGAAGACCGGGCCATGCCAGCCCCAGCCGCATCCGTTGCCCAACGGGCTGAAGGAAGAACCAGGGAAAATACGTTGGGTGTGACGATTGAGGCCAAATTTACAGTTGGGGAATATGACATCCTGATTCTGAGTGCAAAAGAGTCGGGGGGACTGGAAACCTGGCTCAATCAAAATGGTTATCGCATTCCCAAGGGAGCTCGAGATTTGCTGCGGCCCTATATCCGACAAAAGATGAAATTCTTTGTGGCCAAGGTCAACCTGGGTGAGTACGAAAAAACCGGCTTCCAAAACCTACGGCCACTCAAAATGACCTTTGACTCGCCCCGATTTATGTTGCCGATCCGGTTGGGTATGGCTAATGCCAGGGGGCCTCAGGACTTGCTGGTTTATCTCCTAACTCCCAATGGACAGGCAGAAGTAACCAACTATCGGACGGTTAAAGTGCCCTCTGGCCCAGAAATTCCCACCTTTGTCAAAGACGAATTCAGCGATTTCTACAAAGCTATGTTCCAGCAGTCCTACACCCGTGAGGGCAGGAATGTCGCCTTCCTGGAGTATGCCTGGGATATGGGCAGTTGCGACCCCTGCTCGGCCGATCCCTTGACGCGGGAAGAACTGAAGCAGGCTGGTGTCTTCTGGTTAGACTCTCCCTCGGAATCAACCCAGCCAGTTCCCCCCTTCGGTCGTCGTCCCGCTATGCCGTCCTCCAGTGTCTTCATTACCCGCTTGCATGTCCGCTACAGCCGTGACAAGTTTCCTGAAGACCTGATGTTCCAGGAAACCAATAACCGCGAGTTCTTCCAGGGCCGCTATGTCCTGCGCCATGCCTATATGGGAGAGGCCACCTGTCCGGCCGGTCGGGCCTACCGGCGATCGCTGCCCCGGCGATTTGAGCAGGAAGCCCAGACCCTGGCGCGTCTAACTGGCTGGAATATCCAGTCCATTCGGGACAAACTGCCCCGCATTCAGGTGCAATTTTTTCCCCTCTGGCAGCGGCTCTGGACAGCCTTGACCGGCCAGTAAACAGTTAAGACCGTAGAAGGTGTTGCAGGGTCAGGTTCATCCACCCACCGGTGCCGCCATAAACCATTCCGTTGGAGTCACAGAAAAATCTGGGCCAGGGGGGTGCTGAATCCCGGTAATAGGGGTGAGGTGAGGGTATCCCCTGCCAACAGGGTGGCAACCAGGTGCAACTGGGCCTCTGAGCGGCGATAGACTTCCAGGGATTTTAGTTGCCAGTTGACGATCCAATATTCCTGCACCCCGTGACGCGAGTACAATTTCAGTTTGACTTCCTTATCTCGCTGTTCGTTCAGTTCACCAGGGGAGAGGACTTCAACCACCAGTTCAGGCGCAACCGTCAGATGCCCGGCCTGATCAATGCCATTGGCCAGACGGTCCTGGCTAATCCAAACCACATCAGGAATGACTGCATCGGTGGGAGTAAAAATTACGCCTGGGGTCTGAAACGGCTTGCCAAGTTGGCTTTGTCGGGACCAACTTTGCAGCTCAAAATAAATGTTGCCGCCTGCATCTTGATGGCGAATGTGGGGGGCGCGGGTCACAAATAGCTCTCCATCAATGATTTCATAGCGTTGCCAACCGCCATCGTCGGGCATGGCATCTAGATCTCGGATGGTCCAGCGGAGGGAAGGAGAGACCATAGGGTGA
>CAZBTL010000261.1:0-5755 GCA_964494755.1 uncultured bacterium | reverse complement strand
AAAATTGGTTGCAGGCATTTGAATTACAATAGTCTTGGGTTACACGATTGTATCGTTGTGCGCTTTAGATGATTAACAGCTTACCTCGTACGATCAGGAACCGCTACAGTAGGGTCTCGAAAGAGATAAAATCGCATGTTGGGCAATGTGATATGAAAGGAATTTTGCTGGCTGGGGGCACTGGCAGTCGTTTATATCCGCTGACCTATGTGGTCAGCAAACAGCTGATGCCGGTGTACGATAAGCCGATGATTTACTATCCCCTGTCTACCCTGATGCTGGCCGGGATTCGAGAGATTCTGGTGATTTCCACTCCAACTCAACTGCCACTGTTTCAGCAGTTGTTGGGGGATGGCAAGCAGTGGGGATTAAGCTTCAGTTATCTGGAACAGCCCCGACCCGAGGGGTTAGCTCAAGCGTTTATTCTGGCCAAAGACTTCATTGATCAGCAGCCAGTTTGCCTGGTGTTGGGGGACAATCTGTTCTATGGCAATGGGTTGGTTGATATTCTGCAGGAAGCGGCTCAGTTGCAGGAGGGAGGACTGATTTTTGGCCATCGGGTTGCTGATCCCAGTCAATATGGAGTGGTAGAATTTGATGCTAAGGGCCAGGTGCTGAGCCTGGAGGAAAAGCCGACATCGCCAAAGTCTCAGTATGCGGTTCCTGGTATCTATTTTTATGATGGGCAGGTGGTTGACTATGCGGCTGCGCTGAAGCCTTCAGCGCGAGGTGAGTTGGAGATTACAGACCTAAACCAACTGTATTTAGAACGGGGGCAATTACGGGTCAAGCTATTGTGGCGGGGGTATGCCTGGCTGGATACGGGCACCCATGATTCATTGTTGCAGGCGGCCACCTTTATTCAGACATTAGAACAACGGCAGGGGTTTAAGGTGGCCTGTGTAGAAGAAATTGCTTACCGAATGGGGTTCATCGAGGCTGAGCAGTTGCGGCAGTTAGCGCTGCCCTTGCAAAAAAGTGGCTATGGTAGCTATCTATTGGATTTGCTGGAGGGTGATCCCTTCGAGGCCCATTTTCGGGGACAGTCTGGAAGTGGTGCCGTTTCTTCCACCCAACCACCTTTGGTGGGTTCGATGGGTGGATTAGCTGGTGAACGCCTGATGCGGTGATCTAGCCTTGTCAGGCTGAGAGTCGGAGTTAGGTAGAGTACCTGACAATACTAATTCGGGTTGGGTTAGAGAGGAGTGGTAGAAAAGATGCCGCATATTTCTGTTGTCGTTCCAGTGTATAAGGCTGAAAATTGCCTGCAGGAACTCTATGCCCGCCTGAAGGATGCTCTTGAGGTTATCTCCTCCGACTTTGAAATTGTATTGGTTGAGGACTGTGGAGGAGATCGTTCCTGGGAGATTATTGTGGAGTTAGCTCACCTTGATCCACGAGTTAAAGGCCTTCAATTTAGTCGCAATTTTGGCCAGCACTATGGCATTACGGCCGGTTTAGATTACTGCGATGGAGATTGGGTAGTAGTGATGGATTGCGATCTACAGGATCGGCCAGAGGAGATTCCTCGATTATATGCTAAAGCCCAGGAAGGCTTTGATGTAGTACTGGCGAGGAGAGGCAAGCGAAAAGATCCACCTCTGAAGCGGTTAACTTCATGGCTGTTTTACAAGGTATTTAATTACCTGGCTGATCTGAATTATGATGCGGAGGTGGGTAATTTCCGCATTGTGTCCAGGCGGGCTGTGGAAAGTTTTTGTCAGATGCGCGAACAGTTGCGCTTCTTCGGTGGTCTGATCGATTGGATGGGATTTCCGACTGCAAGTATTGATGTTTTGCATGAAGAACGCTTTGCAGGTAGGAGTACTTATACCTTTCGCAAACTTTGGAAATTAGCTAGTGAAACAATTATTGCCTATTCAGATAAACCACTGCGAATATCCATCCAGCTAGGGTTTATCATCTCGTTTCTTGCTTTTATCTTTGGTCTGGTAATTTTACTGAAAGCCCTGATTTACGGCACATCAGTCATGGGGTGGAGCAGCCTTTTTGTATCCTTATATTTTTTGGGAGGAATCATTATTTCTATTCTGGGCATCTTAGGGGTTTATTTGGGGAAAGCATTTGATGAAACCAAGAAACGTCCGCTTTATTTGATCAGAAATTCGACCCATAGTCTAAACTCTGATGATAACAATTCCATTCGTAAATCCCAAGTGATGACTCGTCCCTATGTCTAAATATATTTATCTGACACCCTGGGATTCACGGGCGTTGGGTATCGACACCTATGAAATCATTTATGAATCAACCGAACAGTTGAAGCAGTCTCTACATCAGATTCAGCAGGAAAATAAAGCAGGCCATTATACCGTCAAAATTGATCCGCTGGCCTCTAAAAGAATATTGCATGAATTTGGGTTTTATTACTGCGACACAATGGTTGAGCCATATTGCACAGTTGAGTTTTTCATCCCGCATGTCAAAGAAGGCATTGAACTCTCACAGAAAGTTGATTTTCAGACTCTCCTTAATATTTGTCACGGTGCTTTTATTCATGATCGGTTTCACAAAGATTTCAATATAGAGAGACATTTAGCTGATATCCGGTATGATTTGTGGTTGAAAGATTTATGGGAAGCAAAACAGGTTTTTGGCCTGATGTACTTCGACGAAGTTGTTGGATTTTGGGGGTTCTCAAAAAACAAGATTGTCCTTCATGCCATGAGTGAACGCTATAGAGGTAAGGGTTTGTCTAAATATTTTTGGAGTTGTGCCTGTCAGGCTTTATTTGAAAAAAAATACACTGAACTAGTCAGCTCGATATCTATATCGAATCTGGCAGTACTTAATCTTTACGCTTCTTTGGGTTTTAGATTTAGAAGACCAGTGGATGTTTATCATTGCCTTTTGGGTGACTAACTGACAGGATTAGCAATTAAGTTTAAATAATTCGTACCATGGATCACCTTTATATCTTCTTGACGATATTTCTAACCGTGTATGGCCAAATCATCATCAAGTGGCAAGTCAACTCTGCTGGCGTATTACCTATCGAGCCAATTGACAAAGCTCTCTTTATTCTTCGCCTCTTAATGAATCCCTGGATTCTGAGTGCTTTATTCGGTGCGTTTCTAGCCTCCTTAACCTGGATGGCAGCCATGGCCAAGTTTTCACTCAGTTACGCCTATCCATTTGTCAGTCTAACGTTTGTATTGACGATAATTTCTGCCTCCCTATTTTTTCATGAAGCCATTACTACACCCAAACTAATTGGGATGGCAGCCATTGTTGCTGGAATCATCATTGGAACCAAAGGATGAAAGTTTGTAATAGCTGTCGTGAGCGCTTTACGGGTTCATCCTGGATCTGTCCCTGCTGTCATCAGTCACCAGCAGTCATAGATGGGTATCTAGCTTTTTCCCCCTCCTTGGCGGGGGAAAGTGAGGGATATGAAGCGAGTTTCTTTTCACAGCTTGCTCCCCTAGAAGTCCAAAATTTTTGGTTCCGATCGCGTAATCGTTTAATTATCTGGGCACTAGAAAAGTATTTCCCCCAGATCCACACATTTTTGGAAATTGGCTGTGGAACCGGATTTGTTTTGTCAGGACTGACCAGCGCTCGTTCTGACTTACTTTTGTACGGCAGTGAAATCTTCATTCAGGGATTAGACTTTGCCAGTGCCCGATTATCGAAGCATGTGACTCTTTTTCAAATGGACGCTCGTGAAATTCCGTTTGAGAATGAGTTTGATGTGATTGGAGCGTTTGACGTTTTGGAGCATATTGAGGCAGATCGCACCGTCTTGGCTGAGATGTATCGGGCCACAATTCCGGGTGGAGGAATTATTCTGACGGTGCCTCAGCACCCCTGGCTTTGGAGTCAAGCCGACGATTTCGCTCATCATGCTCGACGATATAGTGCCAGCGATTTGAAATCCAAGGTTGAACAGGCTGGATTTCAGGTTGTGAGAATGACCTCTTTTGTGTCCTTGTTATTGCCGCTCATGCTTTTTTCCCGCTTTCAGCAACGAAAACCGAATCCCAACTATGATGTTCTGTCTGAATTAAGGATTAGTGGTTGGCTCAATCAATGGCTAGAACACACGCTGACACTGGAACGTGCTTTGATTCGATTAGGTCTGTCATTCCCGATGGGCGGTTCCTTACTGCTGGTAGGTAAAAAAATAACTTAGGCCAGGATTGCTAACCCCATTTATTCATGAACTTTTGAGCCATGCTTTCTCAGTTTCCCATCCCCTTTAACAAACCTTTCATGACCGGCCGGGAACTCTGGCTGATCAGTCAGGCCCACTTTTCGGGGCAGTTGGCAGGCGATGGGGTATATACCCAAAAATGTCACGACTGGTTCCAGCAGCATTTGGGTTGCGTCAAAGCCCTCCTGACCCATTCCTGCACCTCCGCTCTGGAGATGACGGCTATTCTGGCCGATCTGGAACCAGGGGATGAGGTGATCATGCCCAGTTATACCTTTGTCTCCACCGCCAATGCCTTTGTCCTCAGGGGTGCAGTGCCTGTCTTTATTGACATCCGGCCCGACACCCTGAACCTGGATGAAACGTTAGTCGAAGCGGCCATTAGCGCTCGCACCCGCGCCATTGTGCCGGTTCATTATGCGGGTGTAGGCTGTGAAATGGCAACTCTAAAACAGATCGCCGACCAGCACCAGTTGTTGCTGATTGAAGATGCCGCCCAGGGGATGATGGCCAGCTATAAGGATCGCCCCCTGGGCAGTATTGGTCATCTGGGTTGCCTCAGTTTCCATGAAACCAAGAATGTGATTTCCGGGGAAGGGGGGGCGTTGCTAATCAATGACGAGCGGTTTGTCGAGCGGGCGGAGATTATTCGGGAAAAGGGCACCAACCGCAGCCAGTTCTTCCGGGGACAGGTGGATAAATACACCTGGGTGGATATTGGCTCGAGCTATCTCCCCGGTGAAATCATTGCCGCGTTCCTATATGCCCAACTGGAAGAAGCCAGCCAAATTACTGCTGCCCGTCTGCAAGCCTGGAACCACTACCATCAATTGCTAGAACCGCTGGAGCAAGCTGGCAAATTGCGCCGACCGATTATCCCGGATCATTGCCAGCACAATGCCCATATGTACTACATCCTGCTGCAGGATTTGCCCACTCGCACAGCGCTGATTGCCCACCTGAAACAGCAGGGCATTAATCCGGTTTTCCACTATGTGCCTTTACACAATTCCCCCGCCGGCCAGCGCTATAGTCGTTCCTGTGGAGACTTGGTGAATACCGAACGGCTCAGCGATCGCCTCCTGCGCCTACCGCTTTTCCCATCGTTGACGCTAGAGCAAGTAGACTTCGTGGTTGAAGCTATTAGGCGATTCTTTGGCAACCAGTCAAGCAGCTAACTTTGGCAATTTTTTGGGATGCCAGCCTGGAGGCTCCTGATTGGAGAGTAGAGGAGTGTATCGCTTGGGAGCAGGGGTTAAAATTGGGTCATCCGACCGGGGCATTGAGCCATGACCTCCGCGACTGGATCTGCCATTCCTCAACCCGATTCATCCGCTTCGTCGTTGCCTACGATGTCTGATCTGCCCAGCGAGTTTCCTGAGGAGCCGAGTTTGCCAGATGTTGGCGTTAGCCCGTCAGTGCTGGGGGGGGCTGCTCTCCCTGACGGAGGTAAGTTAATTGTATCAAGTCACCTAATGTAGTCACCCTCACTTTCAGAGTATTCCCCGGTGACGGCACCTCAAAGATTAGACTTGTTGGGTAATAAGGGATAATAGCAGGCAGTCGAGTCGGGCACTG
>CAZBTL010000260.1:0-5758 GCA_964494755.1 uncultured bacterium | reverse complement strand
ACTCCTTGAAGTCGCTCTTTAGCCACAAACGATACATCCGGCGATCGCTTGTTGCTATTCTTCAAAGTGATGCTCCGACGCTGTAAGAACGAAGCCAAACCCTTCTACTTGTTCTGCTTGGTTCTTGGGCATTGCAAACGCAGATACTAAGATAACCCTAAATACACGCAGGTATCTAATCATAATCCCTATCCAAGCTCTCATTTGCGTCTATCCAGCTTTATCCGTGTTGATCTGCATTCATCCGTGTTTGACTCCAGCCAAAGTTGATTGGACTCTAATCACAATTACTTTGGTGCCATTGCCAACCGTTGCGATCGCGGTTAAGCCTGCCCCAAACTGGGGCTGACCACCTTTGCTGGCAGCAAAAGACGCTGGGTGTGGCTGCTCGCTGCTAGGTCTTTCTGATAGTAGCAGGGCAGTAGGTACTCCCCCGCCCATCGCGCCACTGGTCAAGAAATGTCAGTCTGATTGCCTATGGTTAAACGCAGCTAGTTCTTCCGCCAGAATTGGCGCTCCCAAATAACAGGCCTCCATGCCGAAGGCAACGCAAACCTTCAGTACTTCCATAATCTCCTCCATCGTTGCGCCCAGCTTCAGAGCGGCTTTAATGTGCCGACGGGTGCCAGGGGCATACATATGGGTGATCGAGGCATCAAAGGCAACACTCAACAACTCCACCAGCTTGGGTGAAAAGAGTTGACTGGCGTAGATGCCAACACCCGTTGCCATAAACTGATCTGTCCAGACGGGATCCAGTTCATAAAAGGGATCCCAAGCTACATTCCATTGCCCGATCGCCTTCATCTGGTCACAAGCAGGAGTGGTTGCCTGTTTGGGCATCGGTTTTACCCCCGTCGCCTTCGCTTCTTCGAGAAGAATGGGGGCACCCAGGCTACAGGAATGGATTGACATCACCGATGCCATCTTTAAGGTTATCAAAATTTCATCCCGTGTTGCCCCGGCTTCCAGTGCTGCCCGAATATGGCGACGGGTGCCATCAGGTTGCAAGTTAGTGCAGGCAGCATTTAGGCCAATGCAGATTAGCTCGATGATTTTGATATCCAGGATGCCGTTTTGCCAGGGATTCGTTGCCATTTGGAGATACTGCTCCGCCCAGGTCGGATCCCATTCCTGCAATTGATTCATTGAAGTGTCCCTTTAAATCAGAACGACGCAGCTTAGCCTCAGTAGATCGCAACCATCACCTTCCCATCCGTCACCTGCACTGGATAAGTGGTTAGGGTTGCATCAGGGTTATTCGCCATACAACCTTTCATGACATTAAACTTCAACCCATGCGCCCGACAGGTGACAATTGAACCTTCCAGTTTTCCCCAGCCTAAAGACGACCCAGCGTGGGGGCAGGCATCATCAATGGCATAAATTTGCCCCTCGATGTTAAACAGGGCAATCGACTTGTCTGCGATCGTGACCGTCGTACTTTTTCCCGAAGGAATTTGATCTAATCCTATTGCTTCAACAAGTTCCGCCATTTTCTGAGTTTTTCATACATGCGGACTGATTCAATCTTTCTGGATAGGGCATACCCACCTGAACGTATGCCCCACAGAAAGAAAGGGGTCGTTATAGAACGCTGGTCGGAGACGTTACTACGCCAGTTGATTTGGGTAGCCGCCCATCACTCTCATAGGCCAGGAAGCCTTTGTAGCCTTCAGGACGGTTCGGTGGTAGTCCCACGTTAAAGAGTGTTTCCTCCACGGTGTCATACCAGACCCCCACTTTCATAATTTCGCGGGCTTCGTCGGCAGTCGCCACCTTACGGCCAAATTGCTCACTCTGCTTCACGGCCCATTCGACCTGCTTGACCGTTGGCCAGCGCTTCTTGTACATATCCCAGATGTTGTCTTCATTGCCAACGCGCACATGGACACCGAGAATGATGGCCATCGTTTGGATTGCGATGTTGCCGCGCATACTGCTCCAGAAAGTCACACTTGATGCACCGTGGGGTGTGCGGCGCAACATCTCCATCCAGTCAAATGGGTTACGCCCCATTGAGCCACCTCCATAACCACAGAGGGCAACATTCAACGGCCCCATGTACACACCAGTCCGAATCAGCCGCTCAATGATCTCAAGCTGATGCACATGGCCCGGAACGAAGTAAGGCTGGATCTTGTTTGCTCGAAGACGCTTGAGGTGCTCGATATAGAAGGCCGGCGTGGAGTCCACCACCATACCGCTCCATGCAGCTGCCACCTTTGGATCAGCCATGTGGGTTCCGTCTACATCGCCGGGAATGAACGCCTGCGTAACATCCCAGAGCGTCGTGCCCGTGGTGACTGTGACGAATTCCGGCTTCGGATCTAGCTCCGTCAACATGTGGCGCGTGTCGTAATCGAGCCATTTGGCCTTGGCATCCTCTGTGTGCGGCGCGAAGGAGATGGAGCCACCCACCTGGATGATCATCTTCGGTACCGCCTGCTTGACCCGTGCGAGTAGCTCGTTGTACTGGTCAAAGTTGGTCGAACCCTGACCCGTTTTGGGGTCGCGCACGTGAAAGTGCAGCACTGTAGCACCTGCGTTGTAGCAATCCACCGCCGCCTGCACCTGCTCATCAAACGTAAGCGGGAGGTCTTCCACATCTCCTGGCAACCACTCAGGCCCAAAGGGAGCTGCTGTGATGATTAGCGGTTGCATGTTCTCTGGAAACAATGAGTCATCGGTGAAATACATAGAAGTTTTTCCTTTATGGCTATGCTTCAGCTCATTCATACGTATCAGTACCCGATCTTCTGGCTGACACGCTTGGCTTTGGGTGCCAAATAGATTAAGATTCCTTGCAATGATGCTTGATCAATCCAATCAAAATAGTGCAAAAATTCTGCTGAGACCGGCATAGAAAGTAGGTCGTTCATTCACCGGTGTCAAATTAAACTTCTAAGTTGTTCTAACCTTTAACGAATGAACGCCATACCTTTGGTTCGTTCCAGCGCTATTCTTCCCATGATTGGTTTTCTCAATCAAAACTCTGTACCATCGGAGAAGTTGCTGAGACGAGCAAAATTGCCGATCGCAGCGTTAGCGAATCCAGAATCATTGATTCCTCTCTATAATGCGTTTGCTTTTAGTGAGTTAGTAGCTCGGCAGGAAGGCATCGAACTCTTCGGCGTGATGGTTAGTCAGCGCGTTCTAGTTGAAGAGTTTGGTATGTTTACCAAGCTGGCCTGTCAATCCTTAACACTGTATGACTTTCTGCATACAATTTCAGTTTTCTTAACGTCTACGCATAACTCCGGTGCACGAGTCTGGTTGACGCAAAAAGGGGACAAGGTTTGGTTGAACCACCAGTACGTCAACCAGGCAAATGCGGACAATCAGCAGGCTCAGTATTATGCTTGCCTGCTGTATCTCAAGCTTATCCAGTCAGTGACGATGGACGGATGGTATGCGACTGATCTGCATTTCCAGGCTGGACAATTGAGGGGCCTAGAGAATTTTGAAGTCTTTTCCCAGCTACAAGTTCACTTTAATCAGCCCAATAATGCGATCGGCTTTGCCAGATCCCTCCTATGTTTGCCCCTCAAACAGGCGATAAATGGTCATCTGTCCTTCCAGCACCAGGATTATGAGACCTGGTGGGTATCATCGCCAGCAACGGATTTCGTTGGCTCAGCCCGACAATTAGTTCGATCCTACTTGCCAGATGGAGGTTTGCCCATAGCATTTGCGGCGGAAGCAGCCGGTCTAAGCACCCGTAGCCTACAGCGACGACTAGCTGAAAAGGGTATCAGCTACTCTCGCCTGATTGATCAGGTTCGCTTCAGTGTGGCTGTGGAGTTATTAAAAGATCCATCTGTGCAGCTAACGAATGTTTCCCTCGAACTGGGCTATACCGAACCTGCTACGTTTACCCGAGCCTTTCAGCGTTGGACTGGAATTTTACCCAGTGAATTTCGACACTTGCACCTGTCAAAATGATGATTCTGACAGTTTAATCTCTTTCAGTAGCGGCTCAGTTTTAGCAGAGGAAACACAATTCAGCGAGTTCCTCTAACGCCAAGTTTAGAAGAGCTGTTCTGTCACATTACGGTCACCCTCGACAGCTAAAAGGGAGTTTCAGGCATGGAGGCCCGCGCCCGTTGGGTGGGGATGAGTGAGATTCGCAGGGTTAACAGAAAGCTGACAATGGTGGCAACTGTGATCATAGGAATTAGATTCGTATTGGAAATCACGGAAAGGACGATTGGAATACTCACCGGTGTTTTCATCACCGCAACTGTGACGGCAGCCATCAGACACAACATGGTGACAGCGGGTGGAATCGTAGGAACCAACAAATGCACGGCCATGCCAATGGCGGCTCCAATGAAAAACAAGGGAAAAATAAAGCCACCCCGAAACCCGCTATGCAGGCTCAAACTGACCGTGACCATTTTTGCGATCGCAATCAGCAGCAGTAGTTGCCATCCCAGTTGCATTCCAGTGTCAATGATGGTTTGAATTTCTTGCTCGCCATAAAACAGGGTCAATGGAAAAACTGCTGCAATCAGGCCAATGCTTAGTCCCCCCAGGGTGGTCAGCAGGATGGAATGGAGGGGAACGGTTTGGATCAGTCGCTGGGTAGTGTGAAAAATGAAGATGAACAGCCAAGCGGCGGCGGCTCCGATCGCTCCCAGTATCACGGCAAAGATCAGATGACTGGGATGAAACGTTGGATAGGAATGGAACTCGTAGAAGCCCCCAATCGTGTGGCCAGTGGTGGACCGAAAGATGGCAAAGCCGATCACCGTGGATACCAGCACAGGAATCAGCGCTTCATAGTACTCCAACCCAAACCGATGCGGCAATTCCAGAGCCAGAATGGCACTGCCTAAAGGAGAACCAAAAAACGCACCCAGTGCAGCTCCCATGCCGCAAAAGGTCAGAATTCGGATGTTGCCCTTAGAGAATTTGAGCTTGTCCCCTAACCAACTGCCAATGCTGCCGTTGATATCGACCAGCGGACTTTCGGGGCCAGCACTGCTGCCAAAAATGAGGGACAGCAGGGAGGCCACAATCATTCCCGGTGTTTGCCGATATTCGATGCGCCCTTCTCTGTGGATTTCTCCCACTGCCACATTGATGCCCGTAGGGGCACCGAAGAAATGCACGCTGAGTCCGACCAGCAAGCCGCCGATAGTAGTGAAAATCCAGGCATAGCGTCGAAAGTTATTGGGATCCCAGTGTAACGCCTTGGGTAAGGTTGTCCAAACTGCTTGCAGTCCCCCTTGCAGAATGAAGTAATAGACAGTTGACAGACCACCAATCGCCACCCCAAGGCAGAGGGCATATAGCAGCAGCCGACTAAACGTTAGTTGGTTGTTGCCGCCGATGGGCTGAATCCTGAATGGACGCTGGTTCATACACAGTCTTTGGTTGCGGTGTTATGATTCCTGACGCCCTATCAATATCACACGTCGTCCCTAGACGAGACTGATTGTTTCGGCACTGGGCGCTCCCACCCCAATTCGGTCAGATGGTGCAGATCAACCAACGGTGAATACGGGATCAGGATTTTTCATTCTGATCGAGCCAGTTATCGAGCCAGTTATAGATGCCCAAACGTAATCTAGGCACGTTAATCCCGGCGGAACAATCCCAGAGGCCAAATGATCCAACCCACGCTTGTTCTGTTCTTGGTCCTATTTCCCTGGTTATCATTCATTCCTGGATTTTGGATTAATGGGGTGACCGGGTTAATTGCAGATGGACAGGCAAAACCGCCCAGGTCCTTGGAGAAACTGGGTATAGT
>CAZBTL010000259.1:0-5765 GCA_964494755.1 uncultured bacterium | reverse complement strand
TGTCTCGGCTGACGTTGATACCCTGTCATCCCTCAGCAATTCGGGCTTCCGGCAGGATCAGCATGGCATCGCCAAAGGAATAAAACCGATATCCTTCCGCGATCGCCACCTGGTATAGATCCAGCAACCGCTGGCGACCAATCAGAGCACTGACCAGCATCATCAGGCTGGACTTGGGCAAATGAAAGTTGGTAATCATGCCATCAATCACCTGCCACTGGTAACCGGGATAGATGTAGAGATTGGTTTTTCCCTGAGTCGGTTGCAGGGAGCCAGTTTGGGCCGCACCTTCCAGCGATCGCACCACAGTTGTGCCGACGGCAATCACCCGGCCGCCCCTGGCTTTGGTCTGCTGAATCTGCTCCACCACGGCGGGAGAGACCTCAATCCATTCGGCATGCATCTGGTGTGCTGTAATATCCTCTGACTCCACTGGCCGAAAGGTGCCAACCCCAACATGCAGAGTAATCCACCCCAGTTGAATGCCGACATCCGTTAATCGCTGCAATAACTCAGGCGTAAAGTGAAGACCTGCGGTTGGGGCCGCCACCGCCCCTGGCGTTCGGGCATAAACCGTTTGATATTGCTCCGGCCTCGTCTCCGACTGGGTTATATAGGGCGGCAATGGCACCTGGCCCAATTGGTAGAACCAGCTTTCCAGCGCTTGGCCGGGTGGCGCATCAAAGCGCAGAATTCGCCCGCCGGTTGGCTGATCCGTTTCCACAACGGTGGCCGTTAGCATTCCAGGATTGCCATCCGCTAGCTCTCCTGCCTGAGCCACAGGAGAAGTTTCGCCAAAAAAGATCCGAGCCCCCGGTTTCAGCCGTCGTCCCGGTTTCACCAGAACCAACCAGTGCGGACAGGACAGACCGGGTTCATCCTGTTCCTGGGGCCTCGGTTCCAGGAGCAACACTTCTACGGGCAACCCGCTGCTCTTGCGACCATACAAGCGCGCAGGCAACACCCGTGTGTCATTGAGAATCAGCAAGTCTCCCAACTGTAAAAGATTGGGCAGGTCACGAAAGATGGCGTGGGCGTGTTGGGTTCGATCTTTTACTACCAGCAGGCGAGAACTGTCACGGGGAACCGCTGGATTTTGAGCAATTTGCTCCGGCGGCAACTCATAATCGTAGGCAAACAGCGATTGATCGGGTTCCACGGGCAATCAATGAAGAGGCGACCAACGGATATTAACAACACCCTACACCCGTTCGGTGCTTCTGGATCTGGCCCCTAGGTGATTTGTTGAAATCGCTGATTGCCCCTGCCAACCGGCTGAACTAGCCAGAATTGGGGGAAAACCCGTGCCAGGTAGGGGGCTTTTCCCCTTTTAGCCGCCAGAAATTTGATGAACCATAGAAGTATCAGTCCTTATGCGGCTGTCCTGGAGGGGAACGATGGAATACCTCTACTATCTCGGAAACGCTAGCCTTAGCCTCAGAGTTGTCGAATATTTGCACCAATGTTCTTTGCCGGTGCGTTCTATGACCGTCATTCATCAGATTGACGGTTGGATCATCAAAGTTAAGCTGGAGCGATTCATCGACCCGCATGAGCATGGGAATTTTCGGGCATTCATGAATGAACTGGGCATTCCTTATGAGCCCAGCATTCGGGTCCAGATGGCTCTGTGGGAGTTGGAAAATGGTCAGTCCCCGATCGAGGTGATGCAACGCTATCAGGTTGCGATCGTCTCCCACGGGAATCCCGACCGGGAAGAAATTGAAGAGTTTCGTAGACAGTTTGTCCAGGGGTTGGGCTACTGTCCCGAAACACTGGCTTGACCTTGTCGGATATTTATTACATTTATTGTGACAAGGTAGAGTTTGGGGCGAAAGACGCGTAGGGTTTGGGCTACTGAGGCAAGACCTCCTGTAGAGCTGTCATCAAGCGATCGACGTTTTCGATGCGACTGTTATAGCCCATCAGGCCAACGCGCCAGACTTTACCCGCTAATTCACCCAGGCCCCCGCCAACTTCGATATGGTATTCCTGCAATAATTTGCTGGTGATGGCTTTGCCGTCTACTCCATCGGGGATACGGACAGTGGTGAGGGTGGGCAGGCGGAATTCCCGTTCGACGTGCGGCGTTAACCCGGCTGCTTCCAATCGGCTCCAGAAATATTCAGCGGTTTGTTGGTGCCGTTGCCAGCAGGCTTCTAGTCCTTCCTCCGCAATCAACCGTAGAGCTTCCCGCAAACCGTAATACAGGTTGATGGGGGCAGTGTGGTGATAGACGCGATCGCTGCCCCAGTATTTCCCCAGAAGGGTCATGTCCAGATACCAGTTGGGCACTTTGCCGGACCGCTGTTGCAGCTTTTCCAGCGCCCGTGGACCCATCGTGAAGGGTGAAGCACCAGGGGAACAGCCCAGCCCCTTCTGGCTGCAACTGTAGGCCAGATCAACGCCCCATTGATCCAACAGCAGCGGCACGCCGCCCAAACTGGTCACCGAGTCCACCAGCAACAGACAATCATATTCCCGGCATAAATCACCTACCCCTTCCAACGGTTGACGGGCGCCCGTGGAAGTTTCCGCATGCACCAAGGCCAGGATGGCTGGACGGTGGGTTTCCATCGCAGCCCGTAGCTCTTCCAGGGAAAACACCTGACCCCAAGGTTTGCTGATGGTGCGCACATCCCCGCCATACCGACCGGCCATGTCCACCAGTCGGTTGCCGAAATAACCCATCACTCCTACCAGAACCACATCGCCGGGTTCCACTGAGTTGGCAATGGTGGCTTCCATGGCGGCGGATCCGGTGCCGCTGACGGCGATAGTCAATGGGTTATCGGTTTGCCAGACGTAGCGCAGCAGGGCCTGAATCTCATCCATCAAGCCCAGGAAAGCCGGGTCGAGATGCCCCACTGGATCGGTACTCATGGCCTGTAGCACTGTGGGATGGGCATTGGAGGGACCCGGTCCCAACAGTAGACGCGGCGGCATGGCCAGGGGCCCTAGTTGCAGGGGCTGGCGATCGCGGATGGAGAGGGGTTGGCTCATAGCTATCCTGGATGGTTCCGTTACCTAAAAAGTTTAAAGGCTCTGGGGATCGGATGATGCAGAAGATCGATGCGAATAGTCACAACCCGACCGTGAGCCAAGTTTGGTTGACTGACTCAACCGGGTGAATCCCTTTCCATTTCTAAGATGAGAAGAAATCTGGATTTTGGTGAATCTGAATGAACTTAAGTTAAGATTGGCGAAATAAGCTTTTTCTGGCTCGGCTAGTCGATGATTTCTTTAACCTTGGGACTGGTAGCGTTCGTTGCCTGGTTTTTCAGCATGCTGGCAGGTGGCGGCAGTCCGCTGGTTCTGATTCCGCTGGTCAATTTGTTGTTGGGGTCGCAGGCGGTAGCGCCGGTCATCACCACGGGGATGCTGGTGGGGAATGCGCAACGGACGTTTCTATTCTGGCAAGAGGTGGATTGGCAAGTCACCCTGTGGTATCTGCCAGGGGCGATCGCTGGAGCCGTGCTAGGAGCGTATGTGTTTACCCAAATTCATTGGGAAGGATTGCAACTGATTATTGGTGTGGTTCTGTTGCTGATGGTGCTGAACTTTTGGTTTGGCAAGAAGGAATATACGTTCACCACTAGGAGATGGCATTTCTTACCCGCCGCCTTTTTCAATGCCATTGGTTCTGCTTTGATTGGCAGCACGGGTCCAATCATGAATCCGATGTATTTGAACTACGGACTGGTGAAGGAAAACATGATCGCCACCAAGTCCTTTCACAAGGTGGTTTTACACATTGTGAAATTGATCGCTTACCTGTCTTTGGGAGCAATCAGCAAACCCTTCCTGTTCTATGGCTTGCTGATTGGATTCGCTAGCCTGCCAGCTAATTGGCTGGCCAAACAGGTTCTGGCTCGTATGACAGCCGAACAGTTTCGCCATGCAGCTTTTGCCTTCATCGCCTTTAGTGGTGTGTTCATGCTCTGGCAACAGCGCGGTTTACTGTTTTAGTCCATCGGTGGCATGACTCAACCACTGCACCAGGCTTCGAATAGTTGGGTTTCCATGACTTCTGGATATTGTTCGCAAAACTCCTCAAACGCTGTTTTCTCAATACTTTCCTGCTTGTGATGAGCGATTTCAGCTTGCAGCCGATCGACGCGGTCCCAGGCTGACAGGCAGGCATCAGAGGTGGATCCCTCGACTGAGCAAGCCTGGCGGGCTTCTCCGATCGCAATCTGTAAATCCTGTTCTAACCGTTGAATTAACGAGGTTTCGCTCTGCTCGGAGCAACTCAAAATGTCAGATAGAGAAATAATTCCTAACAGATCGCCCTGGATGACCGGTGCTTGCAGCAGCCCATTTTCAGCAAATAGGCGGGCCACATACTCCACACCCAGGTCGGGATTGACCACAATACAGGGTTTGGTCATAATTTCGTAAACTCTGACCTTTTTGGGGTCGCGACCGCGAGCCATCACCTGGTAAACAATGTCGGCTTCCGTTACCATGCCATAGGCATCCTGCTCATGCCGACGGTCCACAACCAATGCCCGCCAGCCTCGCTCTTGCATCAGCCGGATCGTATCTGCAACAGTGGCAGAGCCCCGAATTGTGGCCACATCTCGAGTCATCAGGTCAGAAGCTTTCAACATCAGTCATCCCTCCTTGACAGCGCCAGCCCAGTTGAGATAGCAGCTCAAATGCCAGGGGAGGCAGCATTATGGGCAGTTGTGGCTTAGACAGGCGCACATCCTACTCTGTAAGCCTCTTCATGTAGAGCGATCGCAAACTTGCAACCCTCTCCCCATCTCAATCTTAGAATTTTTGTCTGGGCAGAGCAGCTTAAATTTCATCACACTTAATTTCATCACACTGATTGTTGCGGTAATCCGTCCTGTGGGGTTGCTCCGGGTTTTGCAACCTGGAACCAATCCGGAAACTGTTGCCAATTGCCTGGGATGGCCGTGAAACAGCAAATTGACAGCAGCAGCGGGCCATGCCCAAAGTCAGGGACGATGCAAAATTTGGGGTGCGATCGTTTGCACAATGACATTGGTGAGACCCGTCAAAATAAACTGTGCTCCCATAGACGCCACCAGCAGCCCCAAAATCCGGGTGGCCACATTCAGACCCACATTGCCCACCAGATGCTGCAATCGCTGTCCGGCGGAAAAGATGAGAAAGGTCAAAAAGGAAATGCCCAGGCAAACGAACGCCAGACCCACCAACTTCATGTTGTCTTTTGCCTCCTCTGCCAGCGTGGCATAGAGAATCACATTGGCAATCACCCCCGGACCAACCAGAAGTGGCATGGCCAGTGGGATGACAACTTTGCTGTAAATTGACTGAGCGGCTTTCAGGGGGCTGTCCTGATCGGCCGCAACCAAATCTTGCGCCGACTTGGTTGGGTCACCCAGGACGATATTAATGCCGATCAGCAGCAGCAAAATGCCGCCAGCTACTCGGAAGGCATCTAAATCAATGCCAAAAAACTTAAGCAGCGCTGATCCGGAAACCAGGAACAGGAGCAACAATCCCAAAACTGTGAGAGACAGAAACAGCGCAACCCACCGCTGCACACTTCTACGTTCTCCTGCTACGTAACTGATGAAGATAGGCAGAACTCCCAACGGGTTCAAGAGAGCAAACTGAGTAGCGGCAAACGTCGTTAAAAAATTTGACTGCATGGTTCACCAGTAGGTTATCCGGTTGGTTCTCTGAAAATCAAGATAATTGGGCGTTGCTTGCCAAAAGGCATGAATCCGGTAGTGTCATGCTGGACGGACTCCAGGGAAGCGACGTAT
>CAZBTL010000258.1:0-5818 GCA_964494755.1 uncultured bacterium | reverse complement strand
TAAAGCGTTGGAAGATCTGTGTTAGTCACAGAGCTTTGAGTCGGCAGCGCAACTACTGTAATCGCCAGGGTATTGGCCAACTTGTCAGCGATCGCACCGATCCAGGTTTCATCCTGACGGGTATAGCTGCGAGGGGCATTGGCGCCCAGGATCATCACACCCCGATCGCCCAATGGTTGGCAGATAACGCCCTGAGTATTTTCCGGCAAGTAATCAAATTCCACCCTTCCTGGATAGAGTTTGAGCGCTACTAAATAAACTGGCTTTTGCTTTTCTAGCACCCGTTGCAAAATCGGACCCGGTTTGACTACTTTCTGATCGGGCAAAATGCCCCGACGCAGCAACACCTGACCGTCATACCAGACCACCAGCGATCGGGTTACGGTGTTCGTTAGCAACAAGTAGGAAGCCCAGGCCAACTCAGTTTTCAGGACATCTGGGAGCGAAGCTTCCAGGTCAAACTGTTCCTTGCCAATCAACGTCACGCTTTCCGGTGCGATCGGCTGTACACGCTGCCAGAGTAAACCCGTTAAAATCAAAACGGCGCTCAGGATAATTCCCATGACGTCGGAACGGGCCTGGGAATCGGTCAGGCTGCCGGTAACCAGACGGTTAATCACAAGCAAACTGCTACCCAGGATTCCGACGATAATCGGCAGCAGCCGTAAGATCCGATTGGGGTCTGATTGAGCCATGCAAGGTATCAAGATGCTTCTATACTTATTTAGCATCATTTGTCGGGAGGCTAAGGTTGCTGGAACTGATTAGCTCTGGGTTGATGTCTGTCTGGTTGCAGATGGCTAAACTGCCAGATCCGCTGCAATCAACTGTCAGTTTGGTGGTGGCCCAGGATGCGCCCTGGGGAATGTTTCCGGGGCAGCCCGACCCCGAAACCGAAGCCCTGATCCGCCAGTATCTCAAAACCTTGTCTGATCAGGGCCTATCTGCTGACAATCAGGGCATCTGGCTGCAATCAGGATTTTCCTTCCTGGCCGAAAACCAGGGCACAACCCCTTTGCCTGCTGCATCTGTTACCAAAGTGGCCACCTCCCTGGTGGCCTTGCAATCCTGGGGGCCGGACCATCAATTTGAAACCCTGATCAGTGCAACTGGTCCAATCCAGGATGGCGTTTTGCAAGGAGACCTGGTGGTTCAGGGGACAGGGGATCCCCTGTTTGTCTGGGAAGAGGCGATCGCCCTAGGCAATGACCTGAATCGGTTGGGGATTCGGAAAGTCACCGGCCAGTTGATTGTTACGGGCAATTTCCTGATGAATTTTGAAACCGATCAGCAAAAAGCCGGAGAACTGTTAAAGCAGGCCTTAAACGCAAAGAAATGGTCAACAGAGACAGAAGCCCAGTACCAGTTGTTGCCGCCTGGAACCCCTCGTCCCCAGTTAGACATCGCCGGTCCAGTTCAAACCGTCACCTATGGCGCATCCCTGCTGCCCAATCAAACCCCGTTGGTGCGACATCGCTCCCTGCCACTGCTGCAGATTGTCAAACTGATGAATATCTACAGCAATAATGTGATTGCTGAAACCTTGGGTAGCTTACAGGGAGGGGGGATGGCAGTGGCCCAGCAGGCCGCCCAACTGGCTGGGGTGCCAGCAGCAGAAATTAGCCTGATCAATGGGTCCGGCTTGGGCATGGAAAATCGCATCTCTCCCCGCGCGGCCTGTGCCCTCTTCGCTGCCCTACAGCGATCGCTCCTGGCCCACAACCATACCCTGGCGGATCTGTTCCCCATTGCCGGAGTTGACCGGGGCAGCATTGAGGGACGCCGGATTCCAGCCGCTGCCGTGGTCAAAACCGGCACCTTAAATGAAGTGAGTGCCCTGGCTGGGGTTCTGCCCACTCGCGATCGCGGCCTGGTCTGGTTTGCCATCTTGAACCGGGGCACCGATCTGGAGGGTTTACGGCATCAGCAGGATGTGCTGCTACAAACCCTGATTAACCGTTGGGGAACATCTGTCGATCCCCCAGTTGCCATCTCGCCCACAGCACCTCTGCACTCAGCCACAAAGGTGCTGGGAGATGACCGCCGCAATGACGTGGTGCGATCGGCCGTCGAAATCAATACCTACTCCGGATCCTGAGCCCTTCTCTTCTGGCAGTCCGCCAGACCCTGAGCCGTGACCTTTTCCTCCGCTGCTATTGCTCCATCCGTTCCCCGGCGGCTGTCCCAAGGGCACTTGACCCTGCTGGATACCTGCGCCCGGAAATTCCAGCACCTGGTCCTGGAACAACTGGGTATGCCCATTCCGCCTGATCAACAGGAACGACTGCAAGCGGGAGCCAACTTTCACCAGTTGATGCAGCAGTGGCAGATGGGCCTGCCAGTTGAACGCCTGCTTCAGGACAATGACCAACTGCAAAATTGGTTTCAGCAATTTCAGACCGCTGCCCCCGACATTTTGACCCTGGAAGGAACCGAAGCAGATGTCCAGCAACAAAGCGAACATCAACGAACCCTGGAATTCCAGGGATACCTACTGACAGTAATCTACGACTTGCTTCTGACCAGTCCCAGCCAGGCCCGCATCTTGGACTGGAAAACCTATCCCCGGCCCCAATCCCCTCAACGACTACAGCAACACTGGCAAACTCGTCTGTATCTGTTTGTGTTAGCTGAAACCAGTGCTTACCAGCCGGAGCATCTTTCCATGGTCTACTGGTTTTTCCAGTCTCAGATCACCTCCCCCAGCAGCCCTCAAAGTTTCACCATTACTTACGACTCAGCCCAACACGAACAGACCCAGCAGGATCTGACCCGGTTGCTAGCCAAACTTAGCGATTGCTTGGTCAACTATCAAGCCGGTCAACCCTTCCCCAAAACCCCCACTACTGAACCCTGCCAAACCTGCAATTTTGCCTTGCGGTGTGGGCGTTCTCAACTAAATGAGACCAACCTACTAGTCCAGTCACCTTCTTTACTGGATATTACAGGCATCCAAGAGGTGCCGCTATCTCACTATCTATGATTCATATAGCAATCCTAAATGACTTGTGAATGACTGGATGGTGAAAGAGCTTTGTGAGAAGGATTGCCTGCGGAAACCTTTCACAATCCTGATCGGATCGCTATATCTATGATTCAAAACCGCGATGAAGGCGAAGCCCTAATGTACTAAACTTCGTCTAGCAACATAGTCCTGTAGGGCTGATCTCCCAATATCAGCTTTGCCTTCGTTACTCCTCTTTAGACGTTTATGACTGATTCTTTACCTGGGGACGAACCGCTCTCCATTGTGATTCGGGAGATGGAAATTGACGATCTGGCCCCGGTTTATCATCTGGGAGAAAGTTTATTTACCAGTGATCTCTATCCATTCATCTACCGCACCTGGGACCAATGGGAAGTTATTGGCATGTATAACACTGATCCGGAGTACTGCCTGGTTGCAGAGGGAGAAGGCGACCTGGCTGGTTTTATTCTGGGCACCGTCATCAACAAATCCACCTGGACCTACGGCTATATCAACTGGCTAGGGGTAAGTCCCAGATTTCAACGACGGGGAATTGCCGATCGGTTAGTCGATCGCCTGGTGGAACGAATGATTGAAGATGGCGTCCGGTTCATGATGGTGGACACCGATCCGGAGAATCAACCTGCCGTCAATTTCTTTACCCGCAAGGGATTTGGCAATGTTCGTAAGCACGTATTTCTGTCCATGAACCTGAGCAAACATGAGTATTTTGGCCGTTTGATTGCCTATGAACGGGAGAAGGCGGATCGGTCAGTTTGGAAACGGCCCCGGCGGAGACCGAATGCTTCGTCATAGAATTGTGGAGATTAGGTTGAGTCTCATCAAATCCGATATTGCTGTCAGATCGCCCAACCACTGTTTTGCAGAGATCTCCACTTCAATCTTCCCAAAAAGGAACCGCCCGAACTAAACGTTCAGGCGGAGTGTGGTGTGAGGAGTGAACGGAAACATGCGTCTCCGCTATTTCTATTGTAGACGAGGCGTTTAGTTTTTCCAGGGGTTCTTAAACAGGCAGGAAAAGTCTTAAGAATTAAAAGAAGTTGTTTAGGTGTCTTTACTCATTACTGAAATTCAGCCATCCTCCCTCTATCTTCATGTATTGCAGATTGGCTGAAGTCAGGAAAGGTAAGGAAATGCCAGAAGGAACCGTGCTTGTTCCTTCTGGTTTCATTCCCCCTTTATTTGCCCATCCCTAATTGTTGGGCTTTCTGATAGACTTTGCCCTCAGTCAACAGCGATGGGGCAATCACCACTTCAACCTGCTGCATTTCCTTAATGTCCTTGGCTCCCAGAGTACCCATGCTGGTTTGCAGGGCTCCCAATAAGTTGTGGGTACCGTCGTCCAGTTGGGCCGGACCACGCAGAATTTGTTCTAGGGTGCCGGTGGACCCTACCCGAATGCGCGTGCCCCGAGGCAAAACCGGACTGGGTGTTGCCATGCCCCAGTGATAACCCCGCCCAGGTGCTTCCTTGGCTCGGGCAATGGGAGAACCGATCATCACAGCATCCGCACCACAGGCAATACATTTGCAAATATCGCCACCTGTTACCAGCCCGCCATCCGCAATCACAGGAACATAGTTGCCGGTTTCGTGGTGATAGTCATCACGGGCGGCGGCACAATCAGCGATCGCAGTTACTTGAGGCACTCCCACCCCCAAAACACCACGGGACGTGCAAGCTGCCCCAGGTCCAATCCCTACCATCACTGCCGCTGCCCCTGCCTTCATTAAATTCAGGGCGACATCGTAGGTCACACAATTGCCCAACACGACTGGAATCGGCATCTCCTGACAGAATTCCGCCAGATTGAGTGGCGTCACATTTTTGGGAGACAAGTGGGCTGTCGAAACAACAGTTGCTTGTACGAACAAGAGATCAGCTTCAGCCTTCACTACCGTTGAACCAAATTTCATGGCAGCAACCGGCGTGGCGCTGACCGCAGCAATTCCACCCTGAGATTTGATCTCGTGGATCCGACGCTCGATCAGCTCAGGTTTGATTGGTTCCGCATACAGTTCCTGCATCAGGGGCACAAATTCACTTGCGCCAACTGAGGCAATCCGGTCCAAAATCGGCTCTGGATCCTCATAGCGGGTCTGAATCCCTTCCAGGTTAAGGACACCTAAAGAGCCCAACTTGGACAGCAATACCGCCATCTTCACATCCACTACCCCATCCATCGCACTGGCAATAATGGGGATTTCCCGATCAATTCCGCCAATGGTCCAACGGGTGTCCGCCAAACTTGGATCTAGTGTCCGTGTGCCAGGGCACAGTGCAATCTCGTCAATACCGTAAGCTCTGCGGGCAACTTTGCCTCTGCCAATCTGAATCTCCACGCTCTTCCGTCCCCAAATCTATTTTAGCTAGGGTATCAAATTCAGAGGAGCAATTGCATCGCGATCGCAGACAAGCAATGGATTAATCCGGTGGATTTCCTGGCAGGGATCTCTGACGGGCAGTCCAAAAGTTCAAAGCAGGTTTCTGATTAGAAGTTGTTTTCAGGCTGGAAAAACCTGGCGTTTTGGGTGTAGGTGAAGTTGTCAACAGGAAAATCCGGTTGCCAGCCAACAGGCCAAGAAGGAAGGTAATAACTGCTGCCTGTAAGAGTCTGTCTAGCATGGCAAAACTCCTGCGAGTTCCCAACCGAATTTCTAGCTCTTGTAGAATTAGCCTAACTAGAGGAGGTGAGGCCTCACCTCCTCTATCTGGTTCCTCCAATCGGGTGAGTCTTATGGTGGGCAGCATTATTGGCCCAAGTAAACCAGCTACATATAGCAATCCTAAGTGACTTGTGAACGACTGGATGGTGAAAGGGCTTTGTGA
>CAZBTL010000257.1:0-5852 GCA_964494755.1 uncultured bacterium | reverse complement strand
GCCTTAAGACAATAGCGCAGGTGCTCGGCATCGTTAAACACCGGCACGATTACGGAAACAAAGGGTAGGGAGGGGGAAGTCATAGATCTAGCTGGGACGATAGCGCTTGAGTAGGGGGTTAATGGTGGTCTCAACCCACGATCGCACCATTGCCTTTTCGCGATCGCTAAATTCACCCAATAGCAACAGTCCAGGCACAAGCAACACACCCAGCAGTGTCAGTTTCAACATAACCCACCAGCCGGGCGTGTCCCATAGCAGGGCAATCTGGTAAACCACACCACAGACCAGCATGCTACGAATCAGGGACGCAAAGGGAGGCAGGACACGCCAGAGATAATAAATGGTGCAGACTCCGGCCACTGCACCCAACGTCGCAACAACGGTGGTGACGGCTGCGGCTCCAGCGGAGCCGAACCTGGGAATAAACCACCAATGGGCCAGCATAGCCAGGGGAACCATGGGGCCAGCCAGGACAATGGTCCAGTTCGGTTTGCCAGCGGCGGTTAGGATACAGGTTGTGACTGCCACCATCAGGGTGGCGATGGAGCCAAAAATCAATACAGCCAACAGGGGGGCTGCTGGTAGGAAGGTGGAACTAAACAGCAACCGAATAATTTCCGACGCGGATCCAGCACATAATCCAGCCACCGGCAACAATAACAGGACAAACCGCATGCTATCCCGACTGAGGTGTTGGGCGGAAACCAGCTCGCCATTGCTGAGCAAACGGGTCAAGGTGGCCAGCAGCAGGGGAACAAATGACAGGGTAAATAAGCTGGGGATGACGGCTAGACTTTGGGCCGTGCCATAAAATCCAGCTTCTGCGGCTGTTCCTCCCAGCAACTTCAGCATGAACAGATCCAGTTTCTCGTACAACCGCATGCTAATGGCCAGCAGGAAGAGGGGCAGGGCGTATCCCAAAAGTTTCCGGATGGGGAATCGAACTGGACTGACAAACGGCGCTGGCAGAAACCAGCGGCAGACCAACAGTTCCACCAGGGCAGATCCCACACTGCCCAGAATGGCTCCCCATAGGGATAGACCGCCAGCCACCAGACCGACCATCAGCAGCATGCGGGTGATCCAGCGGCTGGCAGTGGCGATCGCCCGCTGCTTAAACTGTCCCAGCCCCACCATGACACTGCGATGGGCATAGGACAGACAGAACAGGGGAATTTCTAAGGAAAAGAGCCGCAGGTAATTGGCCATATCGGGTTCGCCCAGGGCCGCCACCACTGAACCGGCCAGCAGGCAGAGGCCGATGGCCGCCGCCAGACCCAGATACAGATGCAGTTGTAAAACTTTTGCTGCAACGGCTGGCCAGTCTTCGGACTCACCGACAAATTTGATCGTGGTGCGGGTAAAGGCAGAGGTGATGCTCCAGCCAATCCAGCCAACAATGGTTGTGGTCAAGACCAGCAGACCATACCTGTCTGGTCCCAACTGACGAGTCAGATAGGCAGCCGTTAACAGTCCGGTGGGCAGTAGCAGCGCCTCGGCCAGAAAGACCTGGATGGTTCCGGTGGCCATCTTCTGCCGGGTCGGAACGGGTTGGACGCCGATTTCCGACGGGTTGGATGAGTTGATTGCCATCCGTCATCCCTTCAACAATGGTTGAACCCTCCTGTACGGCTGGCAGCCTCTGTCATGCATCAGTGGATGCTGACTTTGGGGCGCGCTGCCAGGACATCGGGTTTCAGCGGCCGAGCAGCAGACAACAGGGACGAGGACTGGGGTTTCTCCTTGACAAATTCTTCGTGATAGGAGCGCTCCGTATTGACGGACCACAGGTCGTGTTCTTCGCCAAACAAATTGCGGACAGCCAGCATAGCAGTCAGCATGGAATGATCCTGGTTGTTATAGCGGTGCATGCCGTTGCGGCCTACGGTTTGCAAGTTGTCGAAGGTTTCCAGATAATCCTGAATTACCTGTAAATGCTGGCGATATTCTGCGTCGTAGACGGGATAAGCTTTCCGCTGACGGATAACCACCCCATCTTCCACATCACCGGGTTGGACACCGAATCCCAGAGCGATCGCTTCCCGACTGGCCAGTTGAATCAGATCGGCATCTGACATTTCCCACAACGGCTCACCCACGCTGCAAAAATACTCCATCCCCAAACAGGTCTTTCTGGGGTCAGGAACCATGGCTGGACTCCAGTTCTTGAAATTCTGGATGCGGCCAACTTTGTATTCAGGGCTGTGGATGTAAATCCAGTTATCCGGGAACAGGTGCTCCTTGTTGATGATCAGCGACACAATCAGGAAATCCCGATATTTGAGCCCTTGCGCCGCTGCCAGGACTTCCTGGGGCGGTGCTGGATCCAGACAGCGCAACAGGGCGGTTACAGGCATGGTGGAAATAAACTGATCAGCACTCAACTGGAAGGTGCGATCTCCTTGACGGGCGGTGATGCTTTGAATCCGAGTGCCAACTCGTTCAATCCGGGTAACAGAGGTATTGAGGTAAACCGGTGTGCCCTTTTGCTCCAGAATTTGTTGACACCGTTCCCACATCATGCCTGGCCCCAGGATAGGATAGTCAAACTCTTTGATCAGGCTTTTGGCGTTTTGGCTGCCAAACATGGCATTAATTACTGCACTCTTTAAGGACATGCCTTGAATGCGCTGAGCCGCCCAATCCGCCCGAATTTTGCTACAGGGAATGCCCCACACCTTTTCCGTATAGGTCTTAAAAAAGATGCGGTACAGGCGCTCGCCAAACCGCTCCGTTACCCATTCTTCAAAGGTTTCTGCCTCCCAGCTGGGATTGAGCTTTGCCTGCAAGCGGGCCTTCAAGTAGCTCATCACAATGGAGGTACTGGTGAGCAATCCGAGGTTGGACAGGGTATTGAGAATGGACAGCGGGTAGTTATAAAACTTGCCCTGGTAGTAGATACGAGACAGCCGGGGCACTTTGATGAAATCATCTGCCAGGATTTCGTACCAAATTTGCTTGACTTCTTCGACCTTGGTGAAAAAGCGGTGGCCGCCAATATCGAAGCGATAGCCTTTGTAGGTTTCTGTACGGGAAATGCCCCCAACTTTATCGGCCTGTTCTAATACAATTGACTGCGTTCCTCGCTTCATCAACTCATAGGCTGCGGTGAGTCCCGCTGGACCTCCACCCACTACAACCACTGGATATTTTTCCATGTCCACTCCCACACCTTAATCATTACAGAAACAATTTCGACTGATTCAGACAGTCAATGGCTCAGCAAACCTGGCACTTTTAATTGCGTAAAATCATTCAAACTTCCCTCTGCATGATTACAAACTGAGTTTTGGATCCGAGCAGACATTCCGTTGCCGATTTGGGGCTGTGTTTCTTTTACAACAACGGTGAATCTAGTCAGCGCATCAGGAAAGCCACTATCAGGATAAATCGTTTAGGCGCATCTGCACTGGACTGCGCCAATGATAGCGGATGGTTCCAATGATAAAGGAGCAACCACCATAGAGAAAGTAGAGCCAATGCCAGGGAATCACCCTCAGGGTAAACCAAACTCCCCGCTTCTGGCGGAAAAAGCGGTAGACGGGCAGATTGAGGAAAAAAAGAGCCACACCCGCGATCGCCCCCAGGGTCCAAGCAGGCGGCCAGATCAGCCCTGCCAGCAGGCTAAGCGCTAGAGCAAAAGTGAAAATCAAGCTCAAGCGGCTAGAGTATTTCAAATTGAGATCGTTGCTAAATTGTCGATAGTGCCAGAGCAGTTCGGTCCAGGGAATGGCGCGATAAAAAATTTCAGCGCGTAGCAGCGAGTGAACCCCCCAGTGCTTGAGGTGCTTAACCTGAACCGCTTTGCACAGGTAGATGGGATAGCCAGCTTGCCTCAGCCGATAGCCCAATTCGATGTCTTCCACCGATGGGTAGCGATAGCGCTCATCAAAGCCACCGACCGACCAAAAAACATCGCGCCGGATAGCGCCACAGGCCCCCCAAAAGGTCGAACCTTGCTCACAACTGGTCTGGTGGGTGTAATGGTGGAACAGATTTTTGTATTGCGATAGAAAGTTGGCAGCCCCTGGCGCGTCATCGTATGAGCCGATGAGCACTGACAGGCTGGGGCGGTTGCGAAAGGCAGCTTTGAGCTGATCAATCGTCTCGCGGGTCAGGGTCACATCCGCGTCGATGAAGAACAGAACGTCTCCCCTGGCCAATTGGGCTCCCCGGTTTCTGGCTCGGGCGGGTCCGCCAGCAGATGAAAATCGGCAGACGGTGGCGCCGAATTGCTCTGCTAACTGCCCCGAATCATCCGTACCGCCATCCTCCACCACGATAATCTCCAGTACATCCGAAGCGACCGCGGACAGACTCTGGAGGCATTGACGAAAAGAGGCTCCGCCATTGTGAACTGGAATGATGATGGAAATGGAGGGCTCCAGCGGATCCACGATCCGGCCATCAACCCTGTCTCGACGAGTCGATACAGACATAAAGTTTGCTTATTACCAGCGGTAGGCAAAATTAGCAGGCTATGCTGAGCGCAATACTAAATGCTGGCATGTTACATTATGTTTCGCTGCAATGCAAATACCAATGATGCCACTATCGAAATGGTCACTCCACCGAACCTATATTGGGTTGCTTGGGTTAGTTTTCTTGATTGCAGTTGCAGTCATGGGGGCGTCTTTGATTCTGGGTGGTTCTCCCGCCTTGATTATTGGGGATGGTAAAGGATACTACACCTGGACGCGATCGCTCATTTTAGATCGCGATATTGATTTCTATAACGACTATCACATCATTTATCCGCCGGATCCCCTGCCAGATGTCATGGACCGGCGCACCTACAAAGGCTATTTACCCAACAAATATTCCATTGGCTTAGCGCTGATCGAAACGCCAGGATTTTTGTTGGGTCATCTGATTGCCAAAGTGACGGGAGTTGAGCCTAATGGGGTTACGACTCCGTATCAAGTCTGCGTTGCCTTTTCAATTATTCTGCTTCTTTTAGGCAGTTTCTATCTGTTATATCGGGCGCTGCGGAACTTTGGGATTGCCAGCAAGACCACCTTTCTGTTCTGTGGCATGGCATTGCTGGGAACCAATTTAATTCACTACATTGCCAAGGAACCAGGCATGGTTCACCCATCCAATGTGGCACTGGTGAACATCCTGATCTTTTTAGCCAGTCTCAACTTCACCTCATTCCGGCGATCGTTCCTCTATCGACTGCTGGCCGGCGTTCTGGTGGGCTGGTTGTTGATTAATCGCACCACCAATGTGGCCTTACTGCCATTCCTGGCCTTCCTATTTTTACGGCGAGAAACCCTTTCTTGGAAAGTGTTGATTCCCTATGTTTTGGGCATCATTCCGATGCTGGCTCTCCAGCAAGCTGCCTATGTCAGCTTATGGGGCTGGTTCACTGTAAATTCCTATAAGGGAGAAGGATTTACTGGCGGTTTGAGGGGCGTGATTGGCACCTTATTTAGCAACCAGCATGGGCTGTTTATCTATCACCCCTGGTATTTAATTCTGTTGGGTTTCAACATTTTTGGAGTGTGGAGAAACAAACCTGCCGATCGCCTTTGGAATTTGGCGGTTCTAACCTCCTTTTTTGCCCTCTGGATGATTAACGGCAACTGGTGGGGCTGGTCCTTTGGCGATTCGTTTGGCAACCGGGGCTTTCTGGAAATCCTGGTTCCCTTAACAACCGGTGCGGCCATTACCTTTGATGCCCACTTTGCCAGTTGGTCTTTGACCTGGAAACGGGGCTTCCTGATTCTCTTGGGTCTCTTAATCTTCCTGAACTTTTTTACTTGGGTGGGATATTTGTTTAAAAAGTATCCGCACAGTGGCGATCACAGTGTTGCTGAGGTCTATTTGTGGCCTTTCAAGTAGAA
>CAZBTL010000256.1:0-5857 GCA_964494755.1 uncultured bacterium | reverse complement strand
CGCTGAAGCGCTGACTACAAACCCTAATTTCTAGAGTTGACGCTGCACTAGATTAGCCAGAATACAATTTACTGTTCAAACGGAAAATTAGTACGCTTAAATACCCATTCGTTTTAATCGAGATCCTTGGTGAAACCCAACCCTATTTTATTTGGGACGAGATCGCTCCTCAAACCTGAGCTACTGTCGAAGCGGCTGCGCCTATGGGCATGGCCTTGTAGCAGCCACCATCCTAGAACCCTATTCAGAAGGCATGGTTGAGGCGATCAACCAGTTCACGGACGATGGCCCAGGTGAGGAGCCTGAATAGCTATTCCTCAGTGCCAATCCGGCCATACCAGGTTTGTAAGGCCAGTCGGTGAATTTCTCGCCAGGGAATCTGATATTCCCGGGCGATGCGGGCGCAGTCCTCATATTCGGGTTGGACGTTGGCTGGTTTCTGCTGGGTTGCATCAGTCCAGGCCACCTTCACCCGAATGGGACCGTAGGCTGTTTGCACCGATTGGATTTCTCGTTGCAAAACGGTTCGCTGCTGCTGCGATCGCCGAATGCCCAGCGTGGTGGTTTCGCGGAAAATCACAGTCTCGCAGGCGACCCCATTCTCTGGCTGCGTAATGACCGTCAGCAACAGGCCCGGACGGGACTTCTTCATCGAAATCGCCTGAACAAACACATCCAGAGCCCCAATCTCAAACAAGGCTTCAAACAGATAGCCGATCGCCTGGGGGTTGAGGTCATCTATTTGGGTTTCCAACACCGCAACAGTTTCCTGCGCTGGGCTGGCTGGAGCGGGAGCGAAGGAAAAGGTGGGAGGTTCTGTGTACTCCTGTTCGGCAGGGGACGGTTCCCTTGGGCTGGCATCCGAGGTTTCCAGACCCACCCACAACCGCAGGATATTTGGCAAGGTCAAGGTTTGGGACCCAGCCCCTAGGCCCACCTGTTGCAAAATCATGGCGGGTGGCGGGCCGAAGCGGGTGGCAAGCGTCGTTGCGATCGCAGCTCCCGTAGGGGTGACCAATTCCCGCTCAATGCCGTTGCTGTAAATCGGCACCGCCGCCATTTCAAACAGTTTCAGCGTGGCCGGAGCCGGAACTGGTAAGCGTCCGTGGGCGGCTCGAACGGTGCCCCCCCCAATTGGTAAGGGCGAGCAGTAAAGCCATTCAATTCCCAGCCAGTCGAGGCCCAAACAGGTGCCGACAATATCTACGATCGCGTCCGTGGCTCCCACCTCATGGAAATGCACTTGCTCCAGTGGGATGCCGTGGACGGCTGCTTCTGCGATCGCCAGTTGCCGAAAGACCGCCAGACTCCAGGCTGTAGCCTGTTTGGGCAGATTGGCAGTTTGGATCAGATCAATAATTGCCGGATAGGTGCGACTGTGCGGCGTATGGTGTGGCAGGTGGATGTGGTCGTGAGGGTGAGCTTGGTCGTGAGGATGGGCGGGGTCGGGCGCAGGTTCGGAGTTGTGGGAGTGAGAGTGGGAGAGATGGGGGTGGAAATGAACTGGCTGAGCAGCCAGGATAGCTGCCTCAGTGGACGGTTTCTCTGTCCGGTTGGCATGGACTCCATCACCCGGCCATTGCACCAGATCGACCGCCACTTTAGTGGCCTGCTGCCCATTGCGCAGGACAGCTTCGGCTCGCAGGCGGTATTCGGCTGCAATCCCCAGGCGGTTCAGTTGTTCGGTCAAATACTCCACAGGAACGCCCAGATGCACCAGCGCGCCCAGGCACATATCTCCCGAAATTCCCGTCGGACAATTTAGGTATGCGATTTTGGACATCGGTATGATAAGTGAGGGTTAAGCATCGTGATGGAAAGAGAAACAGGTCAGCCCGGATCAAATTGGCCCGACTGGCGGAGACTGGATGAATGACTCCATTCCCCATTTCCTACGCCCTATTCACTATCTATCATTCCCTGATGCACAATTAACCGATTTGACTGCTGTCCCGCTGGTTCCTGGCTGATTTGATATGGCAACTCTTTACACCGTCCATCCCGATAATCCCCAACCTCGGACCATTGAGCGGATCCGGGAGGCTCTGCACAAGGGGGCCGTAATGCTATATCCCACGGATACGGTGTACGCCATTGGCTGTGACCTGAATTCCAAAAGCGCCATTGAGCGAGTGCGCCAGATCAAGCAACAGTCTAATGACAAGCCCCTGACCTTCCTCTGCCCCTCTCTGTCTGATATTGCCCGCTATGCGATCGTCAGTGACAGTGCCTATCGGATCATGAAACGGCTGATTCCGGGGCCCTACACCTTCATTTTGCCGATGACCAAACTGGTGCCCAAACTGGTGTTGAACCCCAAAAGGAAAACAACCGGAATTCGGGTGCCAGACCATGCCATTTGTCAGGCTCTGCTGGCGACTCTGGGCAATCCCATTATTTCCACCTCCGCCAATCTGATGGAAGATGGCACCTCTAGCACCAAAAACAAGGCCCTTCCCTCCCGGTTTGAGCTGTTTGATGCCCTGGAAAAATTGGTGGATGTGATTGTGGACAGTGGGGAAGAACTGGGGACTCAGGTATCGACGATTTTGGACCTGACGGGCGAGGAACCAATTATGGTTCGGCGGGGTCTGGGATGGGAGGAAGTGGAGGAGTGGGCCTTAGAAGTCAGCTAAGGGGCTACTTCAGGAAATTGACGGTCAAATTATCCGGATGGTAATCCCATTCTGGTGTTCCTGATCAATATTCCCCCGTCCGATCAACCAGATGGGAAACTGTCCACTGGGGTGGATGTGCTTCCTTGCTGACCAGAGGGCGATCGCACCTACCGGAATCCTTTGACTGGTAGTTCTTTCAAGCATTGGCTTGCCGACCGACCTGGATGGAGCTTACTCAACCAAGAGTTCTCCGTCCGGATAACCACCTGAAAAACTGCCATAGTGTCCCAGAGAAATTCCCGTAGTCGTTAGAGATCCGCGTGTAGCCAGTAGTGACAGATTGGAGAGGTTGCCCAATTGGACACCTGCCCAATCGGGAATCGTCAGTTGGGTTGGAGGCCTTCGGGAGTTGCTCGCTGGTCCACACCCATGGCCATTCCTGCTGTCCTATGAAGCCAATCTTGCGTGCACTACCGAGCTATGAACCTGGAGCATCTACCTATCTACGTTGTGCCACTGGCCACTGCTAGTGCCGCCGCCACAGGAGATTTGGGCGCAGTTGCGGGACCAGCCCCCAACCTGGACTCCACCTCCGTCAATGCTGCATCTAACAGCCTGGATATCTACACCCTAACCCGGTTGATCAGTCAGGAATTAGGTACGGAGATTCCCAATCTGGGCAGTCGTGGCGAGCAGCTAGCCGCGCGGATTGCAGCAGAGGTCGAACGCATTTGTCATAAAAGTGGACGGATACAGACCTCTGGACAGATGCAGTCCTGGCAGTTATCCCTGGCCCGGCATCGGTTGCAAAAGTGTCTGGCCTACTATCATCTGGGGTCCCGGCAGGGACGGGTTGAGTTGCACAGTATCCTCGGTTCCATGGTTTACCGCCATATTGCTCCAGCCCGGCTGCAGTTGGGGTTCCAGGGCCGCTACAGCCTGATTGAAGATTTCCTGCAAGCCTTTTATACCGAATCGCTCAAAGCGTTTCGACGGGAAAACGACCTAACGGAAGCGTACCAGCCCCGCACCCGGTTGGAACTGGCTGAGTATATGGCCTTCACGGAACACTACGCCAAACGCCGGATTAATTTGCCTGGCGGCAATAATCAGCAGTTGGTGGTGTTGCGGGCTCAGCGATTTGGCCGTCGGCAACCTCGGGAAATGGCTGTGGATATTGAGCAGGCATTGGAAACCCCGAAAGGCGAAGAGGCGGAGACCAACTATCGTTCCGCGATTGTGCAACAACTGCGCGGCAAACTGGTCACTGACACGAGTGATCCGTCTACTGAGGCAGTCCTGCGCGATCGCGTGATTACAGAATTGATTGACTACCTGACCTCCCAGGGACAGACCGACTGTGTGGACTATCTGGTGCTCAAACTGCAAGACCTGTCGGCCCCAGAAATTGACGCAATTCTGAACCTGACACCCCGCCAGCGGGACTATCTGCAGCAACGGTTCAAATATCACGTCGAAAAATTCACCCTATCCCATAACTGGCGGCTGGTTCACCAATGGTTGGGCGCCGATCTGGATCAAAATCTGGGCCTTTCCCAGGAACAATGGCAGCTATTCCTGAACCAACTATCGGCTGAACAGCAATACCTGTTGGAACTAAAGCAGGCCCATGTCAGCGACCAGGACATTGCCAAACAACTGAAGTGGACTCAAAAACAACTGCAGAAGCGCTGGGGCAAACTGTTAGATCTGGCTCGCCAAACCCGCAATCTCTGACTCCCTGTTCCACCTAGAGGCCGTTTCATCCATCAGGTTGCAGCCACCGACAAAAAAATTGAGAAAGAATCGTTGGAATGCTTGTCAAAATGTCCCTATTCTCGTTAGTATTAATTTCGCAGTGATGAGCGTTCCTCAGTAGCTCAGTGGTAGAGCGGTCGGCTGTTAACCGATTGGTCGCAAGTTCGAATCTTGCCTGGGGAGTTGAGTTGATTGGTAATTAGGGAAGGGATGGGTCAGGAAGTTGCCAGACAGCAGCCTGCTGCCAGTTCCTACAGGCAATTCTGGCTGTTGGATCCGGACGTGGTCTTTTTGAATCATGGTTCCTTCGGCGCTTGCCCAATGCCAGTTCTGGCAGCCCAACAGCGCTTAAGAGAACAGTTGGAGCGGCAGCCCCTGCTGTTTTTCAACCATGACTTTGAGCCCTTGCTGGACGCAGCCCGTTCCCAACTGGCTCAGTTTGTGGGGGCGGAAGCAACGGATTTAGTTTTTGTCCCCAATGCCACCACCGGCATCAATGCGGTTCTGCGATCGCTGTCATTGGGACCGGACGATGAATTACTGACCACCAACCAGGAATACAATGCCTGCCGTAATGCCCTGAACTATGTGGCCCAGCGAACCGGAGCCCAGGTGGTGGTGGCGGATATCCCCTTTCCGCTGGCGTCGCCCGATCAGGTGGTTGGGGCTCTGTTGCGGGGCGTTTCTGACCGCACCCGCCTGGTGCTGGTGGATCAGGTTACCAGTCAGACTGGCTTGATTTTCCCGATCGCCCAACTGGTGCAAGAACTAGGCCAACGGGAAATCGAGATCCTGGTAGACGGAGCCCATGCACCGGGGATGCTGCCCCTCGATCTGCGCCAGTTGGGGGTCACCTACTACACCGGCAACTGCCACAAGTGGCTGTGCGCTCCCAAGGGGTCTGCATTTTTGTATGTCCAGGGCGATCGCCAACTGGATATTCGACCGTTGACCATCAGCCACGGAGCTAATTCTCCCCGCAGCGATCGCTCCCGCTTCTGGTTGGAATTTGATTGGATGGGCACAGCGGATCCTACCGCCTACCTCTGCGTCCCGGAAGCCATTCAGTTTATGGGATCCCTACTGCCCGGCGGCTGGCCAGAATTAATGGCGACCAATCACCAACTGGCGATCGCGGCCCGCCAGACCCTTTGCAACCAACTGGCGATCGAGCCTCCTTGCCCGGACTCCCTGCTGGGTTCCCTGGCGGTCATTCCCCTGCCGGATGGTCCCGCCCAAGCCCTACAGGATAGGCTATACCAGGACTATGGCATTGAAGTGCCAGTCATTCCCTGGAACGGGTCGATGGGCCGTCAAATCCGCATTTCGGCCCAGATATACAACCGTTTGGAACAGTACCGTTACCTGGGGGATGCATTGGTCGAGTGTCTGCAAGCTGAGAATCGGAAGCCAACCCTCCTCCCCTGAGATCAGGCAACGGGCGACAGCCTTTTCCGGTTGTCAGGAAAACGGGCGACTAG
>CAZBTL010000255.1:0-5884 GCA_964494755.1 uncultured bacterium | reverse complement strand
AAAGCGCCGACTACGAGCCAATGGGTTCACCTTAAAATTAGGGTTTGACAGAACGCTAGTCTTGGGGCTAGCCAAATTGGGGTTGACCGACCAAAGTAGCCGGAGATCTGGACCGACTACACCAATGTGCTAGCCGCGAATGCCCCCGCTGACCCGATTCAGCCCCACAGCAGTTGATGGGCGGCGGTTTTTCATCTGGGCGGGAAAATCGCTCTCATCATAAATCTCGCCCACCAGTTCCTCCAGCAGATCCTCCAGGGTCACCAGACCCACAGTGCCACCGTACTCGTCCACCACAATGGCAATATGCAGACGGTGTTGCAACATTTCTTTCAACAAATCCGCAACTCGTTTGGTATCTGGAATGTAGACAGGCGGATCCATCGCGGTTGTGACGGCTCCATCCGCAAACCCCTCCCTCTGTAAATGATTCAACTGTTGTAGGGCTCGCTTTAAGTGAACAATACCAATGATTTCGTCCTTGGACTCTTCCTGCACCGGGATCCGGGAGTAACCGGTTTCCAGACAGAGATCAATCAAATCCTTCAGACTGGCATCGCAGGCGATCGTCTGCATGGCCACTCGAGGTTTGACGACCTCCCGCGCACTCAGCTTATCCAGCATCAGGGCTTTGTTTAGAAGCTGGTGCTGATCCAGGTCCAGTTGCCCCTTGCCGCCCAGAATTTCAATCATCAACTGCAAATCCTTGAGCGATTCGCCCTGGTGTTCCACATGCCCCTGGAAGGTGCGAATCGCCGATTGGGTAATTTTTTCAAACAACCAGATGATGCCAACCAGGGACAACAACCGCGACATCCAATAGATGGGATAGACGACAGCGGTGAAGATGGGCATCACATTGTTAATTGCCAGGGACTTGGGCACAATTTCCCCGAAGGTCAGGGTCAAAAAGGTAATGACGAAGGTGGCGATACCGATCGCCTGATTGCCGCCAAACCAGATGGCGAAGAGGTTGCTGGTCAGAATGGCGGCAAAGTTATTCACCAGCGTATTGCCAACCAGCAGGGTGGTAATGAACCGCCGTCGGTGGGTCAACACCAGGGTAAAAATCCGATGGGGATCCCCCTGTTCCTTGATCAGAGCCTTCAGTTTGAGATTGTCCAGCGCTGTGATGGCAGTTTCGGAGCCGGAGAAAAAGGCTGAAAGCATCAGCATGCAGGCTAGGGCAATCAGATCCAGGCGCATATCTCCCAGGATGGGAGCAAAATCAGAGGTAGTCACAACGTAGAGCGGTTGAAACGAAAACACAAGATGCACCGTGGCCGTGAGTACGAACCACCATGAACGAAGATTATCCGTTGATAATAGCGTTACTCTGGGTTGCTAGCCAGGTTGTTCTGCAGGAAGCACCTGTTGTTCGAGCGGAATTCCCCGTTGTTGCAGGCTGGTTTCAAAATCACTGGTTGTCAGGACTTGCTCAACTACCCAGACCCCAGGCCGGTGTAGTTGCCCCGACAGCAGCAGTTGCACGATGCTGCCTGTGCCGCATCCGGCGGCGATCGCCGTATTGGGATGGACCAGGGTGGAAATCACTTGTATTGGACGCCCGTCCTTTTCGCCAGTCACTTCTGAGCGAATGGCTACTCCAATGCCGCTGAAGCGATCGGTGACATCGGTCATGAAATGGCTGACATGGGAAAGAAATTCAATCACAGGCTTCTGTCGTAGTAGCCAGGGGTGCCAGCCGTGGGCTACCCAACGGGTTAAAGCATTATAGAAATCGGGTACTGTGCCAAATTTGGTGACTACGGTCTTGACCGGAAAGGTCTGAGGTAGGGTAAAGGTCTCCGGCATGTCAAACCAGTAAACGCCGGTGCGGCCATAGGGAGCCGGGAAATCAATTGGTTCGCGTTCACTATAGGGCTGGATGGTTTGCCACTCCCCATCAATCCAGGCTTGAAAGGAGTGCTGTAATCCCAAAAAGGTGGTCCGCATCACCGTCAGACCAGCGCCACCGGAACCGGCTACCACATAGCTGAGGTGAATCGTATCAGCCCTGTCCAGTTGCTCCACATCCCGCCGTACCATGCTGTTGGAAATGCCCGGGAAAATGCCCGTGTTGACAATGGCGGTGATTCCAGCCGCGGTCGCTGCTGCTTTGCAAGCGATCGCCTTACGGGTATAGGAGGGATGATCACTCACATCCACATAATTCACCCCGGCGGCAATGCAGGCATCCAGCACCCGAGTATCTCGATAGTGAAAGGGACCGGCGCAGTGGACCACCACATTGTTGCTGGGGTTGGACTGGTTGCCGAGAGCCTGAATTGCTGCTGTGAGGGCGGCCTGATCAGCCAAGTCCAGACATTGATAGGTCAGCCGTCCCGCCAGGGTGTCAGTGCTGAGATCATCTGGATGGCGACCCGTCACCGTAATCTGGGCCTCGGTATGGCTGGCAATATCGGCCGCCACCTGACTGCCAATCCGGCCCCTCCCACCCAAAATTAAGACCCGGTTCCCCATCGATCTCACTATCCTGCTGAAAAGCCAAGATTATAGCAGTCTAGACCTTACGGTTTACAGTGGACTGGCTTTTCGTCATTCTGAGAGGACGAGCAGAGAAAGGAGGCAATCGTTGACCACAACCGTTCATTTAACCACAGCCGTTGATATCGTCATTCTGTCCAATGGACCTGGGGAACTGGCAACCTGGGTGCGGCCGGTGGTGCAAAGTTTGAGGCGGCGATTAGGGACAGATCGCCATCGGGTTCGCATTTCAGTGATCCTCTCTCCCTGTGCCAATGCCAGTGGGCAGGAAGCCGAAATCGCCCGCCGCTATCCAGAAGTGGATCGGGTTCAGGCGGCAGCGGACTTCTATCCTTTTTTGTTGTGGGGGCGCACTAAGGAAGAGTGGGACTGGCGACCCAAAGGGCTGGTGCTGTTTTTAGGAGGGGACCAGTTTTATACCGTCGTGATTGGCAAGCGCCTGGGCTATCGCACGGTGACCTACGCCGAATGGGAGGCCCGCTGGCATCGCTGGATTGATCGGTTTGCCGTGATGAAACCGGAAATTGCTGACCGGGTCAATCCAACCCTGGCTCATAAGTTTACGGTTGTCGGCGATTTGATGACCGAGGTTGGTGCCAATACCGTGGAGGCGGCGACAGATCCCACGGCGGCAGTAGCGCCGCTGATGGGCATTCTGCCAGGGTCAAAACCAGCCAAGTTGCTCTTGGGCGTGCCGCTGGGACTGGCAATCGCCGAGTACCTGCACCGTTGGCAACCCACTCTACGATTTGGCATGGCAGTCGCCCCCACCCTAACCCTGGCCCAACTAGCCCAATTTGCCGACCCGCAGCAGAATCCGGTGATCCAGCGACTGGGTTGGGCGGCTGCCGACCTGGTCACCGATCCAGAAGGCAGGGCCTATCTGAAGACGGCCTCAGGGCTCAGGGTGGAACTGTGGACTCAGTTTCCAGCCTACACCCAGCTATCCCAGTGCGCGCTCTGTTTGACCACTGTGGGTGCGAATACGGCTGAGCTAGGGGCACTGGCGATTCCCATGTTGGTTCTGATCCCAACGCAACAACTGGATGCTATGCGGGCCTGGGATGGGATCCCTGGCATTCTGGCTAATTTGCCAGGCGTAGGTTCGCTGCTGGCAAAGGGGATTAACTGGTTAGCCCTGCGACGACTCGGTCTTCTGGCCTGGCCCAATATCTGGGCTGGAAGGCAAATTGTGCCGGAATTGGTGGGGCCATTGCAGCCTGCGGCCGTGGCGGCGATCGCTCAGGATCTACTGGAACATCCGGAAAAACTGGTTCAGATACGCGCCAACCTGCGTCAGGTGAGGGGAGAGGCCGGTGCGGCTGAAAAACTGGTGCAATTAATCTGCGAAGAACTGGAAGCCCAGGATCGGCAGAACTAGATGACCTTCATTACTGGGTTCCTGGTTGCTCTTGCCAGGACGACGGCGTCACAGCCACTTCCAGGGAATAGGGCCCGGAACCAGAAACCTGAATCAGATAAGTTTCCGTGGCGGGCAACTGGCCAGTCCAACTGCGGGTCTGATAGGCCGATGCATCAAGAACGGCCTGATTGGAACGGAGCAGCGTCATGGTGACACCCACACCGTCTACCATCACGGTCGCGATCTGACCTTCTGTCGCAGTCAACTGATAGGACTGGCGACCATTGTGGGCCAGATTTCCTTGCACGATGGTGGAAATTTCACCAGGCGGAATCTGAATCACCTGCGTCTGCCCGGTACTTCCGGCTGAACTGCCGGGATCAGGCGGCGGCCCCAGGGGAAATTTGAGGGCGGCGCTGGAGGCGTATCCCTTTTCCGTACCGATAATACGAGAAGCTTCAGACTGGGAGAGACGAGTACCAGAAATCCAGACGTCGCTACCCTGGCTCCAAAGGGAGGCCAGGGAACGCCACACAATCGGTGTGGCGATTCCTAACCCCACCAAACAGGCCGCGGTCAGACCCAGGGTGGTGGGATGGTTCAGCCCCAGTGGTTGGAATTGTGGGAAGACGGTTGGGCCTAAACGCAGCCGCTTCTGCGACTGACTGCGGGGTTCAAATGACAGAGACAAGGAACTCTCTGGGTTGGGATAGGACGGGAGGGGTTGCATGGTGCGTAGCTTGGCCTGGGCAGACCGAGGTTTCCCATGTCGAGAGAAGGGGCGAGAATGGCCAGCGGTAGTGATATAGACCAGATCGGATTCCGGTGCGACTTCTTGGTTGGCAGTCGGCATCGGCGCTAGCGATCGCAGGTCAGCCAAAACCTCTCCAGCCGTTTGATAGCGATCGCCGGGACGAAAGGCCAGCATTTTTCCTAAGATTTGCGCCAGTCCAGGACTCATGACCGTCGGTTCCCAGTTCCAACTGAAGGTTCGTCGGTTCAGTAGGGTCTGGGGTTCCCGGCCGGTCAACAGCACCACACTGCTGGCGGCTAGGGCATAGAGATCACTGTTGGCATAGACGGTGCCGGTCTGCAACTGTTCGGGTGGGGCATAGCCCACCTTCCCAACACAGGTGGGTGTGTCTGTCAGGGAGGTGTAATTGACGGCTGCTTTCACAGCACCAAAGTCAACCAGGACCGGCAAGCCAACCTCCGTCGCAGAGTCTGGATCGACTGGTAGATCCTGGGACGGAAGAATCACATTTTCGGGGGTGATGTCGCGATGAATGATGTTCCGGTCGTGGAGATAGCCCAGCACGGGCAAGAGGTAATGGAGAAAATGCAACACCTCTGCCTCAGTTAGAACCCGCTGCTGTTGCTTGCGATCGCTCAAAATCTGCCGATAGCTCTGGCCTTTAATGTAGTCCTGAACCAAAAACAGACGATTCCTTTCCTGGAAGGCGGCCCAGAAACGAGGAATTTGGGGATGCTGAATTTGATAGAGAATACTGGCTTCCCGATGGAACAGTTCTTGAGCCTTGTCTACCTGCGCTCCGTGTTGATAAGCAACGACGAATTCCTTCAGGACGCACTTGTCATTAAAGCGCTCCTGATCCAACGCCAAATAGGTCCGACCAAAGCCACCTTGACCTAAGATGCCCTGGATGACATAGCGCTGCCGTAGAACTGCTCCCACCGGGATAGAGGGTATCATTTTGACCTGAACTGTTTCTCAAACAATCACAACAATAAGGACAGTAAAGGCTCAAGCCTCACTGCCGCAATTGTTACTCAGGTTCACAAAAACAGCCACAGGACAACACCCCTCAGGGGTAACCCCCCCAGGAGCGTCGAAGGAAATATCGGGATCAGCTATTAGGTCAAGCAAACCCCTCTTCCCAAATCAGTGATGCAGGGAATAAACACCAGTGTTGCGTGTCAGACTATCCCTGCAGTTCTGTGGTCAGTAACTTGGCAATGGCAACTGGATTAAAAGATTGAATACACCATAGT
>CAZBTL010000254.1:0-5892 GCA_964494755.1 uncultured bacterium | reverse complement strand
GAGAAGGATTTCCTGCGGAAACCTTTCACAATCCTGATCGGATCGCTATAGAAACATAGAGATGCGCTAAAGATGAGCTCAACGGGCTTTATTACTTAAACCAGGCGTACAATTAACCAGGCGTACAATTAACCAGGCGTACAATTAACCAGGCGTACAATCGAGGCTTAGCGACTGACCCCTTCGCCTGCTTAGCCGCCCCAGAAAACCAGGACATCGGCGTCATTAAGGTCATCCGCAAACCACCCAAAACACTCGACTTCAGTCCCTCCTTGGGCATCCTCTCCAACTCCTCTGGACAAATCAGCGCTCAGCTTAACTTGTCACCCTCCCCCTAGACGGCTTCAGTCCAGTGGTCTTACACTGCCAGGAAGCGCTGAATCACTTCGTTACTCAGTTCGCTCGTTGGGCCGGAAGCCACAATTCCTCCCTTCTGCATGGCGTAGTACCAATCAGCCTGGCGCACAAAGTGCAGGTGTTGTTCCACCAACAGCACCCCAATGCCGGTAGTTCTGACGATTTTGCGCACAGCTGCCTCAATTTCCAGAATAATCGACGGCTGAATCCCTTCCGTGGGTTCATCCAGGACCAGCAATTGGGGACGGCCCATCAAGGCTCGGGCGATCGCCAGTTGTTGCTGTTGCCCACCGCTGAGGTCACCGCCCATCCGGGAAAGCATGGTCTTTAAAACCGGGAACAGCTCAAAAATCTCCGCCGGAATAGTGGAGTGTTTGCCCAGTCCCCCCGGTCGGGATTCCAACCCCAACAGCAAATTTTCCTGGACGGTTAAACGGGGAATAATCTCCCGGCCCTGGGGCACATAGCCGATGCCCATGCGGGCTCGTTGGTCAGGCGTTTTAGGGTTGATGTTCTGACCATTCAGCTTAATAGTGCCACTGCGGGGACTTAGCACCCCCATAATAGTTTTCAAGAGGGTCGTCTTGCCGACGCCGTTGCGGCCAATCAGGCAGACCATTTTGCCGGCTGCCACGCCCATATCCACATCCCGCAGAATGTGGCTTTCGCCGTAGTAAACGTTCAACCCGGTGATATCCAGCAGAGGTTGGTCACTGGTGGAAATAGGTTCAGGAGCAACCGTGCCGTAGGTTTGGCCCATCTTGTTTATTCCTCCTCTTCAGGTCGTCCCAAATAAACTTCGATCACACGGGGATCACTCTGGACTTCATCCATATTGCCTTCGCACAGCACCGATCCCTGATGCAGCACGGTGACCTTGCGGGCAATCTGGCGGACAAATTCCATATCGTGCTCAATCACAATAATCGAATGGCTTTCGGCCAGGGCCAGCAAGAGTTCACCGACTTTTTCCGTTTCCTCATCGGTTAGACCGGCCACGGGCTCGTCCACCAGCAGCAGATCGGGGGACTGGGCTACCAGCATACCGATTTCCAGTCGTTGCTTTTCTCCGTGGGAAAGCAGTGCCGCCGGAACATCTGCCTTAGCAACCAGGCCAATGGTTTCCAACAGGCCGCTGACAGTCCGCCGTTCTGCCGTTGAGGTGCGACCAAAGAGGGAAGCCCAGACATGTTTGGGGCGGACACAGGATAATTCCAGGTTTTCCCGTGGGGTCAGTTGCAGGTAGACCCGGGGAGTCTGAAACTTACGGCCAATGCCCATGCGGGAAATTTCATGCTCTGCCAGCGATCGCAGGTTGCGGCCCTTAAACAAAGCGTTACCCTCAGTCGGTTGCACTTTGCCAGTAATAACATCCAGGAAGGTGGTCTTACCAGCTCCGTTTGGCCCAATAATGACCCGCAACTCCCCTTCATCCATCGAAAAGTTCAGGTCATTCAGAGCCTTGAAGCCGTCAAAGCTCACCGTCAGATGGTCGATCTCCAAGATTTTCCCGTTCATATTGCACTTCTGGATCTTCTTCTAGGCTGGGATAGGTAAGCAATTGTTTGGGACGACCCGTAACTGAGCGGAACCAGTTGATGCCATCGGTCCGCAGCCATCCCAAAATACCGCCGGGTAGAACGGTTACGACAATCAGGAACAGCGCCCCCTGGAAAAACAACCAGAACTCAGGAAACTGCTCACTGAGAAAAGTTTTGGCGAAATTGACGATCAGGGTGCCCAGAATTGCCCCGATCAGCGTGGCCCGACCACCCACTGCAACCCAGATCACCATCTCAATTGAAAAGGCGACATCCATTGCTTTGGGCGTAATGATGCCGGATTGCACGGTATACAGCGCCCCTGCCACACCGGCCAGAGCCGCCGCTACCGCAAACACAAAGACCTTGTAGCCGGTGGGGTTATAGCCTGAAAAGCGGACACGGGGTTCATCATCCCGGACTGCAACTAACATGCGACCAATCCGGCCACTAGTTAGCCAGCGACAGAGGAAATAGGCTCCGGCCAGGAAAATAACGCTGAGGGCATAGAATGCAGCCTGAATGCGGGCATCACTGACTTGAAGGCCGAACAGCACCGAGGTGTCTGTTTTTAAGCCGTTGGTGCCATTGATCAGCTTTTGCTGGCCGTTGAAAAAGTTGAAAAAGACCACCAGAGCCGCCTGGGTCAGAATTGAGAAGTAAACTCCCCGAATCCGGTTCCGAAACACCAGATAGCCAAAGGCGGATGCCACCAACAGGGGAATGATCGGGATGGCCAGGAGGGTAAACGGCAGAGAATAAAAGGGTTGCCAAAAACCGGGTAGCTCCTGCACCCCGTACAGGGTGAAAAATTCGGGAATCTGGCCCGCTGGCAGTTGCAATTGCAAGTACATGGCTAGGGCATAGCCGCCCAGGGCAAAAAAGATCCCCTGTCCCAAACTAAGCAGGCCCGTATAGCCCCAGATCAGATCAATCCCCAGAGCCGCGATCGCCAGGGCCAGAAACCGTCCCAACTGATTAAATCGCACCGTCAGGATGGATTTGGTCAGAATCGGCAACACCCCTAGCAGCAACAGCAACACAATGACTGCCACTATAGCCAATTCCAGCAGACGCAATCGACGTTGTTTGCGCGCATCAGGCCGGGCCGATTGCAGTGGATCCGATGATTCGATGGTTTCTACTGCCATACCGGCCCCCTAGGCATCCACTGTGCGGCCTTTCTGCGGGAACAGACCGGCTGGTCGGAACTGCAGGAAGAGAATAATCAAGGCAAACACCATTACCTTCGCCATACTGGCTGTTGCAAAGAATTCAAACAAACTCTTTAAGGCAGGACTAAAGCTCACCAGCGGAGCAAACGCATTAGAGCCAATGACATAGGTCAGGGTGCCAATCGACAACGCTGCCACCACGCTACCAATCAACTTACCAACCCCACCGACAACCACCACCATAAAGGCATCGACGATGTAGCTCTGGCCGGTGTTGGAACTGACCGATGCCAGGAGGGTCACCGCACAACCGGCAATGCCAGCCAAACCGGAACCCAGCGCAAAGGTGAGAGCATCCACCTTCTGGGTGGGAATTCCCAAACAGGCGCTCATGCTTCGGTTTTGGGTGACCGCTCGAATTCGCAAGCCCCAAGGGGTTTTATTCAAAAACCAGTAAATTGCCAGGAGGCAAACAATGGTTAGGGCAATGATGAACAGGCGGGTGTAGGGCAACTGATAATCGCCCATGGGAAGGCCGCCGCGCAACCACTTCGGCGCTGTGACATCAACCCCTTGGGTGCCAAACCAGGGTTTGGTAAAGGGCAGCTTGAACAGATTGGCTAAGATCTTAGAACTAAAGACTGCGATCGCTGCTGAAAGGGGCGCCATCAGACCGATGACCCATCCCCGCAGCCGTTCAAAGTCCGGTCGTCGAGACGCCACCCACCAGGCGGCAAAGAACAGCAGGCAAAATACGGCAATGCCGAAGACAACCTGCCAACTGACGCTGCGGACAAACTGTTGCAGGATCAAACTGACGCCCCAGGTGGCCAGCAATGTATCCAGCGGCCGACCATAGAGATAGCGAATAATCGTGCGTTCCAGCAACAACCCCAGCAGGCCGGTCACAAAAAACGCCGCAATTAAGGCAAAAAAGATATAGGCTTCCGACAGCGGCGTTTGCTTCAACCCATTCTGAACCACAAAGGTCGTGTAGGCGCCCAGCATCATCAGCTCGCCGTGGGCCATGTTGATCACGCCCATCAAGCCAAAAACGATGGCCAGTCCCAAAGCGGCCAACAGCAGGACGGAGCCCACGCTTAATCCACCGAATAGCGCTTCCAGTAATTGCGACAACGTGAAATTCCCCCTGAATATAGCGATCCGATCAGGATTGTGAAAGGTTTCCGCAGGAAATCCTGCTCACAAAGCCCTTCCACCATCCAGACATTCACAAATCAAATAGGGTTTCTATAAGGATTAGCTGTTAGTCATTAGCAAAGTGCTAACAACCAACAGCCAATCATGAACGTCTCACTTAGCTCATCTTGAACTTGCCACCCTTTGCCGGGTCAGACCAGTCACAGGAGAAACCTTTGGTTTCTGGTACAAACTGGTTCCAGGGCAGAGGGACAACTGGTTTTTCGGTTTCAAACACAATCTTAAACAGACCGTCCTCTGCGACTTCCCCAATTCGCACATACTTGGAAATGTGGTGGTTGGTCTGCATGGTCACACCCGGACCTTCCGGCGCATCGATCACCTGACCATAAGCCGCTGTCCGCACTTTTTCCAGGTCATCTGCGGTGCCAGCTTTCTCAACCGCCTGCTTCCACAGGTAGACGGCAATATAGGCGGCTTCCATCGGGTCGTTGACCACCCGATCAGCCCCATATTTGGCTTTAAAGGCTTCTACGAACTTCTTGTTAACTGGATTTTCGACAGTCTGGAAGTAGTTCCAGGCGGCATACTGGCCCTTCAGATAGTCAACACCGATCGCCTTCACTTCTTCTTCCGCAATGCTGACCGACATGGTGGGATACTTGTCGGGACCCATGCCAGCTCCCTGCAACTGTTTGAAGAAGGCCACGTTGCTGTCTCCGTTCAGGGTGTTGTAGATAACACCGCCATCGGGCAGGGCTGCCTTAATCTTAGAAATGATCGGAGTGACTTCCGTACCGCCCAGGGGAATGTAGTCTTCTCCGACTACCTGGCCGCCCTTCGCTGCTAGTTGAGCTTTGATAATGGTATTGGCAGTCCGGGGGAAGACATAGTCCGACCCCACCAGGAAGAAGGCCTTGCCGGGATACTTCTTCATCAACCATTCCACCGAGGGCTCAATCTGCTGGTTGGGGGCGGCGCCAGTGTAGAAGATGTTCTTAGAACACTCCTGCCCTTCGTACTGAACGGGATACCAGAGCATGTGGTTCTTGGATTCAAAAGTTGGCAACACCGCCTTACGGCTGGCCGAGGTCCAGCAACCAAAGACCACTGCCACTTTATCCTGATCGATCAGCTTCTTCGCCTTTTCATTAAAGGTGGGCCAGTCTGAAGCACCGTCTTCAATTACGGATTCAATCTGCTTACCCAGAACGCCACCGGCTTTATTAATTTCTTCAATGGCTAGCTGATTGGCATCTACCACACTCTTTTCACTAATGGCCATGGTGCCACTGAGAGAATGGAGAACCCCCACCTTAATGGAGCCACCGCCACCTGGAGAGGCTTCTGGAGAGGCAGTTGGGCTTGTCGTAGGGGTGGGACTAGCACAGGCTTTGAGCAGCGCGCTGCCTGCTACCGTGCTACCAAAAATGATAAATTCGCGTCGACGAAACTGTTTTGTCATGGAGTAGTTCGCTCCCCACTAAATTAAACCGAGACAATCCGACTCGGTAGTAACTCTGAGATATTAGGACTACGAACAATTGGCAAAATGTATATGCAGATACAATTTGCTTCTTTGTTAAAGTTTGCAGGGGTTTCCTTGCTTCTAGTGCAGCGTCAACTCTAGAAATTAGGGTTTGTAGTCAGCGCTTCAG
>CAZBTL010000253.1:0-5940 GCA_964494755.1 uncultured bacterium | reverse complement strand
TAAGAAATATGGCAGAAAGCAAGGGGGCGGTATCCATTACACAGTCCAATCCTCAAGGCACAAACCAGACACCTGTCCGAAATCCCGATGATTGCGGGTTACTACAGTGCCATTGACTGCAAGGGCGATCGCAGCAATCCGCAAATCTTGTGAACCAATGCGAACTCTTTGCCGCTTCAAGTCGTGATAGCGAACTTCAGCATCCATGGTAAAGTCCAATAGCCGCTGAAATCGTCGAAACTGTTCCAGAAAATCCAATGTTTCACGGAATCTACCATAGGCAGCTACCCGTGCAATGGCTGAATCTGCTCGTCGAATGACTTCTAACCGGCCTCGGAGTTGCTCTTCTGCCGTGATAATCGTAATCGAGATCAGAGACAGATCCACCGCTGCAATCCGCTGAGTCACGATCGGATGTTGACGCTGCCACAACGACACATGATCTGTATCCAGTATCCAAAACGTCATGCCGCTGAGTTTCCTGGGTTCCGCGCCTGATCAACCTCATCCATTCGCTGATATTCAGCCTCCAGCTTGCTATCCTCTTCCTGTCGATAAGCTGCCATTGCAGCCTGAAATTCATCCCACTGGGGGTCATCTTTGAAGATTCCGGCCAACTGCAGCAATGGATGCAATGAATTGATCTCAATCGGAACCACTTCGGCAGACTGGAGTCGTGTTGCCAGAGCCTGCTGTATTTTATCCAAAGCTTCTGCTCTCGTTGCGCCTTCAGCCTGACAGTCTGGTAAACCCCAAACGGTTGCGGTATATCTGTCTTGTTGGGGATTTTCCAAGATGATAGAAACAGAGCCCATCTCTTGATTCTCCATTGTTACTAACCAGTGCTCCCAGTCTACTGCAAACTAATTGGACTCCTGTAGTAGTTCCTTTGCCATCAAAGCTAACGCCTTTTCAAGCTTGGATTGTGTTCTGAGCGATCGTCGAAATGGTTTTCGGGTTCGCCGCAATGATTTGGGCGATCGCCCAATCCTGATTACACCACCTGCAAAATGGTGGAAATAGCGGCCAGTTGCCTGCGGTTGATGGCGTTCATGTCGCGCCTCACATCCATTTCGCTACGAGTATTGCGATCGCCATCGCCAACCAACTTTTCCACAAAACTCAATTCTTCCTCTCCAGAGAGGGCCAACGGGGCTCTAGAGTTGGCGTCTGCTCCCCGACCGGCGGCGATCGTCTGGAGACCCTTGAGGGCATCACGAATTGGCTTCTCACTGGCCAAAACGAGGATTTCCAGGGAACCCGCCCCTTTCAGGGTAAAGGTATAGCCATCTCCTGCAACAGGGGTGAGCAAGGTTTGCCCTGCACCCACAATTGCCTCGCTTTCTGCGGAGTCCCAGTAGGGAAAAAGCGGTGTGATCTTGCCGCTGGCACTGATGCTAATCACTGCCACATACAAATTACTCTTTTCCTGGTTGCTGACTTGCACCTGAATGGCGGTCTGCTGCTTAAAGGTCTTAGGGGTTGTCGTCACCTGGCTGTCCTTAGGCCGGACAACCACCTCCACCTTATAGGCCGAAGTCTGACCCACCAGGGCGGCATCACTGCCGGTTACTAGTTTCAGCAGTTTGCCAGCCAGCAGGGATTTGAATCGCCCCTGTAACCGCTCTATGGCTGCTTGGGCCGATTCTCCCGGATCCTTGAAGGTTGGGGCGATCGGGTGCAAGCCCGCCAGAAATAAACCCACTGTGTTAGGCGCTGGCACTTCCAGATTCCGTTGGCTCTGTCCCCGCCTGAGTTGTTGCAGCACTCCTGGCGTCATCTGTCCCAGAATGCAATCAGCAGCCTGTGCCGCACTGACAATTTGCACCCGGTCTAAAGTTTGTAACGCTGCTTTGGCGGCTTCTAACTGGTTCCCCAGGGACTCATCCAAACTCACCTGCAACTTTAAATCGGTGGGCACACCGCGGATCTTCTCTCGCAGCAGGCTGCCCGATTGGATTACACTCAGTTGGCCAGTGCGCAACTTACCCGTCGCCACAAGTCCGGTGCGACCAGTTTGTTCCAGTTCAGCCAGTTCGTTTCCCCTGGCATCAATGACTGCCCACAGGCTACCTTTCGTGCTAGCCGCCAAACTGAGTGAAGAAACGCCCCCCAGCCAATATTCAATATTGCCATCGGATTTGACCTGCCGCACCACAGCTTCGGCCCAGGGCTTGGCTGGCTTTAGAAAGAAGATCGACTGTTCCTGGTTGCGATCGGGATTGGCGGCCAGAATAGGCACCTGGTCAATTTGGTTATTGCTGGCTAAATCTTTGGTGCTGCGAGCCAAGTTGACGAACGTTGTGCTGATGGATTCGTTGCGGGCAGCTTGCCAGAGATAGCGGGTCAGCAGATAGGTGAAGGCTCCAGCATGGAATCTATTGTTATCGAAGGAGGCATCAGCGGCGTATTGATCAAACTGGGCAGAGCCGATCGCCACCCCTTTGGCAATCCCTTGCAGGCGCAGCTTGGTTAACTGGTCTTCAGACAGGCCCAGATCTTTCATTAACTTTTGTTGTAACTCTAATTCTGCGGGGCTGGCAGCGGCATAGCGATCGCCATCGACACGGGACGGCACCGCCCGAAAGGTGAGGCCGCCGCGGGTGCCACCCCCAGAATGACAGCTATCCAGAACTGCCGTCACCAATTCAGTTTTGAGCGATTTCATTAACAAAAATAAGGTTCGGCCCATAATGTCCTGAACGATCGCCGGATCGCTAGTGAGGCGATCGTTGGGCACCATCGTTCCATTCAGTTTGTCCGTATTGGGGACTTTATTGCCGTTAATGATCAGCTCGGGAATCGGGTTGGGGTCAATAATGCGAGAGCCATGGCCGGAGAAGTGAAACACCACCACATCCCCCGGCTTGGCCTGATCGATCAAATGGGTTTTGAAGGCGTTTAGGATATTGTCTCGCGTTGGTTTTTGCGGTTCATAATTGGTGACGGCAAGTTGTTGATCGGCTACAACCAAAATATCCTTTGGATTGAATCCAAACCGATGCACCAACAACTCCCACTGCATTTCTACATCGGTCAAACAGCCATTGAGGCTGGGAATTTTGCCCGGATAGGCATTAATTCCCACCAGGAGAGCCAGCTTTCTGCTGGGACTGCCCTGGGCCAGGACTTTGCCGTAGTGGTTGGCCTGGGTGAAGAAATCCAACTGACTCAGACCTAGTGTCGCCAGGGTGGAGCCAGCGAATTGCAAAAAGTGACGACGGTTAATCTGAGTCATGGAGAACCTCCGAATGTATAGTCAGTCTTCCAGTTCAGTTGAGAAGGTGGATGTGAATGCGCCTTAACCGATTTACTAACACATCCATTGCCAGTCTGGGAGGATATGCAATGTTTCGCAGAAAAGTTCCAGGGAACAGGCCAGAATTTGAAAACACTAACCTGGCAACCCTCGAGCTACCCAACTGGTGGGAAGAGTCCTTAAGAGTTGGGAGCAATTCGCCCTCAGCCCCTGGCCCCTTCTTCCCAGAGAGACAGGGAATCGAGTACTGACTCACTTTGCCTGGGACAAGGGGTGGGGCGAGGGCAAATCCGGGCTGCATGAAATCCACCATTCCTACCCAACTTGCTTGCGCAGAATTTCCAGAGCCTCCTGGGCTTTTGGGTTATTGGGGTTGATTTTGAGGGTTTGCTCCATGGCCGCGATCGCTTCCCGATAGCGCTTCAGTTGGGCCAGAACGACACCCCGATTAAACCAGGCCCGCTCAAAATTAGGTGCATAGGCGATCGCCTGGTCATAGGCGGCCAGAGCATCTGTATACCGTTTCATACCTTGCAGCGTGATGCCCTTGTTGAACCAGATCGCCACATTTTTGGGTTCCAGTTGCAGACCCCGGTCATAGGCCGTCAGGGCAGCCTCCGGTTGACCGGCATCATCCAGGGCATTGCCCAGACCCATCCAGGCAATAACTAGATTGGGTTGTAGTTGGGTGGCCCGCTGGAAGGCTGTCGCGGATTCTTTGAAACGATTTAAATCGTAGAGGGCAAAACCACGACCGAGCCAGGCTTTCACATAATTGGGGTCGGCTTTTAAGATCTGGTCAAAAACAGCCAGGGCTTCAGCTGGTTTACCAGCATCCATCAAGTCGGCTGCTTGTTCAAACAGGCGATCGCTCTGGGTGTTGGCTTGCGCCAGTTGGGAGATCGAGGCTTGAGCGGCGGCAGTCGTCATTGCGGCAACGGCGGGGAGTTGAATGGGATTAGCGGCGATCGCCAGAGCTGCAGAGAAAGCAGCGAGTCCAAGTTGTTTTAGAGACATGAGAGTGGTTCCTTAACGCTTACATAGGGGTATCTCTCCCAGTCCAAGGAACTTATGCAGACATGAGTATCTGTCTTCTTAGATTGGCCAATGTCCCCCAAGATGGGCAATATAAATCTGTGTCACCTTTGGGGATTGCCAGGATTGAATTCCTATGACAGACTTCATTGCTAACCTTTGGCATCCAGGGAGTTACGCTTCCTCAGAGGTATCCTTACTTGATCATTTTCTCCGTCATGGCATTGAAGTCGGAGCGGAAGATGTAGAGCAATACCTGAGAAAAGCGTTAGGCTTTAAGCAGAACTTGAGAAGGGCACAGCGATCCTTCCCTCAAGGAGCAACCGAAGGTACGATCCGGTACGTAAAAAGTGGCAGATACATCGATTTAGCCCCTGATGGTCGAATCATCTCTTTTGGCAGGGAGTAACCCTATGACAAGTATCAGCAAGCAGCAAACTAACTGGAAAACCATTCGTGTTGCGGGTGTGCAGCGGATGGAAAGAGTGGTGGCTGAGTTTTACGTCGAGTGCAGCTACATTCCCAGTCGTTACTTTCGGGTCAAGGTGACCGAAGATGGAAACGGGCAGTACATTGGGCGGGTGAACGTGAGCATTAAAAATGCCCACCAGGATGCCCCTGAGTGGGTGGTTGGTCTGGGTTCCAGTATGGATGTAGCCTTAGAGGATGCGATTCATCGGTTCATCCAATCGCTGGAGCAGTCTGGCAAGGATCAACACCAGTTGACCGACGCAGATTTTGAATGGGCTGCCTGTGAGGATTTCTAAATTAATGGGCAGGTGGGGCGATCGCTCACCGCTTCCGATCAGCGTTGTGACTTAAGTAACGCTTCTGCTTTGCTAGCCCAGGTTGCAGCATAGACCCCGATGTTTGCTGTTTCTCTAGTAAACTCAGGCGGTTTTTTGCCCGCCGGGCTGACGCGTTCCGCCGCATTGAGGGCAATGATCACCGCGTTCAGTTTGTTCCCCTCCTGGAAAACCACAAACATAGGACCGCCCGACGCGCCAGACATCATGTCGCAGTCGTGGGAGATCATGCCTAATTGAGGACCAAAGCCACGAATGCTGCACCCTTTATGAACACCAGCCGTTTCCGCAGGATTCTCTTTCGGAAAATCACTAGAGTACCCTACCAAAATGATTTCACCTTTGACGCTGTCTAAATCAGCCAGGTCAGCAACCGCAAAGTCCAACCAACCATAGGTTTCGCCTAAAGGCTGATCCAATACCAGTAATGCCCAATCATTGCCGCGATCGCGCTTGGGGTCGTTCGTTCCCAGAACCACCTTGGTGACAAAGGCGGCGGCAGGGGCTTGACCGTCGATCAAATTGGGACGAAAGCGGATTTTGTTGGCTGTCACCTGTTTGGTTTGCTCGTCTAATACGCAATGGGCATTGGTGACGACCAGGTTTTTGCCAATCAATGTTCCGGTACAGATCTTTATTGATTTGTCATCAACAGGAACTTCAATGCGACCGATCGCTGACCAGGGATACTTCGTCGAGTTCATGGGAATGCGATCGTCTTTGCCAAAAATGTTCCGTCCCCCTTCAAACGGCAAGGTCGATTGTCCAATGTTGGTGGGAATAAAGCCTGATCTGGACTGGGGCAACTGGGCAGGTTTGGCGGATGGCGCAGTTGGTGTA
>CAZBTL010000252.1:0-5961 GCA_964494755.1 uncultured bacterium | reverse complement strand
AACTGAAGTCTGTATCGGCAATACTCGCTTGCTTTCCCAACCGGATGGGGGTGAAACATTGGACCTGGGCTATCCAGGAAACACCCCCATCCCATTTGGGTTAGCGGCTATGCTGAAACGTACCGCTACGAACCTGGCCATTGCGCCCTGTCACTTGCAAGGAGCCTGATGCCGCGCCAGGGCCCGTTCGTTGACCAGAGAACTGGGTCGAGCGGGTCTGGCCATTGGGAAAGGCAACCGTGCGATCGCCACTGAACTGGCCATTGCCGTAGGTGCCACTGCCGTTCACCATAACTTGTCGGCCATTCGGCCCCGTCCGCGTGCCCTGATGTTGGTAGGTGCCGTTACTGTGGCTGAATTGTCCTTCTATTTCGTAGGGGTTGGCGATTCCCTGGCGGTTAGTGTGGGTTGCCGTACCGCTGTAGCCCCCCTGGCCATCGCCAGTCAGGTTGCCCGTAGTGTTGGCAGTTTTGCCAGAGGGATAAGTGGTAGAACGCTGAAATTGCAGAGAATTTCCCGTTCGCTGGCGAGTGGTCTGGGTCGTGAGGGATTGTCCCCCAGAGCCAGTCAGGGTGGTTTGTCCGGCCAGGGCTGTCGAACCGATGGTTAAACTTAAACCCAGACCCACAGCAGCCAGTAATTTAAGGGAAGCAGCAGACATAACAACCTCTCCTGAGTAATTGAGTGTGGAGCACGGAAGTAGGGTGAAATCCCTATCTGCACTTTAGACCCGTCACTCCTGAAAATGGTTCAGAATTTTCCCTCAATTAAACAATCAGGCTGACCCCTTAATCGGTATGATCACAGTGCTGGCTAAGCGTCTAGCAATAGGCATTACCGCATCTTCGACTGGGATGAGATAAAGTAGCGAAGCTAGAAAGCCTGAAGTTACAGTGCTTTTGCTTTTAAGCTACGTCCAACTGGCGTAAAAATTGCAGTATTGCTGCTTGCCGTTCGCTGAAAGAGTGAGTGTTTTAAGGCGATCGCTGTTGGACAAACCGCTGATCACTCAACGATTGAGAAGAACAGGAATCTAAACATGCGCATTTTATTTGTAGCCGCGGAAGTGGCCCCACTTGCCAAAGTTGGCGGCATGGGAGATGTGGTGGGGTCTCTGCCCAAGGTGTTGCGAAAAATGGGGCATGATGTGCGAATTTTCATGCCCTACTACGGATTTCTGTCAGACAAGATCAAAGTTCCCGCCGAGCCAGTTTGGCAGGGTTCTGCCATGTTTCAAACCTTCTCTGTTTACGAGACGGTGCTGCCCGGTTCAGATGCGCCGCTTTATCTATTTGGTCATCCGGCATTTTGGCCCCGCCGGGTTTACTTTGGTGACGATGAAGATTGGCGATTTACCTTGTTTGCCAATGGTGCGGCAGAATTTATTTGGAACTATTGGAAGCCAGAAATTGTTCATTGTCATGATTGGCACACAGGTATGATTCCTGTCTGGATGCATGAGACACCAGACATTGCCACCATCTTCACGATTCATAACCTGGCCTATCAGGGGCCTAGTCGGGCCCGTTTGGAGCAGATGACCTGGTGTCCCTGGTATATGCAGGGCCACAACGCCATGTCCGCAGCTGTCCAGTTTGCCGATCGGGTCAACACGGTTTCCCCCACCTATGCCCGCCAAATCCAGACACCAGCCTATGGAGAAGGCATGGAAGGCTTAATGTCTTTCATTAGTGGCAAATTGTCTGGCATCCTGAATGGCATTGACACCGAGTTGTATAACCCGGAAACTGATCGCTTTCTCAGCCAAAACTTCAATGCCAATTCCCTGGAAGATCGACGGCAAAACAAAATTGCTTTGCAGGAAGAAGTCGGTCTGGAAGTCAACTCCAACTCCTTCCTGGTGGGGATGGTATCCCGCCTTGTAGAACAAAAAGGGCTGGATCTGATCCTACAGATCTTAGATCGGTTTCTGGCTTATACCGATTCCCAATTTATTCTGCTAGGTACTGGCGATCAGTATTACGAGACCCAGATGTGGCAATTAGCCACCCGCCATCGGGGCAAACTGGCGGTTTACCTGTTGCACAACGATTCCCTATCGCGGCGAATTTATGCGGGCACAGACGCCTTCCTGATGCCTTCCCGGTTCGAGCCCTGCGGCATCAGCCAACTGCTAGCGCTACGGTATGGTTCCGTACCCATTGTGCGCCGTACAGGAGGACTGGTGGATACAGTGGAACCCCATGTGCCAAAGAACCATGCCGGCACGGGCTACTGCTTTGACCGATACGAACCCCTGGATCTTTACACCGCCCTGGTTCGGGCCTGGGAAGGGTTTCAGCATAAAGAGTCCTGGCAAGCGTTACAGCAACGAGGCATGAGCCAGGACTTTAGCTGGGAAAAATCGGCCAAGGAGTATATCCAATTGTATCGATCGGCGCGGGGGTTGCCAGCGGAAGCGATTGAATCAGAAAAGCCAGCATTTGTTACCCAGGACGGCAGTGCGGCCGCTAGCTAAAGGGTTGCGGTGGACTGGGAGCGACTTGTTCCAGTCCCCACGCCAGTTCTAAGGCTTGACAATCACAGGTGTGCCAACTTTGACCTGGTTAAATAGGGCAACCACATCTTTGTTGTGCATCCGGATACAGCCGTGGGAAACAGCCTGGCCAATCAACCAGTCTTCATTGGTGCCATGGAAACCCAAACGGGTTTTGCCATCCGTCCAAATACCAATCCAGCGCACCCCCAGTGGATTATCGGGGCCGGGTTGAACAATCCGACCGGACTTAAAACTCTTAAAAATGGGATTGACCTCCTTTTCGTACACCTGAAAGGTGCCAACGGGAGTTTCCCAACCGGCTTTACCAATCGCAATGGGATAGCTGGCAATCACCTCATCCCCTTTGTAGACCGATACCCGACGGGATTTCAGGCTAACCACCAGGCGGACACCAAAATCATCGGGCAGATAGGTATCGGCCGCACCGATTGGGGGAATTTCAGCATTTTTGAGGGCCAGGGTCAGATCCGGCATCAGGTTGGCGATCGCAGTTCTGCTTTGCAAGGTTTTGGCCTCATTAGCAGATGGCGACGGATTGGCCAGACTGGGGCCACTAAAGGCCAGGGAACTCAAACTACAACAGGCCAGCAGCAGGGAAAAAAGGGAGGTTTTTGAGGGATGACGTCTTCTGTTCATGGAGGGAAGTTGCACGGAAAATGGACAACTTTTCTAGCTGGGGAGCAATTCCTCGGTCATTGCCAGAGGAAATTCCTTCTATTCAATATGCTAGACGGGGAATAACTACACGGGTTCCGCAGTTCAGTCCGTATAGAGTCTCTAATCATTCAAGCACCAATAATTCAAGCGCCAATAACTCAAGCGCTAATTATTCAAGCGCCAATAATTCAAGCGCCAGAAGATTCTTCCTATCTTCTGGCACTAAGAGAAAGCCGACTTCCAACCTGGCTGGCTTTACCAGGTTTGCGGTAGAACGGGGGCCGGTTCAGCAACTGGTGGCTCAACCACTGGACGGGGGGCCAGCTCAGGCGCCCTGGGCGGTTGGTATTCAATCACGATTGGTTCAGGCTTTTGCACCATAATGGGATAGGGGGCAAAGTTAACTGCTTCACACCAATAATTAGTGAAAACCAACTTTCGACCCAACAGTGTACCCAAAAAGGATAGTTGGGCAGGGTTTAGTTGAACTAGCCTGGTTTCGCCGTTTTCCAGTTCAACCCACACGTTGCCATAAACTCGACCGCCCACAATGCTATAAACCGTACCGATGAACTTATCATTTTCCGCTTCGGGATTCTGGGCAATGGCAGCCTGGGCAATCGTACATTTGGGGTGAGCCAGCTTAACGGATTCAGGAATTTCTGGACCTCCAGCGGCCACAGCGGCTCCGCCTGCGAGGAGGGGGAATAGGGCGGCGCTAGATACTATTGCTCTCTTCCACATGAGTATCAATCCTTTTGAGTTAAATACTAGAGGCTGAAATAGAGAACCCTTTCTGATTAAAGAAAGGCTACACACCTGTTCTATACTTCATCAGAATAAGTCCTTAAGAGCAGAAAAATAAAGCACTTAAGGAAAAATTCGGGAGAAATTAGGCGTTTTTTCTAATTCCAGTCAACCAGTGGATAGCTAAGCCAGAGTTGTCAGGAAAAACCGCTATTCTTCAGGCTCGCTTAAGCACGAGCCACACCATCCTGGCGGGCAGCCCGCTGCACTGCCGCCGCAACAGACGGAACCACTCGTTCGTCGAACACGGACGGAATAATATACTCCCGGTTCAAATCGCTTGGATTAATCAGAGCCGCGATCGCCTGGGCCGCTTCCAGATACATCTGAGTCGTAAAGTTAGAGGCCCGACAGTCCAATGCTCCCCGGAAAAGACCGGGAAAGGCCAGCACATTATTAATCTGGTTGGGATAGTCGCTCCGTCCAGTAGCCATCACCGCGACTTCCTGGCTAATCAGTTCTGGCTGGATTTCGGGAATCGGGTTGGCCATGGCAAAAACAATGCGATCGGGCGCCATCGATCGCACCATTTCTGGCGTCACCACTCCTGGCACACTCACCCCCAGAAACACATCCGCCCCCTGCATAGCATCAGCCAGCGTGCCACTCTGTTCCACAGCGAATGCCCGCTTTTGCTGATTCAAATCGCTGCGACTTTGGGCAAGAATGCCCTTGGAGTCGCACAACACAATGGAGGTAGCGCCAGCTTTCTGCAGCAGTTGGGCGATCGCCACTCCCGCCGCCCCGGCTCCATTGATCACAATCTTGACTTCCGGCAGGGATTTTTTCACCAGTTTCAGGGCATTGATCAATGCCGCCAGGGAGACGATCGCCGTTCCGTGCTGGTCGTCATGGAAGATTGGAATATCCAGTTCTTTTTGCAGGCGAGCCTCAATTTCAAAACAGCGGGGAGCGGCAATGTCTTCCAGATTGACTCCACCGAACACGGGGGAAATATTTTTCACCGTCTCCACAATGGCATCCGCGTCCTGGGTCGCCAGACAAATGGGAAAAGCGTCCAGCTTGCCAAATTCCTTAAATAGCAAGGCTTTTCCTTCCATCACTGGCAGGGCGGCTTCCGGTCCCAGATTGCCCAGACCCAGCACCGCGCTGCCATCAGTCACAATGGCAACGGTGTTTTGTTTGATAGTCAGTTGATAGACCTGTTCCGGTTCCTCCGCGATCGCAGTACAAATCCGACCCACCCCTGGGGTATAGGCCATTGCCAGATCGGCCTGTCCGCGCAAGGGAATGCGACTCTGTACGCTGATCTTGCCGCCTCGATGCAAATTGAAGGTTCGGTCATAGACACTGAGGACCTTGATCTCTGGTAACGCCTTAACCGCATCCACAATGGTTTCAGCATGTTCCTCGCTGGCTGCATCCACCGTGATTTCCCGAGTTGAGATCTGACGGGTTTGCTCAATCAGGTCAATCTGTCCCATGCTGCCACCCAGCGACGAAATGGCCCGCGTAACGTTGGCCAACATACCAGGTCGATTGGGCACTTGAAAGCGAATGGTCAGACTAAAGCTAGCGGTCGGGGTGAGATCAGTCATGACAGATGGCTCAACGGCTTCAAAACCTCCCTAGTTTAAAGGAAAGGGTTGCGGTGTTGGTAGCAATGGCTACGTTTATTCTCTCTGATGACCAGCAGAAAAAACATTGCGCCAACCACCTATGAAAATGCCGTGATTTAGGATAAAACTGAAAAATGAGAACCATTCAAAAATCTTCAATATTAAGGAGATCGCAGATATGGATTGGCGTCTTTTAGTTGTTTTGTTGCCGGTTCTGTTGGCTGGTGGTTGGGCCTTTTATAACATTGGTCAAATTGCGATCAAACAGGTCCAGGCCTTCCTGGCTAAGAGTTAACTCCGCTCTGAGAGTGCTGAACTGTAATTTTTAGGCCAACGGTCTTCTTTTCGAGAAGGCGGTTGGCCTTAATTTTTTGGTTTCTATCGCTACAAATCTTA
>CAZBTL010000251.1:0-5966 GCA_964494755.1 uncultured bacterium | reverse complement strand
GCTGAACAAACCCACCCTGTACAACTTGATGTTCGGTCACATCCGGGACAATGCCGTCTTGCCCATTGGCGCAACCGCCACCCTGGATGCAACCGCGAAACGACTCACCATCAACGAAGCTGCCGTTGTATAAGCTTTTTGGCAGTCCTATCGTTTGACTAAGTCATGCCCAAAAGGCCAGAGCGCCAGGGTGAGCAACTTAAAGTGCTGTTTAGCAAAGGGCAGACCCACGATGGTGATGGCCAGGAGCACTCCCCAAAATAGGTGGGAGAGGGCAATGCCCCACCCAAACAGGATAATCCAGACGATATTGAGGATCAGCGCCAGGGTTGTATCGGCGCTGGAATTTCTGACTACCTCTTTGCCAAAGGGGGTAAAAGTAGCAATGCCGATTTTAATCGCCTCAATGCCAAACGGAATACCGATGATGGTCAGGCAGGTGCCGATGCCGCCAATGATGTAGCCCAGGCCACTCATGAACCCCCCAAAAATTAGCCAGATGATATTTCCCAGTAAGCTCACGGTCAGACCTCAACTGATCAACTGCTATGCAACATCCACCATGATTCTCAGAGTTGTCAAGGTGTAACCGGTTGTATGCAAGGCATCAAAATTCATCACAGATCCGCGCAACAACCGCTGCCGCTTCGGCAACACCTGTGACTGTTATTGATTCAAGGATTGGATTGATTCAAGGAATTAGGGAGCGGCAGTTTTTGTCAACCGCTCAGTGAGTTCTTGCTCTGCTTGTTGATAGATTGCCTTCTCCTTTTGAATGAAGATGTTTGCTAAAGCCTCATAGGCTTCAGCCCAGGCTGCCATCACTTCATCGGTTGCCGCATCTTGCAAAACATCTTTCATCGCTTGCAATAGCTTTTGGCCGATGAGGGGGTACTGCCATGGGGGGAAGATAGACTGGCTGGCTGCGGTGAGTCGATATTTTATGGTTGGCCAATGCTTAGCTTTCTTCCTCCGAGGGTGAATGCTGAGCATCGGGTGGAAGTTGGGGGTTGGCCGGCCGTTCTGCCAATTTGTGGACGACGTCAGCCAGATCAATGCCCGTGGTCTGGCGCAATTGTTCAATAAAGGCGGCGGTCTGCGTAGCCCGGTTGCCATTACTGCTATCAACCAGCGTCACCTTTTGCACCGTGACATCGGGCACTGCGGCGGTGAAGGTCTTGAGCAGGCTTTCCAGTCGTTGTAACAGAAAGATATCGCGGGCATTGGGTCCGGCTGACTTCCAGGAGGTGGCCAGCCGCAGGGTGCCTTCAGCCCTGGCTTTGCCATCTTCAATAATACTGGCGGCATTTCCCTGGGCTTGGGCGATCGCCTGTTTGCAGGCAGCCTCAGCGGGGGCAATCACATCGGCCCGCAACTGCTGTTCGACCTGTTTGATCCGCTCTTGCTGCACCGGCACTTCGGCCTGGATGCGGGCCAACTCGGCGGCAATTTCGGCTTCGGCTTCGGCAATGACGGCCTCCCGTTTGGTCAGGGCATCGGTAATCCGCCGCTCGGCTTCCGCTGTGGCAATACCATTATCCCGTTCCAGACGGCTGAGTTCAGTAATCTTTTGATTTTCGGCGGTCTGGATAGCAGATTCCGATTGGGCTTTGGCTTCGGCAATGCGGGCATCTCGCAGCAGATCGGCCTGTTGTTTGCGGCCAATGGAGTCTAGGTAGCGGACATCATCAGAAATATTCTGGATTTGCAGCGTATCCAGCACCAGACCCAGCTTTTCCAGGTCATCTTCGGCCTCATCCAGCAGGCTTTTGGCAAAGGCGATTTTGTCTTCGTTTACCTGCTCTGGGGTGAGGCTGGCCAGGACGCCGCGCAGGTTGCCTTCCAGAGTTTCCTTGGCCATTTGCTCGATGTCTTCGCGAGTCTTGCCGAGCAAGCGTTCAATCGCATTGTGGATAGCTGGTTCTTCCCCAGCAATTTTGATATTGGCCACCCCTTCCACCGTCAGGGGAATGCCACCTTTGGAGTAGGCATTGGACACCTTCAAATCAATGATCATATTGGTCAAATCCATGCGCAGAGCCCGTTCCAGTAAGGGTAAGCGGACGCTGCTGCCCCCTTTAACCAGCCGATATCCGACTCGACGACCATCGGCTAAACGGCGCGAACCACCGGCAAAGATCAGCACTTCGTTGGGTTGGCAGATGTAGTACAGGTTGCGGATGACAAAAATGCCAGCTCCGGTTCCCAAGCCCAGAATGGCCAATAGGGCAAAAATGGCTTCCATCAGGGTTCTCCTCCATTGCGATCGCGACGTTTGAGGGTTGCCGCGACAGCCAGACCCAGGGTTTGGTCCACCCGGTCTAAAAACTGCCGCACAATTTCGGGATAGACATTGACCAGACCGGCCAGAGCTTTGCCATCGCCTTGATCAATCACGCTGACTTCCTGCAGGTGTAGGCGATTCGGCACCTTCGCCGCTTCCTGCAACACCATTTCGATTTGCTGGATCAAAAACAGATCGGCGGCATCGACGCCAGTCTTTTGCCAGACATCCGACAGCAGATCATTCACCAGGGCTGCGGCCTTGGTATTTTCGGCCAGTTCGGCAGCAGATCCCTTGGCCTGGAAGGTTTTGGCTTCCCGCTCTGCTTCCGCTGGCAGCACCTCATCCGCTTGTAGGCGCAGTTGTTCCAGTTCCGCCCGCATGGCTTGTAACTGTTGTTCCGCCCTGGCCCTGGCTTCCTTGGCGGCAGCTTTGGTGCGTTCCTCCTCCGACCGAGCCCGTTGCTCCAGTTCAGCTTTAATTTTTCGCAGTTCGTTTTGTTTCTGCTGGATCACTGCCATAGCCTGAGACTTGGCCACTTCTGCCTGCTGCTGGCACTCGGCTTCAATTTTTTCGGCCTGACTCACGGCTTCGGCTTCGGCAATTTCCGCATCCCGAATAATTTGGGCAATGCGTTTGCGGCCAATCGATCGCAGATATTCCATATCATCCGCCACGCTCTGAATCTTCAGGGTATCCAGATGCAGACCCAACTTGGACAAGTCGCGGGACACATCCTCTGCAATACGTTCGGCAAACTGCAGCCGGTCTTCGTTCACCTGCTCCGGGGTCAGGGTTGCCACGACACCGCGTAGGTTTCCTTCCAATGTTTCCCTGGCGACACGGGAAATTTCCGAGCGATCGCGGCCCAGAAACCGTTCAATGGCATTGCCGACGATCGCCGGATCGCTGGAAACCTTGACATTGGCGATCGCCTGAATATGCAGGGGCGTGCCTCCTTTGGAGTAGGCATTGCGCACCTCCACTGGCACTGGCATGGTGGTGATGTCCATTCGTTTGACCGTTTCCAGGATCGGAATGGCAATCACCCGGCCGCCAAAAATCACCCGATAGCCAACTTCCTGTCCTTCCGCCGTGCGATGTTTGCGACCTGACAAAATTAGGATTTCGTTGGGGTTACAGATTCGCATGAAGCTTTTGACGAACCAGATCACCAACACCGCCACCAGCACCGTTAGCACGATCATCGGAAAAGGTGGCGGGATCTGGGCTTTTTGCACCGGCAGGGAGTTGGCCTCTACCTGGGCCACAACGATGGTCTTGCCATCTGGTTCAAGGGAGGCTTGAAACGTGGGTTTTGTTGTCATCTTGCCAATCCATAAATGCAGCAGGGTTCAAGCTTAGTCAGAAAACAAGGTCAGCGACTGGAATCCGCTCCTTCGGCTGAAACCACCCATAGCCGGTTTTGATCCGTCCCTACGACGAGGACAAGATCGCCCCGCTGAAAGGTGTTTTTCTCATCGGTGTAAGCAATGAAATCGATAGTGGTTCCCTTCACCTGTAGGCGCACCTTGCCCCGACTATCGGGGTCAAAGGGCAATTCAACTGTGCCTGTCAGCCCGACCAGATCGGTGGTGCGGGCCAGACTATCCACCTGCCGTCGATAGAGTAGGCGCAGAGTTGCTGCGATCGCCGTACCGCAGATCAGTCCCATGCCAACCGCCAGCAGCAGCACCAGCAGCGGCGGCAAATTTAAGCCGGACAGGACAACGCCTGTCAGACCGAAAAAGCAACTGCTGAAGGTCCAGAACTTGACACTTTTCAGTAAACTGAACCAGAGCCACCGGCTTCGTTGGGGCCGCTCGGACGGTTCTGTCAGTTCTACATCGGCTTCAACATGGTCCAGGTCGAGGCCATGATCCAGATCGAAGTCATGGTCGAAGTCAACGCCATCCAGTCCCCCCAGCACAGCCAGTAGAACGAATACCCCACCAACAATGAAGCAAACCCAGTAGATGGTTAGCATGCTCAGCGAACAGGCACAAATTAAACCAATATTAGTCAGCTCATTTTCTGGTGGCCAACAATTGGAATGATTGTTTACGAGTCAGGGAGATGGGGAAGGCTTGCTTGAGGTGTGGTGCTAGGATCAGGGGCGGGCGGCGGGAAACGCCGCTCCAGGATAGCGATTTGCCTCCAACCTGTCCGTACACATCTGAACAGGTTTTGGACGCTACTTTCCTGCCTGACCCATGAACTTACTCTACAATCAGTGAGTGCAGAATCAGTCAATCAGGCAAGGTTGTGGCGCAGGTTGTTTTAGAAAACGTCTACAAGACATTTCAGCGGCAAAGGGGGGGCCAAAAGCCGTCAGCCAATTCATCCAATGTCCATTCGGGGGCGGTGTTACGGGCCATTGATCTGGCTGTTCAGGATGGTGAGTTTATGGTGCTGGTGGGGCCGTCGGGCTGCGGCAAGAGTACCTTACTGCGGTTAATTGCGGGTCTGGAGGAGCTAACAGCAGGCAACATCTGGGTGGGCGATCGCCTGGTTAATACCCTGCCTCCCAAAGCGCGGGACATCGCCATGGTGTTCCAGAACTACGCACTCTATCCCCACATGACGGTCTATGAGAATCTGGCCTTTGGCTTGCGCCGGACGGCTTCCATTCTGGAAGAGATGCCTGGGCAGAAGTCAGCTAACGCCGCTGGCGCTAAGGCTTTGCCGATCTGGGCCGAGAATTTATTGATTTCCTCCACCCGCCCCCTGCCCAAGGGACTGCACTATCAGTCGGAAAGGGAACGGAACATTGCCCGGCGGGTGAAGCAGGTGGCCCAGATCCTGCAAATTGAGCCGTTGTTAAACCGACTGCCGAAGCAACTATCCGGCGGCCAAAAGCAGCGAGTGGCGCTAGGTCGGGCGATGGCCCGCAATCCCCAGGTGTTTTTGATGGACGAGCCGTTGTCCAACCTGGATGCCAAATTGCGGGCGGAAACGCGATCGCAGATTGTCAAACTGCAACGGCAATTGGGCACAACCACCATTTACGTTACCCATGACCAGACCGAAGCCATGACCATGGGCGATCGCATTGCGGTGATGAATGCGGGGCAGATTCAGCAGCTTGCCTCACCGTTGGAACTCTACAACCGCCCGGCCAATCGCTTTGTGGCCGAATTTATTGGCTCTCCGCCGATGAACTTTTTACCCGTGCAGTTCAAGTCCCCTCTGCTAATTAGTCATCCCAAGTTTCGCCTCACCCTGCCAGAAGGGTGGGCGACTCCGCTCAGAGCGTATGATGGTCGGTCTCTGACCCTGGGGATTCGTCCTGAGCACCTCTTCGTCAGCGTTCCGGCTCCTAAGAATCTGCCGGTTCGGGTCGATCTGGTCGAAGCCCTCGGCAGTGAAACCTATCTTTCGGTCAGCCTATCCGGTGATCCTACAGCCCAGTCTTTGCAGGTCCGCACCGATCCCGATCGCCCGATCACATTAGGAGAGGAACTGTGGCTCTCCATGAACCCCGAAAAAATCCACCTGTTTGATGCCGACACTGGAATGGCAATTCAGGCCGATTAGCCAGCTATCCACCTTGAAATCTTGACGGCACCTCGAAAAATAGATTTATCAGTGGCTGAAACCCTTGAAATCTTGTGTATGAGTCTCAATAAAGTGGCATCATTCTCAATAAAGCGGAATCAATCGAGGTGTCCTTATACAAAAT
>CAZBTL010000250.1:0-6039 GCA_964494755.1 uncultured bacterium | reverse complement strand
GACTGACTTCTGTGGTAAAACCGTCTCAGCAAGAAATTTCCTGTTCCTCTGACAGCATTTTTCACTGGGATTAAGCCACAGGAACTCAATCGGAAAACCTAACAATAAATCACTTTTACGATTGAGTCTTGTCAAGTTGCCGTGAAAATTGCAGTAAACCTGATTACGGTTGAATCATCTATGCTAATTCCCTTCTCTGTAGATTAAAACCGTGTTCTACTGGGCCGCAGCAGTTTATATAAGAAAATCTCTCGTTTCTAGATATGGCAGACACTTTTTCATTTGACATCGTGAGTGATTTTGATCGACAGGAACTGGTCAATGCGCTGGATCAAGCCAAACGGGAAATCCAAACCCGTTACGATCTGAAAGACAGCAACACTACCTTGGATCTGGGCGAACAGAGCATCACCATTGCCACTAACAGCGAAATGACCCTGCAAGCCGTCCAAACCATCTTGCAGACTAAGGCTGCGAAGCGCAATCTGTCGCTCAAGATTTTTGATTATGGCAAAGTGGAATCCGCCAGTGGCAACCGGGTACGCCAGGAAATTACCTTGAAAAAGGGAATTAGCCAGGAAATTGGCAAGCAAATTACCAAAATTGTCCGGGACGAATTCAAAAAAGTGCAGGCATCCATCCAGGGAGATGCGGTGCGGATCACTGCCAAGTCCAAGGATGATTTGCAAGCGGTGATTCAGCGGATCAAGCAGGAAGAGTTTCCAGTCGCCCTGCAGTTTACAAATTATCGCTAGGCCAGATGGTTCCAGCCAACGGGAGGTAGGGTAGATAGTGTTCTCCTGCAGGCCATTTGCCCTTCACGGGGGAAGGGAGCACCTGCTAAGGAAGGATCGGCTTTAGGCGATGGCCAGGTAGCACCGGATACCATTTTTACCCTGGCCAGAGTCGCCTTCCGGCCAGAAGTGGATGCCGTCAGCCTTAAGGTTTAACCCATTGGACAGTCGGTGCATTCTCCGATAATCTGGCTGGATAGCTGGTTTCTGGTTGTCCTGTTCGGTCTCCAGCTTTTGATATGAACATTGGGATTGAACTCACCATCATTGCCCTGTTAATTCTGCTCAATGCTTTCTTTTCAGCAGCAGAAATAGCCCTGGTTTCTGTCAGCGATGTCCGCATGAAGATCTTGGCTGACCAGGGCAGTCGGCGGGCTCGTATGGTGCTGTCGACCCTGGAAAATAGCACCAAATTTCTAGCCACCATCCAGGTTGGGGTAACGCTGGCAAGTTTTTTCACCTCGGCTACCGCTGCAACGAATCTCTCTGAACCACTGGCAAAGGTTCTCAGCCCCTATTTAGGCGCGATCGCCCAACCCACCTCATTAATTTCGGTAACGGTTGTGATTGCCTTCATCAGTTTGATCTTTGGGGAACTGGTGCCCAAGCGGTTAGGTCTGCGCCATGCGGAAGAAATTGCCCTGCGGTCCGTGCGCCCGATTCGCTGGCTGGGGAAAGTGTCGGCCCCCATTGTCAAATTCCTCAGTGGCTGCACCAATCTGGTGTTGCGGTTAACCGGCAATCCCGTCGAGGATACGGAAGAGTTGGTCAGCCCGGAAGAAATTAAGGCCATGGTGGATGCGGGTCGGGCTGGCGGAGCAGTGGGAGAACAGGAGCGGCGGATTATCCACGGCGCCGTCGAGTTGCAAAACATCAACGCTCGCGCCATCATGGTGCCACGGGTGCAGATCCAATATTTGAAAAGTGATATCTCCTTTGAAGAAGCCCTTCAGGTTGTGTCGGAAAATGCCCATACCCGACTGCCCGTTTGCCAGGATGACCTGGACAGTATTGTTGGCATTCTGCATGTAAAAGACCTGATCCGACCCTTACCCGGATTACTGGAGACCCCACCCAGTATTCAGGAACTGCTGCGCCCAGTCCATTACATTCCGGAGACAAAACTGGCCAGCGATATTCTACAAGATATGCGGAAAAACCGCCTGCATTTGGTGATTGTGCGAGACGAGTTTGGCGGCACCGCCGGTCTGGTCACCCTGGAGGACGTGCTGGAAGAAATTGTTGGCGAAATCCGGGATGAATACGATGCGGAGGAAGAACGGGAATTCCGACAGATCAGTGCCCATGAAGGGATCTTTAAGATTCGAGCCAGTATCGCCACGGTCAACAATGAACTGGATGTGGATCTGCCGCGGGACGAAGCGGCTACGTTGGCCGGACTGTTTTTGGAAGAGCTACAACGACCGCCGGAACCGGGCGATCGCTTGCAAATTGCCAACATCTTGCTAACGGTCCTGGAAGATGGTCAACGGGTACAGGTCAGCCAGATCGAAGCGCCCAGCGATGAAGCCGTTGATTGAGCAGGAGGAGTGGGCTCATGGTGCCAAGGTTTGGGGTCATCCTGGAGCAAGCCAATGCCAGAGGCTTGCCGTCTGCTGGGTGGCTTTTGGCGGCGGCCGACCCAGCACAATCCACTAAACAGTTTGAGAAAACCAGTCTGGACTGGCAGTTTTTGCAACTACAACAACAGATCGGAGAATCCCTGGAACGCTGGTTGCAGCGAACCTCCTTACCCCGCCTTAATTGGCCAGTATCCGAAAGCTGGGGACAGGGCTTGTTGGTGGCGATCGCCTGTCTCCTGGCCATCTGGCTGGGCTGGCAACTCTTTGGACTGCTGCATCGCGCTGGCTGGCTCTCGTCCCAGGTCGGTTCGCATCGCTCCAAGCCCCCCAACAACCAGGAACAAGAATCCGAACAGACCGCGGCCCAGTGGGTACAGCGATCGCAAATGGCCGCTCGCCAGAGAAACTATGGGGAAGCCTGTCGGGCTCTCTATCTGGCGATGGTGCAACGATTGCATGAATCGGGGACGATTCCAGCCGCATCCGACCGCACCGATGGGGAATATCTCCACCTGGTCCGCACCTTGCCCAACGCGGCGGCCTACGAAGTGCTGATCCAGACCCACGAACGCCTGTATTTTGGCAACGCGACCATCTCGGCCAGTGGGTTTAATCGTTGTCAGCAAGCCTATCAGCAGATTGAAACAGCGAACCCATGATGACCCTAACCCGACGACAATGGTGGATGCTGGGACTCGCCCTGGCGGCAATTGTCCTGCTCACCTTATTGGCTGCTCCCAATAGTGGCAATTTGCGGCGGCATGGATCGACCTACAGCCGCTCACCGGATGGCTATGGCGCCTGGTATGCCTTTATGCAACAACGGGGAACGCCGGTTCAACGCTGGCAGCGATCGCTACAATCCCTGACAAATGCCACCCACCCTGCGTTCCAGAAGCCCATTACCCTATTGCGAGTCAGTAATCGGACCTCCGCCCTGTCCACCGATGGACTCAGAGATTGGGTCGCCCAGGGCAATGTCCTGATTCTGTTGGGCGTCTCGGAACCAGTCTCTGATGCACCCTTCCGTTCGCTCCTGAGCAGTCCGGTCGGGCCGATTCGGGTGGCAACCAGTCGCCGCAAACTCGATAGGTCGTCCTCTGTGCGGCTGGGGGATCAGTTCGGCGCGGTAGTCTGGCAGGAACCGCTCGGCAAGGGGAAAATCTTTTACTCCACCACACCCTATCTGGCGGCCAACGCCTACCAGACAGCGATCGGCAATTTTGAATTCCTGGCCCAGTTGGTCACCGAAGCCAGCCAGCCGGTTTGGGTGGATGAAGCACTGCATGGCTATCAGGACAGCACCGAAGATGGGTCAAAGCAGCTACAAAATCCTTGGGTTTACCTGGCCAAGACACCCCTCCTGTTGCTGGCCATTCAGACCGTTGCGATCTCGGTGGTCCTGGTCTGGGGCCAAAACCGTCGACTGGGACCACCCCTGCGACTCGCCAATCCCCCCACGGATAACAGCCAGGCGTATATTCAGGCCATGGCTGCAGTGCTACACAAAGCCGACAGCAGTGACTTCATCCTGGACACGGTTGGTCAGGCGGAACAGATGGAGCTCCAGCAAGCCCTGGGGTTGGGGTCGCTGCCAGTGTCACGGCAAGTGTTAATAGCGGCCTGGGTGCAGCAAACCGGCCAACCAGCCGCCGATCTGGAGTCTGTCCTGCAACCGATGCAGTCGCCCCGTCGGATGGGGGAACTAGCTCTGAAACAGTGGTTAGAGGCACTGCAGCGGGTGCGGCGCCACTTGCCTCGCCATGGGCAGGCCCGCCGTTAAACCCAATCAGAGGCTATTCAATCTAATCAGGGATTAAGTGGCGGTATTACAATCCATGAACTATCCATCCCCTCTCCTCCAGGCTGGTGGCAGGATGGTCCATATTTCCCTTAAGCGTGAATTCTGATGACACCCGAACAAGAACAGGCGATCGCGGAACTGCGGGCCCGCCATCTGGCCCCCAAACAAATTGCCCGTCAGTTGGGTTTGCGTCCAGCAGAGGTCAACGCCGTCCTGAAAGCTCGGGCTGAGCAGGTAACGGCGGCTCGCACTGCCGCTGGAGAAATGGATCCGGTGTCCCAATGCCTGGTCAATCGAAACTGCCTGGCAACCCTATTAACAACTGAGGTTGCCAATAACCTGAATCTGCCGTCGTTTGCTGGTGCAGACGAAGAGAAAGAAGAAGATATGGATTCTGGCTTTGCCGTGGTCACCGTGGCCCGACAACCTGGTTTCAACCGAATTGTGTTTTGCACCTATCTGGTAGACATCTGGTGCCTGGGGGTGAAGGATGCCTCCGGTCCACGGAAGGTCGCCGTCGAAGACTACAAGGACTTTATTGATTATGCCTATCAGCCATTTGAGGGCGGCCCCGTCGAAATTCCCCTGGAGCTAGCCCAGGCGATCGTGTTGGGAGGAGCCGAATATGCGTCCCAGCTTGGCTTTCAGCCCCATCAAGATTTTGCAAAAGCCCGACCCCTTCTAGGTGAATGGAGTGGTCAGCCAGTGCTGAACTTTGGTCGAAATGGCAAGCCCTTTTACTTCGTCGGGCCTTACGACAATCCCAATAAAATTCTGAACACCTTACGGGACACAGTGGGAGAGGGCAACTTCGACTATTTGATTGAAGCTCCGTTGTAAAATCGGGAAGTTGGAAACCGCAGTTAAGATTGAGTTTGAGCAAAATGGCACAGGATCAAAAACCAACCGTTATCATCACTGGGGCATCGTCGGGAGTTGGCCTTTACGCAACGAAAGCCCTGACAAAACGGGGCTGGTATGTGGTGATGGCCTGTCGGGATCTGCCCAAAACCGAAAAAGCAGCGCAAGAACTGGGCATCCCGCAGGATAGCTATAAGATCCTCCATATCGACCTGGGATCTTTGGAAAGTGTACGGCAATTTGTTCAGGACTTCCGGGCCACAGGCAGATCGCTGGAAGCGTTGGTCTGTAATGCTGCCATCTATATGCCCTTGCTCAAGGAGCCTCTTTGGAGTCCTGAGGGCTATGAACTCACCATGGCCACCAACCATCTGGGCCATTTTCTCCTGTGTGAGTTACTGCTTGAGGACATGAAGCGCTCTTCCACTTCCGATCGCCGCATGGTTCTCCTGGGCACCGTGACCCATAACCCGGATGAGCTGGGTGGAAAAATTCCCCCTCGCCCCGATCTGGGCAATCTAGCTGGGTTTGCGGCTGGCTTTAAAGCGCCGATTACCATGGCCGATGGCAAGGAATTTGAGCCGGTCAAAGCCTATAAGGACAGCAAGGTCTGCAATGTGATGACCATGCGGGAGCTACATCGCCGCTACCACACCGTCACAGGCATCACCTTTAGCTCCCTCTATCCCGGCTGTGTGGCCGACACGCCACTCTTCCGCAACCATTACCCCCTGTTCCAGAAATTATTCCCCCTGTTCCAGAAGTACATTACGGGTGGGTATGTGTCTCAGGAGTTAGCCGGTGAGCGGGTAGCAGATGTGGTCGCAGCACCGGAGTTTAAGCAGTCGGGCGCGTACTGGAGCTGGGGCAACCGTCAGAAAAAAAATGGCGATGCCTTTGTCCGGCAGGTTTCGCCCGATGCTCGAGATGACGAGAAAGCGGAAAAGCTGTGGGTGTTGAGTGAAAAGCTGGTAGGAATCGCCTGAACCCAACTAGT
>CAZBTL010000249.1:0-6107 GCA_964494755.1 uncultured bacterium | reverse complement strand
TTATCTCTATAACAGCAATGGCACTAATGATTTCAAGGTCGTTGCAACGGCTGGAGCTAATCTTGATTTTTTACCTCCCTATAACTTTGATTATTATTCATTGTTCCCAATCGTTAGTGTGAATAATAACAATCAGAGCGTATTCCTTGGCTTTGAAGAAGACCTGGAATTTGATATTTTTAATGGATTTTATTATATCCTAGGTGATTTCAATCTCATTACTGCTACAGCACCTATTCCTAATGTTGACCAGTCATTTAACGAAACACTAGCATTTACTCCTTCGATCGAACGACCTCTGATTGCTGACAATGGCAATGTTATTGTTACCCAGAGAGGCAGTCAAGGCAGTAGCGAACGAATACTGAATCTATATAATAATGATTTGGATTTGATCCAGACGATCGCAGCAACAGGCCCAAATTTCAGCCAGCTTGGAACAAGCCCTGGAATTAGCGATGATGGGCAAGTTGTGACCTTTTATGGCGACCTGAGTGTTCCTGGGGCAGCAACGTTAGGCTTGAGTCCTGGACCAGGAATATTTGCAAGTATTGACACCACAAGCGGTAGAAAGATTCAAAGAGTTGCAGGGATTGCAGGTAATGGTTTCTTAGACCCTGGAGAAACATTTGATGATGTCAATGGCAACAGCATATTTGATGTTGGCGAGATCGATATTGGCCCATTTTCCAGCTTTGGCTCTAACTCACGGGTTGGTGTTAATTCCGTAGGGAATGCTTATGATGCCAATGTCGCTTACATTGCATTTGATAATTCTGGCAACGAAGGTGTTTACACAAGTCGAATTAGTCTTCTTGATCCCCAAAATCTTACTTTTGCAGTATCCGAGCCACGTTCAGTTATCAAAGTTGGTGATGCTTTTCCAAATACAACAAGTATAGTTCAAGATGTAGAGATTTATGACCCAATTAATACTCTTGGTCAGGTCGCTTTCTGGGCCAATACAACAGTTGGTGAAGTTGTAAGTGTTGCAAAACCTCCAGGAGTTGTTGTTGAAAAGTCTTGGGGGACTGTTCAAGATGGCTCAATAACATTTAAAGTTCGCTTGACTGATTCATTAGCTGATGATTTAATTTTAAACTTTAGAACGGTTGATGGCTCAGCTAATAGCGGAGGGCTGCAAAACGAAAAGCAAGACTTTACTGGTATTACAGCCGGAACTTTAACCTTTAAAGCAGGTAATCTTACTCCAGAGGAAGGTGATATCACCATCTCTTTGCTAGACAATGAAATATCAGTTACCGATACTCAATTTGAATTTTTCGCACGCAATACTGCCTATAAAGATTGGAATCAGAAAAGAGCCGATATAGATATAGTTTCAGATAAGCCTCCAGAGATTACTGACCTTGGCTATCGAGTAGACAAATTCTTTAATGATCCATCTACTGATTTTCAAACTGTTGGCTTAACGTCAGATGAAAACTTTTACTTGGTTTTGTCCGCTCAGAATCAGAATGTTTTTGTTAATCCTCAACTATCTACGTCTCCCTTCCTAAAAACTCTTAGTGATGATTTAGGAGGCGATACGAATAGCCAAGCTTATACCAATGCGCAGCAATTAGTTAGTCAGTTGTCAGCTTCAGGGGGATCCTGGACCTTTTCTAAAGGAACCGTTTATGACAAGAACCGACCACCAGTTCTAGCTGTTAGGGGAACCGCATCTCTTCTGGATATTTGGGATGATTCCAATCCTAATGGGGTAGGCTATGAACAGTTCCAAGCTAATTTTGGCAGTGTCTCCACTTGGCTCCAAAAGGCAAGTCACCCAGAAAAATATCAGAACGGTACACCCCTAAACCTCAAGCCACACATCACTGGACATAGCTTAGGTGGAGCGTTAGCCCAATGGATAGCAGGTGAGTACTTGGCAAATACTGATTCTTCATTTGCTCTGGCAGACATAGTTGCGTTTAATACACCGGCTATTAGTGAAGCGGGAGCAAACAAAATTGACCTCAGCCGAGTAGATTCTGTTACCCTCAACATTATGAGTGCCGATCTGGTGAGTTTAGCTGGTAACGATTATCTAACTGGTAGTAATGTCAACCTATGGGACTATAGCTTAGGGATTTTGGGGCAGGGGAGTGTATTCGACTTTTTTGGTGGTGACAGAGGGGTATTCAACACCCATTCAGCTCCCATGTACTTAACAGAAAATGGCACCTTAGCTCAACCATCACCACTAAGTAAAACTACGATTAGTAGTAGCCAAGCCAGCGATTTTTTCTTTACTTACTTCCCAGATCTCGATTACTTTGCATTGGTAACTGCGGTAACTATTATAACTAACATAGTACCTCTTCCAGAGCTTTTTGGAATCCCTAACGAATTGATTGGACCTGCTCTAACTTTTCGAGGAACAACAGAATTTGGTCGGAGAAATTTAGGAGAAAATTTAAGGATTATCCTGGAATCAGTTGAGACAATTCAATCAGCATGGCAAGCCGGAGTTAATGCTTATAACTCTGCTGTCAACTATGGTACTGCTGCTTGGCAGACCCTGATTGATCAAGCTAAAAGTGTTCTTCAAATTTTTGAGTCTTCAACTCAAACTGTTCCGTCCAGTATCAGTGGATCTAGCGACTTAGATAGTGCCTTTCTTCTTGCTCAAAGTTATCTAACTCAGTTTGCCAATAGCGTAACCTTTGGCAATGATATGGTAACTGCTTTCGGTGGTGAACTTGATGCTCAGGTTGTCAATAATTTACGACAACAATGGTTGGCTGGTGATTTCAGCAAGTTACCTACAATTCAAATTGTTCCTTCAGCTCAAATTGGAGGTAAAAATGGGGCCTTTACTGCTTTAGGGGAAATTTACATTGCGGATACTTTTCTAAACCAAAACTTGAACAACGTAGATGCGGTTGTTAGCGTTCTAATCGAAGAAATTGGACATTGGGTAGATACTCAAGTTCATAGTTTTGATGCTCCAGGTGATGAAGGAGAAATCTTTGCTTCTGTCGTTCAGGGGATCACCTTAAGTCCTCAGCAACTTCAAGCACTGAAGAATGAGAACGACTTCGTTATCCTCTCTCTGGAACAACCGACTTCCTTTAATGAGACCGTTATCGACAACTTTTGGAAAGCGATTAAATTCTTCTCGCCAGAAGCTTGGCAAGCATTGGGGAGTTATCCCGATGAAGCCTGGATTGCGATGCGTAGCTGGGGTGAAACTGGTTGGAGTGCAGTCAGCCAGTGGTCACCGGAAAACTGGACTGCTTCAAAACAGTTGACATCCGCCCAGTGGCAGGCAACGGAGCAGTTCACTGAAAACGATTGGAATAATGTACTGCAAGCATCCCCTAACACTCAACCCTTGGCTGCTAACGTCACGCCTACTACCAACGAAGACACTTCAGTAATCATTAACATCCTGGCTAACGCCAGCGATCCAGATGGTGATCCCCTCACGCTCACGCTCGCCACTCTACCCACCAACGGCACGGCCCTGGTTAACGACAACGCCACTCCTGCTGATCCCGGTGATGATTTTGTCACCTACACTCCCACTCTTAACTTCAACGGCACCGACAGCTTCACCTACACCGTCAACGATGGCAAAGGCGGCACCGCCACTGCCACAGTAACCATGACCGTCACTCCCGTTAACGATCCACCCACCCTCGCTGCTGCCATTCCCAATCAAACTGCCACAGAGCTGCTGCCCTTCACCTACACTGTTGCCGATACCAGCTTTAATGATGTCGATACTGGCGATAGCCTCACCTACTCTGCCACCTTAACCAGTGGCAACCCCCTCCCCACATGGCTGACTTTCGATGCCAGCAACCGCAGTTTCAGCGGCACACCGGGTGCACCTGATGTGGGCAGCTTAGATATCAAAATCACGGCTATTGACAGCCAGGGAGCCACAGCAGACGATGATTTCACCTTGCAGGTTGTCTCCATCAACAAAGTACTGGGCAGTTCCACTAGCGAAACCCTGCCTGGCACCGCCAGCAGCGACCTGATGGAAGGGCATGAAGGGCGCGATACGCTGGACGCCGGACCCGGTGACGACATTCTCATTGGTGGACCTGGCAGCGATACCCTGACTGGCGGAGCCGGACGCGACTACTTTGTCTATACCAATATCAACGAACGCACCGATCGCATCACCGATTTCACCCCCAATGAAGACCTGCTGGATCTGCGCGGGCTATTTAATAGCATGGGCTACACTGGCACCGATCCGATCGCCGATGGCTACCTGCTGATTGCGGCCAGCGGCTCCGGTAGTAGTGTCCGCATCGATGTGGATGGACCTATAGGGCCTGCCGCTTTCAGAACCCTGGTTACCCTGGATGCCATTGCACCCGCAGCTCTCACTCCCAGTCAGTATCTGATTTGAGCCTAACGGGAGCTTAGCCCTCGCCCGCGATCCAGGCAGCCCCACCAATTTTGTTTTCTAAACCATTCCACCCAACGATTCTAAAGGACGCAATATGATGACCCGTTCGACTTTCCCCGTTTACCTGGCCCAGGCTTTGGGCCTGACTACCCTGGCCCTGGCGACTCCCGCCCAGGCCGCTATCCTCAATGGCGGATTTGAGACTGGCAACTTCACGGGCTGGTTTACCTTTGGCGACGCTGGCACACCCAGCATCCAAACAGCGGCATTTGGCAGTGGCCCCAGCGAAGGCAACTATCAGGCCCTGTTAGAGACCCCGCCGGATGACAACTATGTGGCACTGATCCAATTTTTGGGAATTACCTCTGCCCAGTTAGATGCCCTCGGCTATGGCGAAGCCTTCGGTGGGTCGGCGATTAAACAAACCTTTACAGCCAACGCGGGTGACACCCTGAGTTTTAACTGGAACTTTTTGACTAACGAATCGCTTCCCAGTTCCAGTAACGACTTTGCCTTTGTGGTTACCCTTGGTTCCCCTACTGGACTGGCAGATACCAATGCAGCCTTTATTCCTTCTAATACGATCTTTAGCAACGAAACTGGCTTTCAAACCTTTTCCCGTATCCTTTCAATTGGCGGAAACTACACATTGGGAATTGGTATCGTCAATGTTGCCGATGGTGAAATTGGATCGGGTCTTCTGATCGACAATGTCGCCCTCACCAGTGGGCCTACTCCAGCCATTCCAACTCCAGCTCTCCTTCCCAGTTTAATTGGCATGGGCATTGCCACTCTGCGTAAGAAACGCAAAGCGTCAACTACTGTTGTAGCTAATCGACTCTGACTCCTATCCGTTTCAGGTTCTTGCAGTCGCGGTTATTAGCTGCTTCAAAATAAGTTTCAGGGTATTTCTGCCACTCATAAACAAACTTTGAAGTAAGGAGTTTAACAATGAAATCACCTGATTTGAAAACATCTCTCGTTACAACTGGCGCAGCCTTGATCTCTATTGGAGCATCAGTGGCAGGTGTAACTGCACCCGCAGCCCAAGCAGCAACGATCACTAACGGGTTTACCTACTCAGTTGCTGATAGTGGTGGTGATTTAATCGGTAGCCATTACCATTCCAATACTGGCGGTGCTTTTGGCAACCCTGCCGGGAAAGCTGAAGTAGGTAGTTTTTTCAGTGAAGCAGTTCGTGGATTGTCCGAATATAACCTTGCTGGCCTAGCTTCTGGCCCTGCTTATGTCACCTTCAATGTCTTTAAGCTTGGAGGATTATTTTCTGGTGATAACGATTTTCCATTCACCGGCAACATTGATGTTGTGGCCTATGCTAGTAATAATACTGAAGACATCTCGGACTTTCAAGCTCCATCGATCGGTACTGTCGGTACCTTTAGTACTGCTGGTTTAGCAGTCGGCAATACTTTAAGTTTCGACATTACGTCAATCTACAATAATGCTCTTGCAAGCAGTTTGCCGTCTCTCGGTATCCGGCTACAAACGGCTGCCGGTACAAACACGGGTGGAGGCGCTTTGACATTTGACACCTTCCGTCTGACCAGCGATAACCAAACAACAGCAATTCCCACCCCAGCTCTCCTTCCCGGTTTAATTGGCATGGGACTCGCCACCCTGCGGAAGAATCGTCGGCAGGAGTGGCGTTCTTAGTCCCCTGCCAGCCGATCTAACCGTTCTCGAATAGCCAGGGTAATCAACCCACGAATGA
>CAZBTL010000248.1:0-6113 GCA_964494755.1 uncultured bacterium | reverse complement strand
TGTGGTCAGTAACTTGGCAATGGCAACTGGATTAAAAGATTGAATACACCATAGTTTAGCGGACAAATTGGGGCATGACCTCAGCCGCTGTAAAAATTCCATACATTCCTCGACGGTGTAGGCCGACGCCAGCTTTGAGAAAACCAAAGGCTGGCCCGCAGACGTTCGCTGCCATGCTGGTTTCATCTCCCAGGGTGAAGGTGTGGGTAGAGATCTTGCCCTCAAAGGTGCGGCCAGTCACCTGAACGTTGGTGCTGAGGGGTTTCTTGGGGTTACGGGTGTCTACCACGCCGCCCACCGTGACCCGATCGCGGGAACAGATACCGGCTCGCTCCAACATAATGTCGTCGGCATGTTCCATATTTTCCAGGTGCAGTAACCCGTTGGTTTGGTCTAACAACGCAGCGACTTCCTCATCGGTGAGAGCCTGCGCCTGTTCCACGGTATAGCCAGGTAGGTGACCAATGTCTTCCCGGATGGTGGCTCGATAGGCTTCCCAATTGGCAATGCCGACGCCAAAGGTGATTTTGACCTGATGGATCTCGCTGTAACTCTGGGCTGCCAGGGCCGCCGCCGCTGTTAGTAATCCTGGAGTGGCGCCGCAGCCTGTCAGATAGGTGATGCCAGCAGATTGCAGATCGTCAGCCATATCCAGTAGTTGTTCGACGGCGCTGGTGCGCTTGATGGCATCGACCAGTACGCCTTGCCAGCCTGACTGAATAAATTGACGGGCAACGGATGCCATAAAGGTGTTGGGTAAATTCGGCAAGGCCAGAAAATAGCCGTCCACCTGGGCCTGCTGGATCAGATCCTGAATGCTGTTATTGCTCAGAACCCCAGATGGCTCCAGATATCCCAAGGAGCCTGCCTGACCATAGGTGCTGATGCAGGTATCCGGATCTAAGCCGGTGGGCTGATAGATATACCCTTTGTGGTCTGCTGCTGCGACCAACCGCATTTCTTGTTTCCCTGCCAGCAATCGGGCTGCGGCTTGCCCCAGTCCACCAAATCCTAGGACGCCAACCCGTATCGGCGATGCTGGGTTTGACATAGCACTGATTATCCCTTGTGTGTGTTCATTGCCCATGGCCTAATTGAATCATCCCATTGCACGTCGTTCTCTCATTATCTAACGCAACTTTACCTCCCTACCCATAGATTCTTCTCTATACCCCAATAGAATGTCTTGGAATTAGCCTATATCGGCGATTTACAATGCTTTACAAGTCTTCTGGTTTCGCTTGACTGGATTCCGAAGTTAAGCGAAACTGTCAAATAACTGAGCGGTTACCCTACTCAATTCATACTTTTGTTGAGTAATGATTCTCTGATTGACTAAGTCTTAAGTCTAGCGAAACTGGTCGATCGCTTTTGGGGGAATCTGGTGTTAAGCAATCAGGATTTCGGCAAATCAACTTCCTGAAGCGGATCGGTTGAACGCATGGAAACTCTTGAATTCATCATTTACCCCGACGGTCGGGTCCAAGAGAAAGTGACAGGTATTGTGGGGGCTTCCTGCGAGGAAGTGACTGCAGCAATTGAGGCTCAGCTGGGTCAAGTGCTCAGTCAGGAGCCAACGTCTGAATTTTTTGCCCAGTCGGTTAACCTATCATCGGCTGTTTCTGCCCAAACGACGTTCAGCGAGTGGTAAGTTTCTCTGTCCATTGTTCAGCTTCATTCGTTAAGAATCACCATGTCACACTTTAGCCAAATCAAAACTCAAATTCGAAACCTTTCTTCCTTACAAGCTGCACTGTCTGATCTCGGTGTTGACTGGAAGGCTGGGCCCTGTGATGTTCGTGGTTATCGCGGGCAAACCCAAAAAGCGGAAATTGCCATTGAACAGGAAAATGGATACGACATCGGTTTTGCCTGGAATGGTAGTGAGTATGAGTTGGTCGCTGATCTGCAATATTGGCGTCAGCAATGGACGGTTGATCGGTTTCTGAGTCGTTTGACTCAGCGCTATGCTTATCACACTGTGGTGGATGAGTCGGCCCAAAAGGGCTTTCAGTTGACGGAGCAGCAGCAAAATCCAGATGGTTCGATTCGCCTGGTTCTGCAACGCTGGAGTGCCTGATGTCTGATTTCCTGCCTGCTTCTGACAATGATCCGGCGGCTGTGGCTTCAAGCTCATCGTTTGAGCCAGGTCGGACGGGTTTTGAGCCGGAGTTGGGGGGGATTCTGCGAGATGCGCCAGAGCGGTCTGGTTTAGAGCCAGAATTAGGCGGTGGGCTCAGACAAAAGGGTGTTTATGTCGATGAGATTACTTGTATCGGCTGTAAGCACTGCGCCCATGTGGCTCGTAATACGTTCTATATTGAGCCAGACTATGGTCGCTCTCGGGTTGTCCGCCAAGATGGAGATTGCGAAGCATTGATCCAGGAAGCGATCGATACTTGTCCGGTCGATTGTATTCACTGGGTTGACTACACCGAACTCAAGAAGCTGGAGGAGGAACGGAAGTTCCAGGTTATTCCTACGGTCGGCTTTCCAGTGGATCATGCCCTGGTTCAATCTCACCATCGCAAGCAAAGGCTCAGTAAGAGAAAGCAATTGCATGATCTGACTTGAGCAGTCCTATTTCATTTGGCTTGCATAATCTGTTGAAATCCCTCAGGTGAACTGGTGTAGGCCGTTCCCTTGAGGGGTTTGTGTTTTTGGGGTGGTTTTGCTAGAGCGCGTTGCAGACAAGAGCCAGTCAGGCCAATCGATAGATCTGGCCGCGCAGATGGCAAGAGGCGATAAGGTTTATCTGCTTTGGCGGCAAAGCATTTGAGCCGTGCTGTCTTGTTTTATCCAGAGATAGATGGCCGACTGTTTCGCCCGTGTGGAGAAATCTTTAGTTATTTCCTTCCAAGAATGTTCGGACATTGCCATCCGGACTGAGAACCAGCCGCAGTCTAATATTGCGTTCTGGAGTAATTGGAGAAACCAGGGGTTCTCCAACTAGGGGAATGCCGCTCCGATCGACGTAATCTCCAGATGCTTGCCCCAGTGGAATAATTCGTTGAATCGTGCCGTCTGGGTTGATGATGAGGCTGTATTCCAGAGTTTGGGTTAAACCGGTGGGCGGGGTCCACCGTTGCTGGAAATAACGGCGGGCTTCTGCTACCTGGGGCAAGGTGTCGAAGGCTGTTGTGTTACTGGCGGTTGACTCAGCTGCCGCAGAACGAGACTTGGCAGTGGCGGTGGTACTATCCAGAACCTGACCACGGCTACCCGATGGGCCAGACGCTGATGCCTGAGGAGCACTGGCGGTGGGCAGAGGGGGGACGATTTGCGATCGCCCATCTGGAACAATCATGGCTGGTCTGGGATCTGGATCCGGCAGGTTCGCAGGTACTCCAGTTGTGGTCATATCAGCACCAGGGGGCTGGTTGATGGGGGCCGATGGCGGCGCTGTGGACGGCACCATGACGGTTGGCAGCCCCGGTCGAGTTGGCAGAACAGACCCAGGCGGCGGGGGCGGCGGTAGCTTTTGGGGTGAAGTGGCGGCCGGACTTACCTTCTCTGTTGCGGCTGGAGGTAACTGAATGGCCAGTTTCTGATCCGTACTGCTAGCCCCCTGGCTATTGGTAGGCAGGGTCGATTGGGCTGATGGTTTTGACCCGTCCAGGACCTTGGCGATCGAGGTAGACAGACCCACTACGACTAGTGCGACCGCTGCGACCTGAGTCCAAGGAGGCGCTTTTCTAATCCAACTTCCCTGTTCCAGTGCTGGCAGCGTCACGATATCGGTTGCGTATTCGTCCAGGGCATTGGCCAGATCAAACAACTGCAGGGTACTGAGTGGGATAACAGCGCCGGATTTCTCCGTTGCCAGGGTTCCCAGGCAGAGTTGGTGGCGCAGGTTGCCAGTGGGTTGGAGGCTGATGCCCGTCGCCTGGCTTGCCTCTGTGCTGGCCAGGGGAGCACTGCTGGAAACAACTGTCAGTGGTAGGTTCTGCCGAGTAACCGAGTCCAGAGTGGCGGTGGCCGTAGACAGACTGGCGGATTGGATGGGGGCTGGATCAGGTCTTGTGGCTAATAACCGCTGGACATAGGCTGATACGACTTCCGTTAAGGCTTCCAACTGGGTGCGATCGCCCATCAGGGTAAGCCAATCATCCTTAGCCAATTTGGGATCATCCAGATGTAGCCGGAAGCGGAGATCCTTGACCAATGACTGGTTCGTCCACCGGGATAGGGGCGATCGCTGGGCCATAATTTCCAGCGTGCAGGTTGGGGGGGTATATCGACGTAAAACCGAATAGGTCATGGGAAGCAGAAAAGCGACTCAGCAGGATGATTGAATCAGGGGACAGCAAACAGAAACCCTAAACGACGGACAAACACTCCGATCAAATGCTATTGGCCTGATCTTTGGCCCGATCCAGCAGAGCCAGCCAAAGGCGGCGAGGCCCACTCGGCGCACTGTAAAACAGCAAATCAATTAACAGCTTGAAAGCTAGATGGGTTAAATTGTCTGGGGAAACTCGCTCCCCATCCTCCATGCGCTCCTGGTAAGTGTTACTGAACAGATCGACATAGTCCCCTAACAGGGCAGTGCGATGGGGTTCTTGCTGTTGTTCGGTAACTTGCTCCAGCAAGGTGACCGCCCGCCGAATCAGTTCGTGGTGCTGGCGGGCCAGGTGACAACAGATCAGGACCAGGGCCCGGGCTTCTTCCACATCCAACTTTTTCCGTCCGCCTTGACCTTTGCGGTAAGGGTTGGCCTGACGCAAGCGCCAAAGAGCTACGCGATCGGCAACCACTGACTCCAGATTAAGTTCACTGGCGGCTTGTAGCACTGCTTCAGAGGTAATCTTTGTGAGAGCCTCCAGGGCTAGCAGCACTAGATCCAGTTGCGATTTAATATTATCTAACTGATCCGGATCCACCGGATTCAACCCAAGAATGACATCTGGAGTGACAGGTGCGGGCAGCTTTGTAGTTGTCGACATATCTTCAGAATAGAAACCCTGGACTGGCGTCAGCAGTTGGTTACGGATTTTGCAATTCGATGGGCGACCAGCAAAATTTAGAGTATTCGACGGGTCGCAGATGGAAAAAGTTCCTTATCCTACCCCGATTACCATGCCTGGAGATAGGTATAGCCAGGTTTTCTCCTTGCTGCAACTAAGAGTGTGCCACTATTTTCCCTATCTGTGAATTATATCTGCGTAGAGATTAGTTCCTGATTCCCGTCTGGCGGAAGTTGGGATACCTCTTGTCAGCCAGCAGGGTCTCAATCCTATCGATTACATCCCCGCATTGACCAGTTGCCCCAGGGCAAAGCCAACAGCAGCGCTCCCCAGGGGCACGGTTAAATTGTCGATGCCGAATTTGGAAAACGCTTCCAGCCCTGTAGCCGTCAGGGCGACGACCAGGGAGATAACTCCCAACTGCCAGGAATGACCATGGACATACCCCAGGATCAGCGTGCTGACGGCATAACTGACCAGTAGCATTGTGAGAGATCCTTCCCAGCTTTTTTGCATGTCCCAGAGTTTGTAACCGTGCTGGCCAAACCGCTGGCCAATCAAAGCCGCCATGCCATCGCCCCAGGTCATCACCAACACCCCTAAGGCAGCATAGTAGGGCATGCCCAATGGCCAAAACCAGGCAATCAGAATCCCAATGCTGACGGCATAGAAAAAAGTGCCTAAACTGCGACGACCGACACCATTAATGCTGGGCAAGATGGGCAGGTGATAGGACAGGTAGGCAATCGCGCTGAATAGGATGGAGGCGACAATGCCCAGCCAGGTCGGCACCTGGAGCCACCAGGCCAACAAAATGACATTTCCTACCCCAATATGGACAATTTTGCGGACAACCTCCGGGCCAACGGATGTGAAGCGGTAGAATCCTTCGGCTACCAGACCTACCAACCCCAACCAGGCCCCGACCAGTCCGATTTGAACCCAGAGATTGGATGTGGATGTGGCAGGCAGCCAGGACAGGACTGTATCCAAAGGCGGTATTGACTCCAACGACGACTATTCTTTCACTGTAGTCGATTCCGATCCTGAAAACTCAGGTAGAATACTTGCTTCGTTATACTGAAAGATAATGGTTATTAGGTATACCAATCATGGCTGCTTCCCCCTCCATTCAGTTCTTTGACG
>CAZBTL010000247.1:0-6164 GCA_964494755.1 uncultured bacterium | reverse complement strand
CACTAGTTTAGAGAAGAAATTTTCCAGATCTTTCAGCACATCCGGGTCGGCATTTTCCTGAATCACCAGACTGGCAGAGGTATGGCGCAAAAATACGACACACAGACCGGTTTGAATTCCGGAGTCGCTCACAACTGCTTGAACCTGGGAGGTGATTTTGCGCAGGGATTTCCCCTGGGTGGCAATGTGAAGAATTTGCTGATGCTGGGTCATGGCGAGATGGAAGCAGCAGAAACAATCGGCAATCTGATTTGCCCCTTCCCATCATAAGGGGTTAGCGATTAGCGGGCAGTCGGTGTTGGGTTTTAGGTTTTACAGCGATCCGATCAGGATTGTGAAAGGTTTCCGCAGGAAATCCTTCTCACAAAGCCCTTTCACCATACAGTCGTTCACCAGTCATTTAGGATTGCTAGAGGTATTAAGTTGTTAGTCATACCTGGCACCTAACACCTAACACCTGGCACCTAATACCAACTCTCTTTAATGATGAGCATTATCTGACCCCTCCCAACCTCCCCTTACCAAGGGGAGGTACCGCAGGCGGTGGGGTAAATTCTATGCGGCCTCAGATTAAATCGGTATAACAGCTATTCCCTAATTCCTACTCCCCATTGTCCACTCCGATAACCTCAAGGCCACTGCAATTCGGACAACTTGGACTTTATCGGACGGCTAGCAGGTCTTCGGTTGCCAGGCTTTCTTCTGCTGTCTCGGATTCTTCAATCACCAATTTGATTGCCTGTTTGTTCACCGACAAAAAACTTTCCTGGGTCAGTTGTTTGCCATCTTTGCCATAAACCACGGAGTTGGTCAGGGCGATGAATAAAGCTGGACTGTTGAGGAAGTCTGACAGTCGCGCATTGTAGCCACCGGCTGGAATGGAGACTTCACCCTGAATTTCCCAGCCATCGGTGGTGTAGATCCGGACCCGATGTTTTTCTCTGGCGATCGCTGCCTGTGTTGTTGGATTCATGATGCCCCTCGCTGCTGTTATTACTGAATGACCCTCTATGCTTGTATATTAGGTCTTTTGCAGAAAGTTGATCACGGCTGCCGCAATTTCCTGGTTGCCATCCGTGACTGGCTGATGGGTGCGGGGTGGCGTCAACGGTCGGTGTAAAAACTGCCAGTTGCCTTCAAAGAATTCTGCCGGATCCAGAATTTGGTGGGAGACATAATCCTGAATGCCGTCTAATAAAATAGCGGCTTCGGCAAATCCTTCCCGCCGGATGGACACCATGGGCGTGCCCAACCGACAGGCTTCTGAAAAGGTACTGAATCCCGGTTTAGAAATCACTCGGCCACAGAGTGGCATGATGTCTACTGGCCGATAACCCCGGCTAGGTACCTGGAGCAAATTGGGCAGCGCGACAGTGGGAGTATCGAAAGTCAAAAATTGCCAGTCGGGAAACTGGCTTAAGGTCTGGTAGGGAATATTTTGCAACCCCAAACCACCAAAGGTGATCAAAACGGTTTGTTCTGCTGGAGCGGTGATGCCTAACTGTTGACGTAAGTCCTCTGGCTCATAGCGGGGGGAACCACCGGGAAAGCCCACGTCGGTGATGACGGGAAAGGCACTCATGGGTTCGTGCAGGGGCAGGCGAAACAGGCGATCGCACTGGCCAAAGCACTCGGCAATCCAGTCAGCTATCTCCACAAATTCACCGCCCCAATCGCGATAGATAAAATCCCAGCCAAAATTACTGGCCATCCAGCAGGGAACTCCAGCGGCTTTGGCGATCGGGACGGCCAGGGGAGGGATATCGGCCAGCACCAGACTGACCCGGTTTTGCCGGATGAAGTTGACCTCGGCGGCGATGGTGGCGGCCTGCTGCGATCGAATGTGTTGCAGCTTTTCCAAGGTGGCAGCTTTGTCCATGGTGATGCCATCGCTCTGAACCACTCCCACATCAAAGGCCCGAGGCCGATGAATAAAATCGCCAGGGATATATTCCGCCAGCAACCAGCGGGGGGCTGTGGTCACCAGAATGAGCAGGACTTCTGGCAATTGCCGCTGGATCTCAGCCGCGATCGCAGACATCCGGGTGGCGTGGCCAAAGCCATGATTGGTAATGGCAATGTAGAGAATCGGTTGGGGCATAGGGGAGAAGGCAGATACCGCTCAAACCTCCTTACACTTACACCCCAACCTTCCGTTCTGTCTACTGTTTCGGCTACAGTCCTGGCCAACCCTTAAACAAAACTTTTGGATTAAGCGGCCAGTCCATATCTGATAATCTGAGCAATCCCACCAAAATGATTGGCCAGAAGTCGCGTATGGATGTGAAAGCCGCAGTTCTATTTGGTGCATAGCAAGGGGTCAGGGCGTTAGCGTCCGCCAACCGTAATCGAATCCACCTTCAGGTGGGGCTGCCCCACAGTGGTGTAGATGCTGCCGCTGACAGAGCCACAGAAGCCCGGCGCCAGAGCCAGATCCTGGGAGCACATAGAAATTTTATTCATGATTTCCTTGGCTTCGCCAATCAGGGTCGCGCCTTTCAGCGGTTTGGTGACATTGCCGTTTTCAATCAGGTAGGCTTCCTCTACGGCAAAGTTAAACTGGCCAGTGGCGCCGACGCTGCCACCGCCCATCTTCTTGCAGTAGATGCCCTTGTCGATGGAGGCAAACAGGTCTTCCAGTCGATAGTCCCCAGGGGCAATGTAGGTATTGCGCATGCGGGAAGCAGCGGCATAGGTATAGTCCTGACGACGACCACTGCCCGTGCGAGGATGACCTGTGCGCAGGCAACCAGCCCGGTCTGCCAGGAAATTCTTCAGAACCCCTTTTTCAATTAGCAGGGTGCGCTGCACTGGCATCCCCTCATCGTCCATGTCAATGGTGCCAAAGGCATTGGGAGACAGTCCTTCATCCCAGGCGGTTAGACTTTCATGGGCAATTTTCTGGCCCTTCTGATCGGCAAAGGGAGTGGTGCGCCGCTCAATTTGGGTGGTTTCCAACAGGTGGCCGCAGGCTTCGTGGAAGATAACGCCGCCAAACTCGTTCGCCATCACGATGGGATAGGAGCCAGACTCCACATAGTCGGCATAGAGGGTTTTGCCAGCCGATTCAGCCATGTCAGCAGCAGCGGTTTCATAGTCCCACGATCGCAGGAAATGGGGGTGTCCTGTATCACCCACCCGCCGTCCAATCGAGGTGCGGTGGGCGCCATCGGCACACAGAACCATGCAGCCAACCGACTGAGTCAAGCGAATATCCCTAGCAAAGGTGCCATCACTAGAGGCCACCAGCACTTCCTGCCAGTCACGAAAATAGGTGGCTCGTCGGGATTGTAGATGGTAGGTATGCTTCTGGATCTGGGCCGTTGCCCCCAGCAGTCGGTCCCCCATTTCCCGCATGGAACTGCACTCTGCCAGCCAGGACTCCTTGCCTCGCAACCTGGCATAGTCCCGCAGGGGTTCCAGGTTGATTTCTGGAATGAAGGAGGTGGCAGCGGGCAGGTGCAAGCCCAAAATGGATAGGCCCTTTTCCAGAGTTGCTTTTAACCCGGTAAACGACAAGTCGTTGGTGCTAACGTAGCAGTCGGCCTGTCCTCGGAAGACCCGCACCCCTGCCCCCGTAGCCAGTCGGGGAGAGATGCTGGTAATCGCATCTTCTTCGGCTAGGCAGCTAATGTAGTTGACCCGTTCCAGGAAAAATTCCACAAAATCGGCCCCAGCGGCCCGTCCCAGTCCCAGGAGGGTTGCCAGCGGAGACTCCCAAGTCTCATCAAATCGGTCGGCCGTCGAGGCATATTGCAGGTTAGGCAGTTCGGTTGAACGAATCAGAGGAAGGGGAGGTGCAATCATGGTGTCTCTTGTCTGCAATCTTACTGAGCCGTGTCTCGCAAGCTGGGGGTGAATTGACAACTCCCCCAACGGCAGGGAAAACAAATCCCGCTGATGAGACTGTGAATAAACCTTAAGACCTTTATTCTAAATGAATCTTTCCGGCTGTGGTGGGCAAGAAGCAGGGATCGCCGGCTGTCCTCGTCCTGAAATCCACGATCCGCGCAGGCGTGACCTTTTTAACTTTGGAGCCCGGACGTAAACAGCACTCCGAAGTTAAAAACTCCAGAGTTAAAAACCGACAGATCGATCGCCCCGGATCCATTCCAGGAAAAGTGCACAGCAATTTACTCAACTGTATTCTGCGAGCTGGCAGTTTTCCTGACATTTCTTATGATGGAAGAAAGTAGGTTAAGTAATTTAACAATCCAGATGGTTTGGCTTAGGTCTATGCATTGATTGCTGTACCGCCTGTGGTCCGACTAGCTAGAACCAGACCCAATCTGCCTGCTTCCGGCAGGATGGATTCGAGTATGCTCAGCGGCTAACAGTTTCAGCTCTAAGTTGTTTCCGATCCAGGGTATCTACTGACTGAGTCTCCAACCCATAGTTTTTTGAGCGAGGTTCCTGTGGCTTTATATGCTGATCTGCACCGCCACCTGGGAGGTTCGGTCGTCCCCCGAATCCTGTGGCGCTATCTGCACCGAAATGAGGCTGAACTGGCCCAGCGTTTCCCGGATTACACCGAATTTGAGGACTTTTACACCCGCCCACGGCAAACCCTGGACGAGTATCTGGAACTCCACACCCTGGTGGAAGGGGTTCAAACGGCAGCCACCCTGCCCTACTTCATTTATCGGTTGATGCGGGGCGCCTACGTGTTTGAAAACCTGGCCTATCTGGAGTTGCGCTACACGCCGTACCTGCGGACGCCGGATCATCTCTCACAGACAGAGCGGATTGACCGCATGGCTGAGATTGTGGAGATTGTGGGTCAGGCCAGCCGCTCAAATGAATATCCCATTGTTACCGGCCAAATTCTCTGTATGCATGCCCGCCTGCCCTACGAGGTTAACCGGGCGATTTTGGAACTGGCGGCCCAGTCCCGGCAATACGTCTGTGCGGTGGATTTGGCTGGTGGCGATAACCACTACGGCGAACGGCTGGATGAGTTTGTGCAGTTGTTTGCCGAAGCCCGGTCGCTGGGCTTGAATACCACCGGCCATTTGTATGAAACGCCGGAAGGGTGTCATCCGGAGCTGCTTCCCTACCTGATGCGGATTGGCCACGGCATCCAGATTCCGTTGCGTTATCCCGAACTGTTGAAGCAGGTGGCGGCCCATGGCCAATGCCTGGAAGTCTGTCCGACTACCTATTTGAAAACGGGTACGTTGACGGACATTTCCGAGTTGAAGCTAGTCTTCGATCGCTGCTTTGATGCCGGAGTAGACATTGCCATCTGTACCGACAATGCCGGTTTGCATGATATGCGCCTGCCCTTCGAGTACGAGAACCTGCTGACTCAGGACATCATTGGCTTTAAGGAACTGCAGATGTGTCAGGATGTGGCCTTCCGGCATGCCTTTGCCTGGCCCTATGGCGATCGCCCCGCTTCCATCTTGAATGAAGTACTCAAGGTTGACGCCCAAGCCGGTTCGCTTACCGCCACACCAGTTTAAAACCAACAACAGGAGGCATTTTCTTGCCTCCTGTCAATCATTCCAATCTAGACCCAGTTCAAATAATCCACTAGCGAAGTCCTAGGCGCCTCGTTGAATGGCCTGTTCGACTTGCTTAAATTCCATCTCTAACCGATCCTTCAGTTTTTGAGGAACGGGACGGTTGGGGTAGGAAGTGTAGTGGGCGGCAAGGGAGTTGAGGGCCGTCCGCATAGTGGTAAAAGAGATCAGACGCGTTAGCGAACCATCCCGACGATAGTTGGAAACAAAGTCGTTAATCAATTGACGGGCCTGCTTCTGGGTTTCGCTCCATTCAGGCGTATCTGTCGGCAACTCAATTGCGGCTTTCAGACTGTTGACAACAGCGAGGGTATCTTGCTGGTAATTGCCGGTCAAACTAGACGGTGTGGAAGAGCAACCCACCAATCCAATACAGACAACCAGAACCAGCGCCAGCATTCGGGAAAAGAAACGCGTCATAGGAATTCGCAGCCAATACAGGTCAAGAAGAAAATCGACGGTGAGCCGATTCCAGGCAGGTATGCCTTTCTTATCCTACCGTGATTGGGAGTCGGGGATCAGGCTAAATGGGGTGAGAAGGAGGAAATTCTGCCCCTCCAGAAGGAGCCTCGGTTACAAGTCTCTGTCTGCGTCTTCTGCCTGACTGTTGCCAGAAAATTGGCCCCAGACCGTCGCTAG
>CAZBTL010000246.1:0-6186 GCA_964494755.1 uncultured bacterium | reverse complement strand
CTAGGGCTTCATAAAGACCAGCCCGGCGGGACATGATGTGAAATTGACGTTCGATGCTGAGCAATTTGGCCATCAGCTCTAGGTGAAGGTTATCCTCATAGAGTGCTTGCAACAGATCCCATTTTTCTTTGTTCAGGCGATGTTCCAAAAGTCACGGTGCCACTGAAGGGATTCAATTCTAGGGTTGTAGGCCGTCTGAAAGGGCAGAAGAATGTTTTCACCATCAAAATCACCCATAGAACGCATATCAGTAGGGGCTTCTTCATAAATGCGATCGCGAGGCACAATAATTCGGTAATCATCACTGATGCCAAACCAGCCATGATCAAATGCCCAATGATGATTTTTACAAAGAGCAATACCATTATCGAACCGATCATCTCGAAATTCTGAGAATGGCTTAATGTGTGCCCCGTCTACGATATTTTGACTGTCGTGACTGACAATCTTAAGCCTGCAAAACGCACAATGCTGCTGATAGAGTGACACAACAATCCGACGAAATGCTGCATCTCTAACGATGGTTTTCTCTTCATCTTTCAAATCGTCAATATTATAAACAGCGCCTCCTTTTTCAAACAGCCTAAGTTGAATATTCTCCAATTCATCAACTTGATAAATCCATCGATAGTCACCGATCTTGGCTGGAAACCAGGTTTGAATTAGAACTTCAATCAGATTAACTCTTGAGTTGGGTTCTTGTAACAGTTCAAATAGCTCTTCATCTAAAAATGCATATTTAACAGCACTCCTTAGAGAAGACAATGTTTTCAGTCTGACCTTTGCCGCAATTGTTGCCTCAAATCCTTCATTTGGAACTAAATGCCAGAAATTTTCGCTTGTTAAGTGAAAGAAGGGTAAAGCAATATCGGAACGATGGTTGGTAGTAACCAGGTTTGACCAATACTTTAGGAAGGTTGCGATCAACTCAGGAGAGAGGTAGATCTGGTTTCGTTGAATCTTCTGTTGCTCAATTAGTTCAATAACGGACAGGAGTAAAATAGGCTTATGGGGCGCTATTCCACGAGCCCGATCAACACTAAGCTTGACAAACTTCCTGATGTAATAGTTTAGGTCTTTGCTCATCGATGCAGTGTTTCTTAGTTTCCTGGCCTCTACTTCCTCTATTTTTAGATGAAGTAGCCTGAACGAATTGATCGAAGTTACTAATCTTATGCTCAAACCACCTGTGAACCAGGATAGTCGTTAAGCTAGTTCTCGCAACTGGATCTTGCAAAAGTTCAAATAATGCATCATCAAGATAAGCATATTTAACAGCTTGCATTACTTCATAAAAGGTCTTGAGCTTAATCTTCGCCGTAATGACCTTCCTAAATCCACGGTTAGGAACCAGATGCCAAAATTTATCACCTCTTAGATGGAAGAATGGCCGAGAAATATCTGGATGATGCAATTCTGAACCTAAGTAACTCCAGGCTAGACGGAATATCTCAATTAACTCATCTGTCAGATAAATCTGATTCTTGGTGATCGCGTCTGTCTTGATTAACTCGATAACTGATAGTAGCAGTATGGGTTTATGGGGGGCAATTCCATGTGCCCGATCAACCCGCAATCTTGCAAACTTGGTTGAATAATAGGCGAGTTGTTCTATATCAGCCAACATTCACTTCCAAAATGTTGCCACTATATTATAGTGGTTCCTGATCGGGTGAGGCACACCAGAAGCATTGCTGGCCAAGCGTTACAGGCATCGCCATGTACCTCACATTAGCGAAAGCCGCTATAATCTATGTCTATTGCTGTGACAGTTGGCAGTAGGGATACACCACAATTGTAAAAATCTCGCAGCAAATTGTTGCAGTGGCAGAGCCTGTGCGAAGCACGCATTGCTGCGGTACTGATTGCGGAGTGTCAGATCGCTGAGGCTCACTCGCTGACTCCCATCTTACAGTCGCCTCCAGTTTAGCCCAATGACTCCAGGAGCGCCAGAGTTCCTGAGCGCAGTTACCCTTGCTTGCCAAAGCGATCAATCAGTTCTTCCCACGACAAATTCAGCAACAATGGCATAAACTCGACCGGCGGCAGCATTAACAGCACCTTGACCACCCCAGCCAATTTGACAGCGTTGCAGTAATTGTCTGGCTTGTTGGGGAAGCCGTACAATGCCAGTGGTCAGCGGCGGCTATATCGTCCAATTCGTCCAGATAGAGTTGCACCACTCTGGAACTGGACAGGAGTTCTTGAAAGAGCTGAGTTGCAGTGGGAACCAGCGATTTCCGGGGATAGATCAGCACGCCACGCCAAAGGACAAGTACCACCTTTCCATAGAGCAATCACCATTTAAAGTTCTTCGGTAACGATCCGACGCAGAATTTCGGTTACTTCAGCGGCGATGCGGGCATCCAGCCAGCGGGCTTCTTCATCTAGATCCCGTTCCCCTGCCGAATTATATTTTTGCACCGCCGATCGCAGGGTCAGGGCAACCGTGCGCAGGACAGAGGGTTGGTTCTGGGCCCGTGGTCGATCATCAATGAACCAGAGTAAGCCTGTATAGGTGAGTTCTGTGCGATCGCGCAGGTTGGAGGCGCCAAAACCCAGTTTAGACAGCAACACTACCTCCCGCAGAACCGACTGTAAGCCTAGTTTCTCGATCGCCACATCGAAATAACGGGCCGTATCATAGCCCATTGCTCGCACTACCGTTCCCAGACTGTGCCACTGAGCCCCAGGCAGACGGGCAGCCTGGGTCAAGTGATAGTGCCAGCCCAACATGGCCACAATGCGAGTCAGATCGTAAGCCGACACCAAATTCTCACCCCGTCCCCCTTCCGGGCGCGATTGCATCAGAACACCGTTTTTTGACCATAATTCCGGTTCAGCGATGTAGGGATCTTCGCCGTAGTAGCCGCGAAATGCCAGATGTTTGTTACCCGTCAGGTCACGGAACCATTGTTCCTGTTGCGGTAGCAGGAAAAACCGCTTCATCATTGCCGCCAGTTGGTTGGAAGCGAAAACGTCATTGGCTGGGTCATCCATGCCATAGCTGACGATGTTGGTGGCGGCCTTGACAAAGGAAATATCATTCACCTCACCGCTGGGGTCTTGAATCCAGCAGTCCTGAATGGGAAGCGTGGCCTGAATGATGTTGGCCTGACAGACCACCTGGATCACCGGCACAATCTTGGTGGCACTCCAGAACTGGGCTGTATTCAAGGCATTTTTGCCCAACCAGCGAGCCCGCATCTGGCCATCCATCCAGCTACCAATGCAGATGCAGGCTTCTGTAATATCTGGGTGCAGAAACTCTAGGGCCGTTTGCTCGATTGGCGGAATGACACCCCGCTGAAAAAAGGGAGCAACGGTGGCGGTTCGCTGGACGGCTGACGAAACTAAATTTTTTCCATCCGGCTTTCGCTGTAGGTATTGGGGAAATTGCTCAATCTGGTCTGAGTAGGCCGAACTGCCGCTGCCCCGGTCTAAAAAAGACAGGTGCATCTGGTTCGAGCCTGCGGCTGTTTCAATGGCCAGAAAATCCTGAAACACCCGATCGCGATCGCGGGCCGCCGCTAAAGCCTCATCCGGGGATAACTCCACCACCACATGCTGGGCAAAGGCAAACCAGGTTTGATACTTTTGGATGGGTTCGACCAACTCAACCTGGAGGTGCCCGTTGATTGCGGGAGCTGTAGCGATAATGGCAATCCGGGTGCCTGTCGCCACGGCATACCGCTGCTCAGGGAGCAGTTCACTGGCCTGCTTGGCCGGATCTTGTTTCAGAAGGGTCGGTTGCACCACCTTGAGAATTGGCATGGCAGCAGGTCTCCAAACTACTGAAACGCTGAGGGAAGGGCCTCGAAACTAGAGTTAGCCATCAGCCAAGTGGCCATCTAGATGCCCCATTGTCCCCGCAATTTTCTGTATCGGGATCAGTTTGTTGCAGGATGTATTACAACCCCAAAAGGGTAAAAGGCCGCATTGTCGAAGGAGTCCCAGGGCTACGAAAGGCCATAGGGGCGGGGAAAGGGTTTCAGCAGAGTGTGAGCCCGGTAAACCTGGATCACATCGACAACTTCGCCGCCTCGTTTTAAGGGAATATCGGCAATTTTTTCAATCCAGTCAAAATAACTGCCATACTTCTGAGCTGGCAGGGGCGATCGACGTTGGGAAGCCACGTATAACCCATCCCGTCCTAACCACTGATCCGCCTGAAACCAGAAAGCAAAACCACGCAGGTCCTCATCTAGCGTAGTCACGGGTTTGTCAGTCAGGGGGGCCAGGGCCATGCCCACTTGCCCCGCTAGAAACAACTCATTGGTGAACACGAAATCAGTTTGTTGCAACGCCGCTTGCAGAACGTCCGACTCCGCCCACCCCTGCCGGAGTTGCTGAATCTCAATCAGTTGGGTAGAGGCATCCGATCGCACCGGAATGCCGCCGCCAAACAGGGAATAGCGTCCCGGTTGCTGAAACAGACCAACGGTTACATGCAACAGGGCAATCAAAATCAGGGTCATAATCACCCATCCCGACCCCCATAACCAGCGCCGCACTCGACGGGGAAACTGCTGTTGCCATCCTGCAGCCGCTGCCCCCAGCAGTAACGTTGCTCCCCAAAAACCTGGCATGGCCCAGGTGGGCAAAATTGGTCGATAACCACCCATCAGGGTAAAACCTAGCATTAGGGGGAGGGCCAACCAGAGCAGAAAAGCTGTAGGAGAGGAAACAAACGAGGAAGAGGTGCTGACCAACTGCGGTTGTAAGGCGCGGTTTGGCGAGTCGGCTTTTTCCCCCGGCCACCTTTGCCACAGGGAACGCAAGCTAACCCACCACAGGGGCAAGCCAAAGGAGGGAAACAGATAGGCCACTCCCACCAGGAAGGTACCCAGCAGTTCCAGCAGACTATAGCCCCGATCGGGCACCGCCCGGCCTGACTGATAGCGCAGGGAAATCCAATCATGCTGGCTATTCCAGATCAGGATGGGGCTGATGGCCAGTAGGAACAAACCGACGGCCGCCATCAACCAGGGCGACCGCAAGGCTAGCCGATGTGGCGGACTGGCGAGGCAAAATCCCACCAGACCAAAGCCCAGGGCCACCCCATGATACTTACTGAGACAGGCCAGCCCCACGCACAGTCCAATCAGCGCCAGGCGCCCAGTGGGACGGTAGGTCGGGACAAGCGGAGGGGATGCAGTTGGTGTGGGAAAAAATTCGCAGGCTGCTAAATACAGGGCGAGTGTCCAGAAAAAGATCAGGGGACTGTCCGGTAACGTCAGCACCCCAAACCCCAGAAAAAAGATCGGCACCAGGGACGCGATCGCCACCGTCAATAGTCCAGCCGCCACAGAGAACAACCGGGTTCCGGTGAGATACATCAAGACCAAAGCAAGGGTATACAGCAACAGTGGTCCCAGACGGATGGTCAAGGCAGTAACTTGACCCGTCACCCAGGGGCCCATGCCCGTGGTCAATGCCACCATCAAGGGATGGTCGAAGTAGCTCCAATCTAGATGGCGGGTGTAGAGGTAGTAGTAGGCTTCATCAAACCCAGGCGGCAGAACCGTGGCGATCGCACCCCGTACTAGCAATCCACCAGCCAACAAAGCCATCAGTTGCCGTTGAGGACGTTGTCGGATCCATGTCCACCCTGCTTGCATCCATCATTGCCCCCATGCCATCGCTTTACTAAGCTATCAGGTTCTTTGTGATCCACACTATCCCTGAACCTACCTCAATGATCCCAGCCATTAGCCCCTTCATCCTGGCTCCCGATAACAAACTTTGACATTACAATGGAGCTAGCCATGCAGCTTCTTGCTAACCTCATGAACGTTTCCCTTACGCCTGAACTTGAGCAGATGGTTCATGCCAAGGTCAAAAGTGGGCGCTATCTTTCTGCCAGTGAAGTGATCCGCGAAGGACTAAGGCTGCTGGAGGAACGGGATCGCCTGTTCGAGTTACGCCTTGCTGAATTGCAACAGAAGGTCTCCATGAGTTTGGAGCAGGCTCAACGAGGTGAATTGATCGATGCGGATGATGTTTTTGCTGAGCTAGAGGCAGAAATTCAGCAACTTGAAAATGGGCTATAGGCAATGGGTCGGATTCAGTTCACCCCGCTTGCCAAAGAGGACTTGAAAGCCATTAACCGCTACATTGCTCGAGAAAATCCAGCGGCAGCCCGGCAATTGATTGCTCAAATCAGAGCACAATGCAAGACGCTAG
>CAZBTL010000245.1:0-6201 GCA_964494755.1 uncultured bacterium | reverse complement strand
CCGAACTTTTAGTTCAGGGCGGGGCAAGCCTATCGTCAGAAATGCTGGAAATACGCCTTCTTGAGGTAGTGGTTATGAAATCGGTCTTAGGATTGCCTACCCGACCCTGCGATCGCCCAGGTTGACCCGATTGGGGCAGAGAAGTCATCCAGCCTAGTTGCGGGGCCAGCGATGGTTCAGCAGTTGCACTTCAGGCAAGCGGGTTTGTTGGGCCAGCAGGACAAAGACGCCTGCTCCCAGACCGGCGGCCAAACCCAAGTGTCCGATCTGGAGCAGCCAGTTGTCCGGCGGCCAGAAATGGCTGCTGCCTTGCCAGGTGGCCCAACTGACGAGGCCCACCAACAGGCTGAGTCCTAGGAGTTGCAGGATGGGCCAGCTCCATTGGCGCCACGGGAGTCCTTCCAGACGGCGATGCAGCACGATGAGCAGGAGTGCGATCGCCATCAGATTTAGCCCCAGGGAGGAGAGCACTAGCCCGGAGGCGGAAAACCAGTGGACGAACCAATAGTCCAGCAGGATGTTCAATCCAATGTTGAGCAGGCTAATGCGAAAGGGGGTGCGGCCATCGCCCAGGCCATAAAACACGCGCACCAGCACATCCCGCGCCAGGCTAGGAAACAGGCCCAGGCTATAAACTATCAGCAAGGAGGCCACCCACTCAGCAGCGCTGGCATCAAAGGCGCGGCGTTCATACACCAGTCGGACGATTGGCCCAGCTAAAGCGATCAAGAGGGCGCTCAGGGGCAGGGCGACTAGCGCGGTTAACACGAGACCCTGACGGATTTGGCCTTTCAACTGCGATCGCTGCTCTGGTGCGGCCAGTCGAGAGAAGGCTGGTAACAGCGGCACCAGCAGCATACTGGACAAAATGCCTCGCGGAGCCTGGGCCAGCAGTTCGGCATAACTGAGGGCGGCGGCGGCGTGGGGGATAAAGGAGGCAAAGAATAAATCAATGTAGACATTGATCGACATCAAGCCGGAGGAAAGGGTGGCCGGCAGCAGGATGTGAAAGATGTCGCGAATCCCGGTCGGTTGCCAGTGCCAGGGTTGGATTTTGGGCGGCCCCTGCGATCGCCAGTGGGCGATTTGTTGCAGCAGCCACTGGGCCACCGCGCCGACTAAGGTGCCAACGGCCAAGGTGATGCCGCCGATCTGCCAGAGCTGTTGCTGGCTGAGGGAACTGCCAGGGAAGCGCCAAACATAAATAGCCAGACTACCCACCACGGCCAGACTGGACAGGGCTGGACTGACCGATGGAATCCAGTAGGCATCAGCTGCTGTTAACAGGCCCAGGCCGATGCCAATCCATCCGGCCAGCAGCACGATGGGGGCCATGATTTGCAACTGGGGTACGGCGATCGCCCGCACCTCTGCCGACAGGCCAGGCGCCACAACGGTCAGCAAGGGATCGGCAAAGGCGACCACACCGACTGTGATGGGCAACAAAACCGCCGTGACGATCGCCGTGATGCTGGGTCCAAGCTGCTGGGGTTTGCCACCATCGGACTTAGCCAGCACACTGACCAGGGCGGTATGCAAGGGGCCATTGATGCCGCCAATCAGCACCAGGAAAAAGCTGGGAATCAGGTACGCGTAGTTATAGGCATCGGCCACGCTGCCCACTCCGAATACCGCTGCAATGCAGGTGGAACGGATGAGCCCGGCTACTTTACTGAAGCAGGTGGCCAGTCCGACAATGCCAGCAATGCGTCCGAGGGACCGGGAAGGAGCCATTGCCTGGTTATGCCAACTGCCAGCGTTGGCGGCTGGTTTGCAGAATGGCGCTAATTAAGTCCTGGTAGGTCAGTCCGGCTTTAGTGGCAATTTGGGCTAGCGATCGCTGGGGGTGCAAGGTAGCATCGGCATTGATATCCAGTAAATAGGCCTGACCATCGGGGGTGACCCGAAAATCGAAGGTGGCGTAATCCAGCGGCGCTAACCACTGCATCAGCTTCAAAGCCACGGTCTGCAACGGGGCCAATTCCGGGGTGGCTAAGTCCACCGGCACTTTCTGGAATCCTCCTTGCCGTTTGGCGGTCAGATCCAGGATGCGATCGCCCAGCGGTTGCTGATCCAGTGTCAGGGTTTCTACGGCCCCGCTGAGTAAGGGAAAGGCATCACCGGGATTGCCCACAATGCCCACGGTGATTTCTCGTCCCATAATTAACGGTTCACAGAGAACCGGCGACTGAAATTGCTGCTGGAGATGGCCGACGATCGCCTGCAGGGCTGCTAATCCCTGGGCCGAGTCAAACCGGGTCAGCCCCAGGGAATATCCTTCGCAGGCCGGTTTGAGGATGGAGAGGGGCCACTCTGGCAGTTGGGTAATGGTCTCTCCTAAGCGGTAGTGATGCCAGGGTGGTGTCTGGATATCGCTCCATTGCAGCAGGGGTTTGAGCCAATCTTTGTTGAGCACCAAACTTTTGCACGCGGCATCGGCTCCAGTGTAGGGAATGCCGAATTGTTCCAGAATCGCTGGGGCGATCGCGGTGCGACTGCGGGACAAGGCCCGCACCGACAGATTCCAGACAAACTCTGGCAAGTTGTCCTGCCGCCAGTTGTCCAGTAGGCGATCCACCGATCCAATCAACTGAACCTGATAGCCCAATCGCTGTAAGGCTTGGGCCACAGCCTCGACCTCCGCCGGTTCTCGCCAGTGATAGTGGGTGTCTGCCGAGGCACTGGCGGTGGTCAACAAGTCTGCCTGGGATTCAAACAGCAATCCGATGGTGTTCACAATGCTGGTGCTGGGTGGAAGGTTAGCTGGGCGATCGTCGAAATTGAGTTCTGTCCTGATGTGGATGCTGCAGCCGCTGGGTTTCCGATGCTATTCGCTGTCGTCGAGCCAGACAGTGGTGGAATCGATGCTTGCCATCATCAGTCCATGGCGATCGCTGCCCCGCCGAACTTGATGCCAGCGAGTCACCAGTTGGGTTGGTTGATCGGGCAGATGGCCGACTAGCTCTAGCTTGCCATCGGAGTGGGTGAGAATATAGCGAAACCGTTTCACCGAGCCATTGCACCGCTGACGCACCGCTTCCACAATGGCTAAGCCTTCTAGAATCGGTAATTGGAAATGGGTGGCATGTTTGACTGGCCGGGGATGGAACAGGTATTGCGGTAAGACGCCCAGGCGATGGAGTTGCTGGAACAGTTGGGTCAGGGTTTCCACCTGATGATTCACCCCTTTCATTAAGGGAATTTGGGCGGTTAGGGTGCAGCCGGTTTGGTGCAATGCGGCGATCGCCCGTTCCGCTGCCGGTGTAATTTCCCGAGGGTGATCGAAATGACATTGAAACACGATCTGAAAGCGGGATTGATAGGCCCGCAGCACTTGCAGCAACTCCGGATCGGTGGTGAAGCGACTGGGTAAAAAGGCGGGCAACTTGGTGCTGATGCGGATCTGCCACAGGTGGGGAATGGTTGCCAGGGCGGCCAGCAAATTGGCCAGGCGACGGGTGCTACAAATCATGGGATCGCCCCCCGACAGCAACACATTGTCAATTTCAGGGTGCTGCTGAATGTAGGCGATCGCGTCTTGCAAATCTTCGATGGTTTCCTTGACCAGCACATCTCGACTCATCAGCCGTCGTCGGAAACAGTAGCGACAATGCCCAGCACAGGCCTGAGTCACAATCAGAACCGCGGTTTGCTCGTACTTATGCTGCAAGCCAGGAACGATGGTAGACAAACTTTCACCACTGGTATCCAGAGACCCAGCGGCATTGTCTTCCTCCAGGGTGGGCAACAGCAGTTGCCGCAGCGGATCGGTCGGATCTTGCCAATCAATCAGTTGGGCATACTCCACCGGAACCATGAAGGGAAAGCGTTCCCTGGCCGCCATCACCCGCTCCCGATCTGCTTCAGGCAAGGTAAGCCAAGGGGGTTGCGAGTCATCTTCTGCTAACTGCTGCGATCGGCGCAGACTTTGGATTAATTGGTCTTTCCAGTTCGTCGGCGGGGAGGGTGCAGCTATGCAGGCGGCGGATGGCGAATCGGATGTGATAACGAGGTTGCTTCCCATACAGCGTTTAAGGCGAATGAACTAATGGGCCGAAGTCTGGGTCCTTTGTTTTGAAGGTCGTCCATTGGCAGAGACCAACGGGCGATCTCGGTGTTAGGCATTTCAGCCAATACTGCCAGATTATACGGGCGTTTATTTAGTTTGAGGATAATATTAAGGCTCTGGTGTGGCCAAACGAGCAACTGGATAGGTATGCAGCAAGTGGTACAAACCTTTAAGGGCTCTCTCCGACAGGGCTTGAAGCATTGGCAAAATCTGCAAAAAGGCTATCCGCAGCATTATGCGACTCGCCAGGAACGGGCCGATGTCACTGCTTTTGGACATCTGTGGGGACAGTGCATCACCCCGATTAAGCAGCGCACCGGGGCTCCGGATATCAACCAGAATCGTCACTGGAATATGGAATTGGCGATTCAGCATATCTCTGGCCTGGTGCTGCAGCCAGGAGAAATTTTTAGTTTTTGGCATCAGGTGCCCCAACCTACTAGCCGGAATGGATTTCGGTCTGGCCCGATGCTGATTCGGGGCAAATTGCAAACGGATGTGGGCGGCGGCCTGTGCCAGATTTCCACTACGTTGTTTGGGGCCTTTTTGCAAGCCAACTGTGAGTTGTTGGAACATCACAACCACAGTATTGATGCCCACGGTAGCGATCGCTTTTTTGTCTTAGGCCAGGATGCGGCGGTGGCCTATGGTTACAAGGACTTGATGGTCCGCAATGCCAGTTCGACGCCGCTGCAAGTTCGGTTGCACCTGGCCACCCATCCCATGACGGTTAGTGCCAGCATTTGGGGCCTGGAGCCATTGTCCCAACGGGTGCGGCTGACCTCGCAGGTGATCGATCTGTTGCCGTCGCCCGATTCGCAAGGCATGCCGGGTTGTCGGGTAGAAACCCAGCGTTGGGTAGTGGCTGAATCCGATTGGTTAGCCGCTCCTTCTCAGGATTCACTTTGGCGAATGAACTATCGATATGTCAGTTGCTATCAGCCCTATGCCACGGTGGGTTCGCCTGAAACCCTGGCTTCGGCTTCTGCATAACAGGTTGTGCACTCATCAATTACCACCATGACGGATGTTGTTTTTGTGTCGGTTGCCGCATGCCATCGGTTTTTAGACCGGGTTTTGGCGCCCTATGATCTGCTGCCGGATGTCGCCCATGCCTGGAAGCAGCACTTGATTCAAGCCAATCTCTGGGGTGTCGATTCCCACGGATTACAGCAAATCATCGGCTATGACAAAAGCCTCCAGAGTGGGCGGATCAATCCCCAGCCGCATCTGACGGTTCACCGCGATCGCCCAACGATGATGCGGATTGACGCTGATCGCAGTCCTGGTCAATATGCGGCCCAAATTGCCATGGAGCAAGCCATTACCCAGGCCCAAAAGTCCGGCATGGCGGCAGTTGGGGTGACTAACAGCAATCACTTTGGCATGGCCGGTTACTATACCCGCATGGCTGCTGCCGCTGGCATGATTGGCTTTGCCACCAGCGATACCAATGTGGTGGATCTGGCTCCCTATGGCGGCAAAGTCGCCAGATTGGGCAACAATCCCTTTTCCTGGGCCATTCCCTGCGGCGATCGCCCGATTGTCCTGGATATGGCCGCCGGAGCTGTCAGTGGTGGCAAGATTAAGCATTTTGCCTATCAGGGATTGCCCATTCCGCTAGGGTGGGGGCTGACGGCCACGGGCGAACCCACCGCCGATCCGCACCAGTCTGTGGTCAATCTGCCTGCCTCCTATAAAGGTTCTGGTTTAGCCCTGATTGCTGATTTACTCTGCGGACCCTTGTTGGGAACGGCCGCGGCAATGTTCAAGACCAAAGCCATTCACGATGGAGCCAACGGCACCGGCCACTTCTTTTGGGTGTTGGATGTGGCGGTCTGGACCGATCGAGCCGCGTTTGAGCAGGAAGTTGAGCGGGCGGTTCAGGCCTTACACGCAACCCCCCGTTTAGATCCCGAACAACCCATCTATTACCCCGGTGAGTTGGAAGCACGGACCCAAGCTCAGCGATCGCACTCTGGCATTCCCATTCCCGTCTCCTTGCTGGCAACCCTGCGGCAACAGTTTGGTGCTGACGTAGTGGCGTTACTGGAAACCGAGCCATCGGTGGGTTAATCCGTCTCTGATTTTGCGCGGGCGATCGCAGTGTTTGTCCTTTGCGCCATTACTCC
>CAZBTL010000244.1:0-6215 GCA_964494755.1 uncultured bacterium | reverse complement strand
ACATCGTGTTCATCCTGACGGACCAGGAGCGCCATTTCCGCCCCGGTGAACTCCCCAAGGGCTATCATCTCCCAGCCCATGAGCGGCTGGCCAAGAACGGCGTGGTATTTGAGAACCACCGCATCAACTCCTGCGTGTGCACGTCCTCACGCTCGGTGATCTATACCGGTCTTCACATCCAACAGACCAAGATGTTCGACAACACGAACTTCCCGTGGATGCAGAGCATGTCCACCGACATCAAAACGCTCGGACACCTGCTGCGCGAGGCTGGCTACTACACCGCCTACAAGGGCAAGTGGCACCTTACCCGCGAGTTCGAGACCGTCAACAAGCTCGAGGCACCGACCAAGATCTTCACCCAGGAGATGAATGCCTACGGCTTTTCCGATTACTTCGGGATCGGCGATATCATCGCGCACACGCAGGGCGGCTATCTGCACGACGGCATGATCGCCGCCGCCGCCGCGAGCTGGCTACGCGGAAAAGCCTCGGAACTGGCGCAGGAGAACAAGCCGTGGTTCCTGGCGGTGAACCTGGTCAACCCCCACGACGTGATGTTCTACGACACCGACGAGCCGGGACATCCGGTGCAGTCGAAAAAAACGCTGAACCCCGTCGTCGGCGATCCGCCGCATGCGATGTACGCCAAGCAGTGGGACTTCGAACTACCGGTCAGTTTTTCGCAAGCCGTCGATGCGCCTGGCCGCCCCGCCGCCCACACCGACCACACCATGGGGAACGACGCATTGACCGGCCCGATCCCGGTCGAGGATACATGGCGCTGGCGCAAGCGGCACAACTTCTATCTCAATGCGCTGCGGGATGTTGACCGCCACATCCTGACCGTGCTCGATGAGCTGGAGGACCGCGGGATGCTCTCCAACACCATCGTCATCCTGACCTCGGACCACGGCGAGCTCGGCGGCGCGCACCAGTTGACCGGCAAGGGCCCCACCTCCTACCGGGAGCAGAACAACGTGCCGCTGATCGTGGCGCACCCAGCCTACGCGGGCGGCAAGCGCTGCCAAGCCGTGACCACCCACCTCGACCTCGCGCCGACCCTGGTCGCCCTCACCAACGTGAGCCCGGAGAAGAAGGCGGCGATCGCCCAGGATCTTCCGGGCAAGGACTTCTCCCCGCTGCTCGCCGCCCCGGAGCAGGCGGGCCTGGACGCGGTGCGCGACGGCCAGCTCTTCTGCTTCAATATGTTCGCCTCGCTGGACGGCAACTTCCTACTGAAGGCACTCGACTTGCTCAAGGAGGGTGGACCGGAGAAGATTAAGGAAGCTGGCCTGCGCCCGGACATGATGAAACGCGGCGCCATCCGCAGCGTGTTCGACGGCCGCTACCAGTTCACCCGCTACTTCTCGCCCAAGCAGCACAACCGGCCCACCACGATGGAGGAATTGTTTGAGCTGAACGATGTCGAGTTGTTCGACCACCAGAACGACCCGAACGAGGTCGAAAACCTGGCGCTGGATCGCGAGAAAAACGCCGACCTGATCATGGCCATGAATGCCAAGCTGAATCGGCTGATTGACGAGGAGGTGGGCAAGGACGTTGGACAGATGCTGCCCGGCGGCGTGGATGGTGGCTGGGTGGCGACGCCCGCTGTGCACGATCTGTGACCTTGTGAGCATCCGGCGGGCACCTGTGGCCGGGTCCTTCTTCTTGTTCCGATTGGTCTCGGCAACCGCGATGCTGAAAACCCCTTCAATTGTTTGCAACCTGAATCAGTGTAAAGAGTAGAGGAAATGAATCTTCAAAATCAATTAGCAGTTAATCAAAACCAACGATCGCACCGCAGTGCATTGCTGCAACTGAGTTTGTTATCAACCGTATGGTTTAGTCTCACAACTTTCCTGCCCACGACTTCAGTGTTGGCATCTCCGACTGCACCACTGATTCCTGCACCAGCGGTTGAGGCGAAGGAGGTTAACACCCTTCTAGCAGAAGCTCCGGCAACGGTTCAGACTACACCCGCGATCGCAGCGAACGATCCACTTTTCTTTGGCGGTGGAGAGGACGCCGTAGCTGATGGATTGGATCAAGTCACATCCGTGTCTCAACTTACCGATGTCAAACCCACCGATTGGGCATTTCAGGCGTTGCAATCCCTGGTCGAACGGTACGGCTGCATTGTGGGTTATCCCGATCAAACCTTCCGGGGCGATCGGGCGTTGAGCCGTTATGAGTTTGCTGCCGGACTCAATGCCTGTATGGATCGGATTAACGAGTTGTTAGCTGCGGCAACAGCTGATCTGGTGAAAAAAGAAGATTTGCTGGCAGTACAAAAACTGCAAGAAGAATTTGCCGCCGAACTGGCAGTGTTACGGGGGCGCGTCGATGCGCTGGAAGTGCGGACAGCGACACTGGAAAAACAACAGTTTTCTACCACAACGAAGCTCTCAGGCAATGTCATCTTCTCGTTAGCGGATCTATTTGGAGCCAGTGGCAGTGAAAACCAACCCGTATTTCAAAATCGGGTCAGTCTCAATTTGGACACCAGCTTCACGGGACGTGACCTTCTCGTTCTCTCCATGCTTGCTGGAAATGTTCCCCTGTTTCCGCTCGGTGGTTTCAGGCTACCGACAACCACCGCTGGAAGATTGCCTGTCACATCACCGGAGGGTGCTCTAGACGCCGCTTTTGGAGCTAATACGAACAGTGCCCTGATTCTTCTGGCAGGCGCATACGCCTTTCCCGTCGGACAGCGAGCTCAAGTGTTTCTCCTGGCTGCCAATAGCGTCCCGTTCATCTTCATGCCCACCCTCAACCCGTTGGATAGTCATGTAACTGGGACTGGTGCCATCTCTCTGTTTGGCCAGCACAACGCGATTTATAGCCTGGGTGCATCAGGGGCAGGAGCCGGGATCAATTACCACTTAAGTCCACAATTCCTATTGAGCGGATTCTATGTCGCCGACGGTTTGAATGCTAATAATCCAAATAGTGGAAGCGGTTTGTTCAACGGCGGGTATTCCGTTCTAGGACAGATTACCTGGATGCCCAGTCCCAAGTTCAGTCTGGCTGCCACTTACAACAATACTTACTTTAGTTCTGGGCGGTTTGGGTTTAACTACAATGGTTTGCCCATTGCAGGTACAGCGGTGGCGAATACCTTGGCGGGTCAAACTCGGCTTGCTCCTGGCCCATTGTTTAATCCCCCACCCGTGATCACCAACTCTTATGGAGCACAAGCTTCTTATAAGGTCAGCCCTGGGTTTGTGATTAGTGGCTGGTTTGGTGCCAGTTACGCCCGCTTAATTGGGGAAGGCGATGGCACGATTCTCAACTATGCCCTGACCTTTGCTTTTCCCGATCTGGGTAAAAAAGGGAATCTGCTCGGTTTTGTGGTGGGGGCGGAGCCTTACCTGATAAGCTTTAAGGGCGGTAATCCCCAAAGTTTCAAGACGGATATTCCCTGGCACCTGGAGGGCTTCTACCGATATCAGTTGACCGATAATATCTCGATTACGCCCGGTTTCATTGTCCTAACGGCTCCCAACCAGGATGCCAGTAATGGGGTCGATGTGATTGGCACGATCCGAACCACGTTTACGTTCTAACCGCTTCATGATGCGATGTTGTCACCCGCAGAGATGACTATCGACCTAGTGTTCTGTCAAACCCTAATTTTAAGGTGAACCCATTGGCTCGTAGTCGGCGCTTTAGCGCTGAAGCGCTGACTACAAACCCTAATTTCTAGAGTTGACGCTGCACTAGTTCCAATTCCCTGGCTTGCAGCGTTTCGTGTTCACCCTATCGAGTCCTAATTCAAGATTCAATTCTCTTAGGAAAATCACAATGACACTCAAAGAATACAAACCTGGCACGGCTTTTCCTGGTGTGATTGGTCGCACCGCCGATGTTTCGACTCCGGCTTGGCCCCAACCCAACCGCGCCAAAGAGGGGGCGCCGAACGTTTTATTTATCGTGTTAGACGACACCGGATTTGCCCAACTGGGCTGTTTCGGTAGCCCGATCAAAACCCCTAACATGGATGCCTTGGCCGCCGATGGGCTGCGCTATAACAACATGCATACTACGGCACTTTGTTCGCCTTCTCGCTCCTGTATGTTGACCGGGCGCAACCACCATTCCAACGGGTTGGCCTGTATTACGGAGGGATCGACGGGCTATCCCGGATCCAATGGCTATATTCCCTTTGAGAATGGTTTCCTGTCCGAAATTCTGCTGCAACAGGGCTATAACACATACGCTGTTGGGAAGTGGCACCTGACTCCAGCCGAACAGAATAGTGCTGCTGGTCCCTACGATCGCTGGCCTTTGGGTCGGGGCTTTGAACGCTTCTATGGGTTCCTGGGGGGCGACACGCACCAGTATTATCCCGAACTGGTGCGGGATAACAGTCAGGTGGAACCGGAAAAGACTCCTGAAGAGGGCTATCACCTGACGGTGGATCTGGTGGAAAAGGCCAAGGCGATGATTGCCGACGCCAAGCAGGTGGCCCCCAACAAACCCTTTTTCATGTATTTTTGCCCTGGGGCCATGCATGCGCCCCACCATGTGCCACAGGAATGGGCCGATAAGTACAAAGGCCAGTTTGACGACGGCTGGGATGCCTACCGACAGAAAGTCTTCGCCAAGCAAAAGGAGATGGGCATTATTCCCGCCAACACGGTACTGTCGCGCCATGACCCGGATGTGCAGGACTGGAATTCCCTGTCCGAGGGGGAACGCAAACTCTATGCCCGCATGATGGAGGTGTTTGCTGGATTTCTGGAGCACACCGATCATTACATCGGCGAACTGATCCAGTTCCTCAAAGATCTGGGGGAATACGAGAACACCCTGATCATGCTGATCTCGGACAATGGAGCCAGTTCTGAGGGTGGGCCAACGGGTTCGGTAAACGAGAACAAATTCTTTAACAACGTGCCAGAGAACCTGGAGCAAAACCTGGCGGCGATGGAGGAACTGGGTGGCCCCAAATATTTCAACCATTACCCCTGGGGCTGGACCCATGCTGGCAATACGCCCTTCCGTCGCTGGAAGCGGGAAACCTATCGGGGCGGCATCAGCGATCCGTTTATTGTCACCTGGCCCAAGGGCATTCAGGCCAAAGGCGAGATCCGCAGTCAATATGCCCATGCGATCGATATGGCGCCCACCGTACTGGATGCCCTGGGAATTGAACCGCCAACGGTAATTAGAGGCGTAACACAATCGCCCATCGAAGGCTTCAGTCTGGCAGATTCCTTTGACAACGCAGACGCACCCAGCAAACACATCACTCAGTACTTTGAAATGATGGGGCATCGATCGCTCTATCACGACGGTTGGCGAGCGGTCTGTCCCTGGCCCGGCACCTCGTTTACCGAGGCGGGGATGGGTTTTGGTGCGCCCATTTCCTACGAGAAGCTGATCGAATTGGATGCTCACGGGTGGGAGTTGTATAACCTCCAGGAGGACTTTGCCGAAACCAACAATCTGGCGGAGCAGGAGCGCGATCGCCTGATTGCCATGATCGGCATGTGGTACGTGGAAGCTGGCAAATACAAGGTGCTGCCTGTTGATAGCCGAGGGGTGCAACGATTCATAGAGGAGCGGCCCCAAATTGCCGTCGATCGCCAGCGCTACATCTACTACTCCGGCACTCAAGTTGTCCCAACGAACTCTGCCCCCAAACTATTGAACCGTCCCCATTCCGTTTCGGTGGATGCGGTCGTGCCAGAAAACGGTGCGGAAGGCGTGCTGTTCTCCATGGGCGGGAATGATGGCGGCTTCGTGTTCTATGTGCAGAATGGCAAGTTGACCTATGGTTACAATTATGTGACCGACAGCTACTTCAAGGTGGAGTCAACCCAGTCGTTACCCAGCGGTCGCCATATTTTCAGCTTCCAATTCACGCCCACCGGCCCCATGGATATGGCCCACGGTAGGGGCACTCCCGCTCATATCAAACTGTTTGTCGATGGTCAGCCGGTGGGCGAAGGCAATCTACCCGTTACGATTCCTCTGTCGCTGGGACTTTCCGCTGGTGTGGCGGTGGGAGCCGATCCCGGTTCACCTACCATGCTGGATTATCAACCGCCCTTTAAGTTTACCGGACAGGTCAATAAGGCGATGGTCGATGTGACGGGTGAAGCCGTTGAGAGTCTTGAGGAGAAGATGCGGATGTATCTGGCTCGGCAATAGTTGTTGAATCAGGGGCGATCGCTCTCTGGCGTGGGAGCGATCGCCCCTGA
>CAZBTL010000243.1:0-6252 GCA_964494755.1 uncultured bacterium | reverse complement strand
AGCAAGGGGACGATTTCTAGCGCTTTATGCCTGCGGCTGACTGTCTTTTCATACACAGGGGAGAATTTTGAAGCTTCCCTGAAGGTCACCGCCACTCTGGGGATCTTCCAGGGTGAGGTGGGTAGATTAAGAGTGTCAGACATACTGACGCTAGTCGAACCTTCTATGCCCTATCTCTATAGCTGTAGCCATGTGCAACGTGGCGGAGGCAAGTCAGAACGCCTACCCAGGCCCGGCACTTGACCGATTAACCTCGTTGTAAGTGTTCTGACCAAAGCTATATTTCTGATCAATATCGTTGTTAAAATTGTTGTCAAAAAGGATTTAACACCGATCGCATACTTGCTCTCCTTATCGATTGACTCCCCTGGCAATTTGTCGGGGGAATTTTTTTGGCTACCGTAGAGAACCTGTTCCGGTCAATTGGATGGAGCCCCTTCAACCAGCCGCCTGACTCCCCACGACCGATTCCCAACTCCCTTACCTGTTCCTGCACCACTTGAGCAGCCCACTGGACCGATCTTCAGGCGCCAGTTGGTTGATTTTGCCTATTCGTTAATAATCCTAGGCACTTTGAAAAAGTTCCCCTCTCGATCAGGGGCGCAATCCAGGATGGCTTCTAGATCCGGATAGGGGTTGAGCGTATCGGGGCGGGTGACATTACTGACATCGATCGCCCGGGTGGTGGGCGGCACATCCGCTACATCCAGCTCACTCAATAGCTGGAAATAATCCAGAATGCCGCTGAGTTGGGTGGTGAATTTTTCCTCCTCCTCCGGAGTTAGTTCCAGACGAGCTAGCAAGGCAACTTTACGAACCTGTTCGCGATCAAGCATGGTGGACTGCAATTTCCTTGTCAGTGGATGAAAGATAACAGCGCAAGTGCAGCAGTTTTAAGGGTTTGGAGGAAGAACCCATACACATCTCCAGACAGATCGGCTATCGTTTAAGGCGTCCTAGAAGAAAATATCCGCCTGGGAACGGCCGGTGGTCTTGAGCCAGTTCTGAGCCTCAATGTAGTTGTTGGGAGCAATTCGGATAGCCCGCTTCCAGTAATCGGCCGCCTTATCGTAGCAGGCCTTAGCCTCCTCCTCTTTGCCCGCTTCCTTAGCCTGCTCACCCTGGTAGTGATAGATCACAGCGGTATTGTTCAGGGCTTGGGGCAAGCGAGGGTTCAGATCAAGCGCCTGACCGTAATAGTCCAGAGCCTTTTCCTGCTCGCCATTGCTCTGGTGGATCAGACCGATGTTGTAGAGAATATAGCTGCGATCGTAGGGGTCCTCTTCCAGGGTCAGGGCCTCGTAATAATTCTCTAGGGCTTCCGCATACTCGCCGTCTGCCTGAGCTGCCATGCCATCCCGGTAGTAGGCAAAAGCTTCCTTCGATTTCTGGTTAGTCGGCAGCAGCTTGAGAATCAGGTCTGCCATGACGGTGAAGCTTTTGTCGATGAAGTTATCGTTGCGCTGAGTTCTAGGCATAGACGCTTACAGCAAATGGGTGCTTGGAGTAGGTGGATTAAATGTTGACGGATTAGAATCGTCTACTAGTTTAGCGCCCGGAGGGATTCAGATGGATATCGGTTAGGCGTCTGAACCTGGTATTGTCCAGAACAGGGTTAATGTAACCAGAGGGAGGCAACCTTGGCGGGATTGGGTCAAGTTTGGCGGCAGCGATACCCAGGTTTATGGCAGACGGTCCGATGGCGCTGGTGTCGGTTCCGGTTGGCCTGGCTGGGGTTGGTTGGCCTCTGTCTGGTGTTAATCGTCAGTTGTGGTCGGCCGCCATCAGATGGGGGCAGCCAGTCTGGGGATGCCAATCGGATGGTTCTGGGCACCACTGCAACCGTCAGCACCCTGGATCCGGCTGATGCCTACGGCACCTTTGTCGGCACCCTGCTCTACAACTTGGGCGATCGCCTTTATACTTACAAACTGGGTGGCAGCGACCTGCAACCCCAACTGGCCACCGCGTTGCCCACCGTCAGTGCCGACGGCTTGACCTATCGGATTCCCCTGCGCCAGGGAGTCCAGTTTCACGATGGCACCGCCTTTAATGCGGAGGCGATGGCCTTTTCTATCCGTCGCTTCATTCAGAATGGTGGTTCTCCTTCCTTCCTGCTGTCCGACCTGGTGGACTCGGTGCAGGCCACCAGCGACACTGAGTTGACCATCCGGCTGAAACGTCCCTTTGCTGCTTTTCCCGCTCTGTTGGCGTTCTCCGGATTAGCCGCTGTCTCGCCCAAAGCCTACGAAATCAAGGAGGGTTCCTTTCAGCCAGAGAATTTTGTTGGAACTGGCCCCTACAAACTAGGGCGGTTTGGTAACGACCAGATTCGGCTGGATCGTTTTGAGGACTACTGGGGCGGAAAACCGGCCAATAGTGGGATCGATATCCAGTTTTTCTCCAGTCCCGCCAACCTGTTCAATGCTTTTCGCACCGGGGCGGTGGATGTGGCCTATCAGAATTTGGCGATTGAACAAATCCGTCGCCTTCAGCAAGACCAGCCCACCAGCGGCTGGCAGATTATTGAACAGTCCGGCAGTGGCATTGATTACCTCACCCTCAATCTTCTGTCGCCGCCGCTGGATCGTCTGGAAGTGAGGCAAGCGCTGGCGGCGATGATGGACCGGCCTCTGTTGCAAGAGCGGGTGTTTCAGGGGCAGGTGGAGCCTCTCTATAGCCTGATCCCGTCTACTCTGGCGGTGCAACAGCCGGTGTTCAAACAGGTCTACGGCGATCGCAACGTGGAAAAAGCCAGGACCCTGCTGACCCAGGCGGGATACTCGGCTGCCAAGCCGCTGAAGCTGGAGTTCTGGTACCGCTCCAACGTGGTGAATGATCAGTTGGCGGCAGTCACGATCAAAGCGGTGGTGCAAAAGTGGTTGGGCGACCTGATGCAGCTCGACCTCAAAAGTGTGGAGTCCACCACTGCCTACAAAAACCTGGATAAGGGCGTCTATCCCATCTTTTTGCTGGATTGGTCCCCTGATTTTCTGGATGCGGACAATTATATCGAACCGTTTATGAAGTGCAGCAAGGGTTCACCCAAAACTGGCTGTCAGGAAGGTTCCAGTTTTCTGCAAGGCTCCTTCTACTACAGCGATCGGGCCAATCAGTTAATTGATGAAAGCCGCAAAGCCCAACAGCCAAACACCCGGAAACAACTGTTTGCCGATCTGCAAACCCTGCTAGTACAGGACGTACCCTTTATTCCCCTCTGGCAAAATAAAGATTTCCTGTTCGCCCAGAAAGACGTCACGGGAGCTAGCCTGGAAGTAACGCAGAAAGTTCCCTTCTGGACCCTCAGCAAATCTTAGGTCGGCTCCATTCAGGCCAATATACGAAAGGCTGGTTTTGTAGGGTATCCACATAAGCTGGGACGTACTGGTAGGCAAGGAATTCAGGAGCCAGGCTTCGACGGTGAGTGGTTCGGCTGAGCTCACCGTCGAAGCCTCAGCCGAACGTAGGCAGAAGTTGGTCAGGTTACTGAATTCTGGATTCTAAATTCTAAATTCTGAATTCTGACTCCTGCCCCAACAAACTGTCCTGCTTCATATCGGTCGCAGTTTTGTAAGGGATTGCTGGTATGGTCTGTCGAGCTGAATGCTGCTCAATCTGTCCCCATAGCTAAACCTGCCCCCACAATGGAGGGCTCTCTTTTCACAGGAATTCTCTACCGGAAATAGATCAACAGGTTCAGCCCTGGAATAGTGCGCGATAGAGTCCAGAACAGCAGGGCGATGTACAGAATGCCTAAACTCCACTGATACCAGACTAGACTGGTTACCAGACCGGGAACATGTTGATCGCGCAGGCGGATGTCGTTGAAACCAAAGCGCAGCAGGTTATTAAAGCTGAAGTCAAAGTAATTTAGCCAATTCCAGCGGCGATCCCAGAGAATGGGCATGTACCGTTCCCGAAACAGGTCGTAACGGGGAATGATTGGCAAGCGGCCAATCACAATTCGTAACTGGCGCAGGGTGCCTTCCTCCATGAAATAACTGCTATCCATCTGGGGATGATAGCGTCCCCGTTGATAGAGCAACACCAGCAGCACTGTCGGAATGGGAATGGTGATGATGGCTAGACAGAGCAAGGTGAACCAGGGTTGGTCGGCGTTGCGAAAAATGGCGGCCAGACCCCAAAAGCTGAGGAAGCCAAAGCCACCGGCGACCCAAAGGGACTCGCTGACTGTCGGCAAAATGGGTTGGGGAACCAGCCGCCGCCAGCGATCTACCAGCCAAAACAAAACACCAAAGTAGGCAAGCGCCACTAGACCGACGCCAAAAATCAACCAGAAGTTGGTGCCATAGCGACTGAGCAGCAGCAATAAACTCAGTCCCAGCCAATGGAGTGCGGTGCCAATCCGGGTCAGAACTTGGCGGCCAGGAGAGGTGACTCCCTTGGCCACGATGCGATCGCGCACACTGATATAGGTTGCTAGGTCCACCTCACCCAGCGTCAACAGTTCGGTGATGTTACGAAACAGGTGTTGGGTCCGCCGTTGGGCGATCGCGGCAGCCTGTTCTGGTGAAAAGCCAATTTGCAACAGGCGATCAATACGGGCGGTGTTGATATTGGTGCCCAGCATTTGCTGGCCTAGCTCTTTCAACCGCAACCGTTCCCGCGTGTATTCCATCTGGTTAGCATCGGGGATTTGTTCTTGTCGTCGGAAATTCCGCACTAGTTCCCGCAGCAGATTTTCGTTGCCTTGCAGGGTTGGAACGGAGATAAAGCGGCTGATCTGGCCTGGATCGCCAATGATTTTGGCCTGGTCTGAGTCAAATTTCAGTCCTGGCACATTCAGGTAAGCGCCACTGGCAAAGTCTACATCGGCAAAATCCGCCTTCTCCAGGATGGAAGTGCCCCGCAGGTTCACGGGACGACTGAATTGGGCATCCCGAAACAGAACCGCCTTCTCAAACACGGCATCGGTGAGAAACAGGGACTGGCTAAAGTTTCCTCGGCTGAAGAGGGCCTGGTCCTGCCAGCGAGCCTGGGCAAAATCAGCGTTGCCCTGCCACTGAATCCGGGTCAGGTTAGCTAGTTGCTGAAATACCGTTTGACTGAAATTGGCAGTTGCTTGAAATTCGGTTCCCTGAAAGTTGATCGGGCCCAGGAATTGGGCCTGGGTAAATTCAGCTTTGCCAAAGAAAATGCTGTTGCGGAACCGTACTTCCCGTTCAAAGATGGCTCCCGTAAAGCTGGCCAACTGGCTGAAACGGGTTTGAGTCCAGTCAGCCAGTTGCAAGAAGTGAACGCCCGGTGCTTCCACTCGATTCAGAAAAAAGGTTTTGGTGAAATCCGCTGGGCCTAGGAAGCGGGTCTGATTCAGTTTGAGGGGACCGCGGAACACCGTAATTTGTAAGGAGGCTGGTTGGCTGGCTGGATCTGAGGTGGCCAGCAAGGACTGAGACAGGGTGCTGAGGCGTGACAGAATGCGGCGATCGCGCTGCAGTTGCTCCTGTTCAGCCGGGGTGAAGATGGGCGAGAGGGACTGGCCATAGAGGGGCGCCCGCAGTCCCAACTGGCTGATGTTAAATTCTCCCTGAATCTGGGAATAGCTGAGGTCCAGCCCGACGGGTGAACCCGGTTTCTGCAACTGGGCTTGAACCAATCGGTAAAACTGGTCCCGCATGTTGGCATTTTCTGGCCGCAGGTCAATGGCTAGACGACGCAGGTCAATGGTTTTCAGCCCTTCGCTCTGAATGGGGTTACGGACCCGCTCCTGCAACAGTTCGAGGGTGAGAGGACTACGCTCCGTCGGGGCCGGGTTTGCCCAAGCGGCTGGGCTGCCGACCAACCAGAGGGCGATCGCGACCCCCACCAGCAGCAGGAGATGCAACCACCGACTCCACCGTAATCCGTGTTCAGGAAACGGTTTAACCTCAGCAACATGGAGCGGGAACCCCGACTGTTCTACAGACTGGAATTGCAGCAATTCAAGGCCTAAACTCCTTTCACTACTTTCCCACCTTTCTTGAATCTTCGGACCCTGTACATTTCGAAAGGAATGGTGACTGGCCCAGTTCATTGGTTCGAGTGGTTCTCTAACCAGATCCGTAGATCCTGGAGTTGATTGAACTCTAACAGGGCTTCTCCCAAGGACTCCAACTGCTCCGGCGAGAGCGTCTGAATTGGGGCAATCAGGTCTGGTGAAAGGGTACCGATGCGGCGGGTGAGGAGCTTTAAAATTAATGTTCTTTCCCGCTGAAGTCCTTCTGCCCGACCTTCTGCCCGACCTTCTGCCCG
>CAZBTL010000242.1:0-6288 GCA_964494755.1 uncultured bacterium | reverse complement strand
CTAGTTCGTAAATGTTCCACAGGCCCCAACTGGGCAGGCCGGAATACTTCAGACCCTGGAGGGTGGTGCGAGCGGCCATCAAAGCCCGATCGTTGACCAGCAACGTGATGGGCAACTGGTCTTCCACCAGCCGTTGAAACTGGCCGTAGATTTCCTTCCGTTTAGCCTCGTTCAGTTCTCGGGCGCCAGCAATAAAGAGGCGATCGATGGCTCGTTCCCAATCGGTCGGTTGCCAGTCCCGTAGGGGGGGCTGGCCCGGTTGTGGCCCCAGGTTGAAGTAATGGGAGGCGCCGCTGCTGATCCAGAAATTGGCCGCGCCGTGGGGGTCCAGTCCGCCGGTAAAGCCAATGATATGGGCATCCCAGTCACGGGTAGTGGAGATTTTGTCGCTCAGGGTATTGAAGTTGATTGGCGTAAAGTCAACCTGAATGCCAATATTGGCCAAATCCTGTTTAATCTGAGCCCCGATCGCTTCCCGTACTTTGTTGCCAGCATTGGTCAACAGGGTAAACCGGACCCGATTACCGTCGGCATCCAGCAGTTGCTTCTGGTTGTTGTAGCGAAAGCCAGCCTCCAGTAAGAGTTGTCGCGATCGCTCTGGGTCAAAGTCAATGCCCTTCAACCCCTGGTCTGGGGGTAAAAAATATGGACTCTGAACCGAGATGGGCGAAGTTTGCACCACCCCCAGACCGCGAAAGATATTGTTATTCATGCGATTGCGATCAATGGCGTGGGCCACCGCCCGACGAAAGTTCAGATTGGCAAACCAGCGTTGTTTAATCGGATCGACAATGGGTTGACCAGCTTGATTGCGGGCCGGATTCTGGTTAAAGGCCAGATACAACATGCCCGACCAGGGGCCGCCATTGTAAACCTGGAACCGGCCCCGTTGTTCCTCCCGCTTCAGCAGGGAATAGTATTCCGGTCGCAGGGGACGGGCATCGCCCAAAACATCCAGTTCGCCAGAGCGAAACCGCAACAACTGACTATCCGTGTTCTCAATAAACTGCCAGACGATCCGGTTGATGTTAGGTAGGGACTGGCCGCTACTGGTTTTGCGCCAGTAGTAGGGATTGCGGCGAAAAACTAGCCGTTGGCCAGCGGTGTAACTGTCCAGGCGATAGGGCCCATTGACCACAATCTGTTGGGGAGGTGTGTCAGTGCCCCAGGTAGACAGGAACGCCAGATTACCATCGGCACCCTTGGTACGCAGGCTGTCTGCCAGCACATGTTTGGGCAAAATCATTACCCCATCTGGACCGGCCGTAGCTCGCAGGAAGGGGGCGAACGGCTCTGGCAGCAGAAATTCCACTCGGCGATCGTCCAGCTTTTGGATCGTGGGATATTGCCCCTCCAGGCCAATCCGCAAGCTATCCTTGGCATCCACCGGGATCTCTGGGTTAAACACAATATCCCGATAGGTAAAGACCACGTCGTCCGCGGTCAACGGCTGGCCATCGGACCAGTACAGTCCTGCTCGCAGGGTAAAGCGGATCCGTAAGTGATCCGGTGAGATCTGCCAGGACTCCGCCAGGGCTGGTTCGATTTCGCCAGTCACGCCATTTTCGCGGGTCAGCCCTTCGTAGGCGAACAAAAAGATATTGGGAAAGGATTGATTATTGGCGTAATTAAAGGTTTTAGGATCAGTCAGCGTGCTTAAGACCAACTGGCTGTTGTGCGACGTCCCAGCCTGTAAAGGAACCGCCTGGCACCCCGCCAGTAGAATCAACAGACCGAGTGCCAGCAATGCCAGCAGCCCACTCACCACCGACCCAGACCAGCGTCGCCAGAAGACGGGAGTGGGAAGAACCATAAACCAATTCCTGACTGCAACCAAAACTGCTAACCTTGCTTGTTCTGTACTGTTTCAGGTGAGTGTCTGAAATGACGGTTGTTTCACCAAGCGCGGCTTTCAGCAGCCTGCGACAACCGAATTGTAGATAGCAGGCAGGCTCGTTTTGCCAACGGTTTCAGCCGGTTACCAGGCTATGCCAACCGGTGCGGTTTCCAGAATGGGCACCAATTTCAAGCCGTACTGCGCTTCAAAACTGGCTTTTTTTTGCTCCAGGCTCCAGAGTTCTAGGGCACAGGTGTCACCCAGACGGGAGGGGTAGACTAACAGGCGAAACTCCTTCAGCGACGGCTGAATCTGACAAATCACCTGTTGCACGGCTCCAACCTGGCGGCGATCCAGGGCCACGGCTAGACGCAACAGGGGACTGAGTTGATCCACCACCCGTCGATGCCGTTTACTGGCCAGGTTGCGGTAGCTGTCGTGCTTCTTTTTGGGGTCACTTTTACGGTGATAGCGGGCCAAATTGGCAATGGTTTCGATTTCCGTTTCGGTGAAGCCCAATAGCTCCCCGTAGCGGATCAGGTAGTAGGAATGTTTGTGGTGGGCGTCATGACTGACAAAGTGGCCACAGTTATGCAAAATGGCGGCGGCCCATAGCAGTTCTCGCTCCTCTTCGCCCCATTGATGCAGGTTGCCGCAGGTCTGGTCAAACAGGCTGAGGGCAAAAGTCGCCACCCGCTCACTGTAGTTGAGGTTGACCCGATACTTCTGGGCAATTTTCAACACACTGCGCTGGCGCACTGAACTTTGATAGCGCAACCGGTCTTCAATCAGACCGTGGGTGATCATCCAGTCAACCACCACCCCTTCCCGCAGCGATCGCTCGCAAATGGTGATCGACTCCAGACCCAGCAGCGTCATAGCTTCCTGCAGAATTAAAGCTCCGGCCAGAATAATTTCAGCCCGCCGGTCATTCATGCCAGGTAACTGGGCGCGAGCTTCGTAATTGAGGCGACGCAGCCGATTCACTATTTCCCGCAGATCTTGCAGGCTGAAGCTGTAGCCATTCAGGGGACTGGGGCTGGTGCCCAGCTTTTCTCGGGCATGCAGAATCGCCAGGGTCTCAATGGTGCCGGATGTCCCCACCATGCGAGGAACTTCCCCCGGGCGCAGGTTTGCCTTCAGCTCATCCACCGCCCGTTCCAGCATGCCCCGAATATAGGCTTGCAGGGTTTGAAACTCCACCTGGCTGATGGGATCGGTGGAAATATAGTCAGCCGTGAGGCGGACGGCTCCCACCTTGGTACTGCTGAGACTGCGGGGTTCGTGCCCATCGCCCAGGATTAGTTCGGTGGAGCCGCCGCCGATATCGATCACCACATGGGGTTGGAGGTTGAACTCCATACCGGACAGAACTCCCAAATAAATCCGGCGGGCTTCCTCCTGGCCAGAGATCAGGTTGATCGACATCCCCAGTTCTGTTTCAACCTGGTGCAAAAAATCCCGTCCGTTGGGGGCTTCCCGCACGGCACTGGTGGCGACTGCAATCACCTGCTCGGCATTCAAGCTTTTTGAGATGGTCAGACAGCGCCGTAGGGCATCCAGCGCCCGTTGCATGGCCGCTGCTGTCAAGTTGCCAGTTTGTCGATCGCGATCGCCCAGGCGAACGGTGGTTTTTTCCCTGGAAATGATGCTGAAGGCTGGCAGGGTGGGTTGGATTCGCACCACGACCATGTGAATGGAGTTCGTCCCCACATCAATGGCCGACAGGATGCGCTCATGTTCAGCCTGGACATGGGGAATGGAAATTGAAGCCTCTCGAACTGCGGGGACCGAGCTAACCATTGCGCTTTCAGAGTTGAAAAATACAGTGATCGGGCATTAGGAGATTTCTATGACGGGAGATACCAGTGCCGGAGTGTACCAGTGGTTGGCAGCCCCCTTCACTGGTAGTAGGGGTTAGTCCCCTTTGCGGCCTGTGTCCGCAGAACATGTTTCTGAGGCTGGTTGACCTCAACAGCCCTCACTTCCTCCGAACTTCTCCGCTTGGGGGAGGCTCAACTGTTTTCACCTCAGTTTGGCGGGACAATCGGAGGCAAGGGCCGTGGGGCTTAGGGCAACTTCAGTGCAGGAAATCCCCTGAGGGATCTATTCCCCAATCTGCAAGGCTGGGAGCCTTCCATCAGGAAGTTTTGAAAGTCCTGCAATAAAAGACACACACAGGATGACCGTGTCCTATTGAATCACTTTTGATTCCGTCCCAACGAAGTGTTACAACACTCTTTACAGCAAATTCCACTAGCAGTGGCCAAAGTTTGTAAAATTATGTAAATATTTGATTAATCCAGTGGGTTTTATTTCCCATCTCAGGTGATGGTGAACCATGCGTTTGTCTGCCGTCGCCTGTCTCTGGGCCAGTCCAGTTTTGTAACGTCAATGGTTCATTCTCCCTTGCCCCCCAGCGAAGAACCGAATTCTGCCTGCTTGGAGCCATTTGCCTCTGAGCCAGTGGTGCAGCCTGATGCGGAGGTGCGACAGCTTTTGCTGGAAAATCAGGCCCTGCGACAACAGATTGCCACCCAGACCCAACTGATGCACCTGCTCACCCATCAGTTGGCCACTCCCTTGACGACTCTCAGTGGGTCCGTTCAGTTGCTGGCGGAGCCCTGTCTGGAACCAGAACAGCGGCAGGAATTTTTGTCTTTAGTGCAGCATCAGGTGTATCGCTTGCAGGAACTGCTGGGTGATTTGGTAGCCTTGCGGGATCTGGAAACTGGCGTCTTGGAAACCCATCCAACCGAATTTACACTGCCGGAATTGGCTGCAGAGGTGTTAGCCGACTTTAAGCCCCTGCAAGCCAAGGGGATGTTTGAACCAGGGTTGCCAGTTATCTGGGGCGATCGCTGGCAGGTGTCGCAGGTGTTGGCTAATCTACTGTCGAATGCCTTCAAATATTCGCCCAGTCACAGTCCGGTTGAAATTGGAGCCCATCGCTTGCCCTCTGGCTGGGTGGAAGTCTGGGTGCGCGATCAGGGATTGGGCATTCCACTGGAAGACCAACCGCATTTGTTTGAACGGTTTTATCGGGTGAAGCACGGCGATCGCCAGCACATTGAAGGAACTGGCTTGGGTCTGTCCCTCTGTAAGGTGCTAGTGGAAAATCAGGGGGGACAAATACGCTTCGAGTCCACCCACGGCGTCGGCAGTTGTTTCTTCTTTACCTTGCCATCAGTCGGCAGTGGTGAGGTGTAGTGGAATTGTCATTTTCTTGTCACAACGGTGTCATGGGGGCTGGTTAATCTAATAACCATTCACTCCTCACATAACGTCTCAGCAGGTTATTCCCGCTTATCCAGTTGGGAGACCTGCTCTTTTATTTTCAAGCGCGATGATTTTTTTCAAGCGCGATGATTTTCAGGAGTTGATTGCCACCCCGCTGAAACTCGTAGCTGACGGTTTCGATCGTTACCTGACAGTCCGCATCCTGGAAGTGCTGCCAAATCGTTGCCAGGTGGGGCGAAATCTCGCCGGTCATGTTGACCAGGAGGGGAAAGAGCCGCACTTCCGATGCAACCCGCAGCATCTCTTGAATCGCCGCCAGGTGAAATTCCAGGGAGAGTTGATCGGAATAGGTAAACAACAAATGGGAACAGAGGGCCAGATCAAAAGCTTGGTCAGCGAACGGTAGGTGGGGCAGGGCAATGTTGAGATAGCGGCCTTGCTCCAGTCCCGTCGGGAAATCTGCCAGAAACTGGCGCATGGCGGTCAGGCGGATTTCAATCAAGTTCTCTGCCCGGCACACCGACTGCCTTTGCAGCGGCTCTGAAGCAGCAACGAGTTGCTAGCCAGTACCAGTTAATGCAAGTTGGCGAATCAATCAGGCTGTAGGAGCACCGACAATTTGGCGTTGATATTCGGTTTCGCTCAACAAATCCTGATTGGTTTCGAGTCGGTCCAAAAAGACATGACCTTCCAGGTGATCCAGTTCATGTTGGAAGATGCGGGCCACGAACCCGGTCAGTTCCTGCTGGTGAAGGCGGCCATCCCGCCCGGTATATTCCACCTCGATCGCCTGATAGCGCGGTACCTGGCCCCGCAAACCCGGCACACTAAGACAGCCTTCCCAATCCTTGACCACCTCGTTGGAGTGGGACAGGATGCGGGGATTAATCATGGCGGTCGGAGCCATTTCCGGAGCCGTGGGATATCGCAGATTGGGCCGGGAAGCCACAATAAACAGCCGATGGCCCTGGCCCACTTGGGGTGACGCAATTCCTACCCCATTGACCTGCCGGACCGTCATCATTAGGTTATCGATGAGACGCTGGATGCGATCGCTGTGGATATCCAGAACTGGCTGGGCCTTCTGGCGCAGCAGGGGATGGCCCAGTTCGATGATGGAGAGCAAATCAGCCATAGGACAACCCGGTTTAGTCAGGGGAAGACGAAGATGGAACGCAGGCTGGAAATCTACTCCGCCATTGCCGATAGTT
>CAZBTL010000241.1:0-6432 GCA_964494755.1 uncultured bacterium | reverse complement strand
ACGCCAACTATCACCGGTAATACATCCTAACTATTCTCGAATTTATAATTGCTGGTTGCTACCCGTAGAATTTCGTAGAATCCACTCAATTGCTATACTGGCGCTATATTAACTGGAAACAGTTAGGTCCAGTAAGTTAGGTTTTAATAGGGTGTAACGGTTTCTCTACCATTGGGGCACTACCAGGCTGTTAAAATGTGACGGGTGTTTTGACTGATGGATAGGTTAATCTCCCGCTCATTATTTAGAGGCAGCCTCGAGAACCAAATACTGTACCTAGAGGTAGGTAGAGGCTATGAATGTTTTAAATACAACCAAACTTGTTTCAGCGGCGGCGGTCGCCGTTGCTGTTGCTGCTACTAATGCACCTGCACACGCGCTGACAATCTGGGCTAGTGATGCACCTTTTGCAATTCCTGGCACGACTCTAGTTACCTTTGATTCTTCCCCTCCCGGAACAATTCCTTCTCCTTCTGGCCTGACTTTCGGTCCAGATGGTAATACAGCTAATTATCAAGGTGGGGCGATCGTGCAAGGGAGTGCAGCTGGTCAATATAGAGCTCCTGGTTCTGATAACCCGTCGATTCTCGATGATACAACTCAATATTTGACGCTGGGCGGGACGGATCCCAGTGCTCCTTCGCCTGTTACGCTCTCCTTCCAGCAGCCCTTGCATGTACTCAGTTTTCTATGGGGATCGGTTGATAGTTACAACAGTGTTGCCTTTTATAAGCCGGGTGCAGTAGCTCCATTTCAGACCGTAACTGGGACTGACCTTGCAAGCCTCCTTGGATTAAACACTCCACAAACTTTCTACAATATTGATAAGTATGTGGCCTTTTGGGCTAATCCTGGGGAGTACTTTGACAAGGTGGTACTATCCTCAAGCCAAGCCGCTTTTGAGACAGATGATTACCAATATCGGGCTGTGCCGACGCCAGCACTGCTGCCCGGTTTAATTGCCTTTGGCGCTGGTTTGCTGCGGCGCAAGCAAAAGGCAGAGGCTGCGGATGCTTAAGCTGTCCTCAGACTGTTTGGTTTGAGGCTGTGCTGCGACGCCAACGCCATTGCCGGTTAGCGTTTCAGTGACTGGTTGAAACCGTCCTCTCTGATTCATCCGGTGAGGACGGTTTTTTCATGGCCGGTTCTTAAGGGGCTTTTACTAAAGGGGTTCAGCCGATCGCCTTTATCGGAAATTCACGAACTCTCTGTTCTTCTTTCATCGGAAGTTTAATCAATTTCTCCGGGAAACTGCTTCCAGTTCTAGAACAATTGTCTAGATGCTCCAGAGCGTGACTAACTGCACAACGGTTCCAAAATCAGCCCCCCTTCGCCATGACTTCTTCCAGCTCGGCAACCGTCGCCATCCAATGGCTAAAAATCAAGCAGAAACTTGGGCAACTGCTGCGGCAAAGTGTTCGGACCAATCACAATCGACTGATTACGTTCGGCTTGGTGGTGATTGTTCTGTTCTATGTGCCGCTTTGGTTGTCTGTTATGTGGGAGTCCACCGCCAAGGGCTCTTCGGTTCTGCTCAATTTAGGGTTTACTTACCTGGGGTTGCAGGGATTATGGAAAAACCGCCGTCAGTTGGCCCAGTTGCACGCCAATGAAGAAGAACAGGTGTTGGGCTATTTGTTAATTTTGGGCGGAGCCTTGCTGGTTGCCTTCTGCCAGTCTTCGATTTCGCTCCAGGCCCTCCTGGCCATGGTGATGGTGGTGGGCATTGTCTGGAGCTCCTGGGGAGCCAGGTTCTTTCAACACCATCTGTCCTCCTTAATCTGGCTGCTCTTCAGCCTCTATCCGGATTGGGGGTTCATCAGTTATCAGATCTGGATGATGGTGACGCCTGCTAATATCCTGGAGAACTCGATGGCGGCTGTCAGCGCCCAGGCCTTGCGCATAATTGGACAACCGGCTCAGGCCCAGGGACAAATTGTGTCGCTACCGGCTGGATCAGTACTGGTGGGCAACGGTTGCAGCGGCTTTGATATGGCATTTACCATTGCCTTGGCCAGCCTGCTGTTGGGGTTGTTGCTGAAGCAAAGCTGGATCAGCATCCTGAAAGCCACGCTGGTTGGCATTGCTTTGGCTTTGTTGTTCAATGTGCCCCGAATTATGATGCTGACCTTTGCCTCGGTTTACTGGGGCAAGGAGTCCTTTGAGTTTTGGCATGGGCCAATTGGCGGTCAGATCTTTTCAGGAATTTTGTTTACGGTTTACTACTATCTGGTGATGTGGATTGTGGACCGACAACCGAAGCGGGTGCAGTCGTGACTGCAATCGGTGATGGGGCTACTCCACCCAGAACGGCTCTGGGCTCTAGCTCGGCGTCGATTCTGTGTGTTGGGATGGGCTGGTTCCCGACGGCACCGGGCGGTCTCAGTCGTTATGTCTTCGAATTGACCCATCAATTGGTTGCAGAGGGGCATGCGGTCAATTTTTGTGGCGTGGGGTTGCCCGATCGCTCATGCACCCCTGGGCTGACGCTAAACAATCTGGCCTCTCCCAGGCAGTTCTTGCCCCGTCGTTTGTGGACAGTTCGCCAACGACTGAGCCAACTGCCTCTGGTGGGCACGGATGCGGTCAACCTGCACTTTGCCCTCTACAGTTTGCCGATGCTTTCCCAATTGCCTGCGGGGGTGCCGATCACCTTTACGTTTCACGGGCCCTGGGCGATGGAAAGCGCCAGGGAGGGACAGGTTGGTCTCAATATTCGATTCAAGCAGTGGATGGAACAACAAGTCTATCGCCGCTGCGATCGCTTTATTGTTCTGAGTCAAGCCTTTGGCACGATTCTGCACCAAACCTATGGCATTCCCTGGAACAAAATCCACCTTATTCCCGGTGGGGTGAATACCAGCCAATTTCAGGCCAATCTATCGCGACAGGAAGCCCGCACCCAACTGGGCTGGCCGTTGGATCGGCCCATTTTGTTTACCCCCCGCCGATTAGTCCATCGCATGGGATTGGATCAGTTGTTGACGGCTATTAGCCAGGTCAAGCGACAGGTGCCGGAGGTGTGGTTAGCGATCGCCGGTAAAGGTCCCCTGCAAGAATCCCTGGAACAACAAATTCGGGAACGATCCCTGGAAAATCAGGTCCGACTACTGGGCTATTTGCCCGATCGCCAGTTGCCCATTGCCTATCAGGCCGCTGATCTGACGGTCGTGCCTAGTCAGAGTTTGGAAGGCTTTGGTTTAGTTCTGGTGGAATCTCTGGCCTGTGGCACTCCGGCTCTCTGTACCCCCGTCGGTGGCATGCCGGAAGTGGTGGCGCCCTTTTGTCCTGAATTGGTGACGGAATCACCAGAGGCAGGGGCGATCGCAGACCGGGTGACTCAATTGATCCAGGGAGACTTATTGTTGCCCGCTCGGGATGCCTGTCGCAACTATGCAGTGCATCATTTCAACTGGCAACGCATTAGTCAAGCGGTTGAGACGGTTCTTTTGGCATAAGGTCCTTCCATCTCCTCTGGTGACCAGACAGAGAAAATTGGAAACCCCACCCGCTTGATGAAGATTCTGTGAGGTTGACCGATTTCCCATCTTAAATGTACGGACTCAGGCGCAACGCCTAGAAGTCTGGTATAGGGAAGATTTACCTGTAATGGATTCGATATGCAAGAGCTGTCAGAGCCGATGACAATTCATCAAGTGCTCATAGGTCAAGCCAGCCAGAGGCCTGATGAGATCGCGATTCTTGCTCCTAGTCGTCAACCGCTGACCTACAGCGGTTTAAAGGCGCAAATTGACCAGACCATGGCAGCGTTAGTCCAGATGGGAGTCGGTCGGGGAAATCGGGTGGCGATTGTTTTGCCCAACGGACCGGAAATGTTTGTCTGCTTTTTGTCTGTCAGTAGTTTTGCCATCAGCGCCCCCCTTAATCCAAGTTATGGTCAGTCAGAATTTGAAGCCTATTTCCAGGAATTAAGCATTGATACCCTGATTGTTCAAGCAGGAATGGCCTCCCCCTCTCGGTTGGCGGCTCAGACCTTAGGGATTCCGATTGTCGAGTTGGAACAGAGGCCAGGATCGGAGGCTGGGACTTTTGTCCTCCACTCTGGCAGGGATTTCTGGCAAGCCAATCGAACCGTTAAACCGGAGAATGGACAACCAGCAAGAGGTGGTCAGCCTGGGGCTGTTCGTTTGGATGACATTGCCCTCATCATGCAAACCTCTGGAACAACGTCCAAACCTAAAATTGTTCCTCTGACCCATCGCAATTTATGGACATCGGTTAACAACATCAAAGCGTCGTTAGACCTGCAAGCGGGCGATCGCTGCTTAAACGTCATGCCGCTCTTCCATAGCCATGGTCTGGTTGGGACATGCTTAACTTCCATTGCAGCCGGGAGCAGTGTTGTTTGTGTACCAGGTTTTGATGCAATGGGTTTCTTTGCCTGGCTGGAAGAGTTTCAGCCAACTTGGTATTCGGCAGTGCCGACAATTCACCAGGCCGTCCTTTCGGTCGCCGCCCAAGCTCCGCACACTCTGAATACATCCTTGCGATTCATTCGTTCAACATCAGCGGCCTTACCTGTTGCGGTTTTGAAAGAGTTGGAGACGCTGTTCAGAGTCCCGGTTATTGAAGCATATGCCACGCTTGAGACTTTACAAGTGACCAGTACGCCGTTTTCTCCAAACCTACGCAAACTGGGATCTGCCGGTTGCGCTGTTGGTACAGAGCTTGCAGTTATGGATGCAAGTGGACATATTTTGCCAGCCAATACCATTGGAGAAATTGTTGTTAAAGGTCCTAACGTCATTCAGGGCTATGAAAATAATCCGTTGGCCAATCAGAACAGTTTTAGCGATGGTTGGTTTCGGACGGGAGATCAGGGGTATTTAGACGATGAGGGCCATCTGTTCTTGACAGGCCGCCTCAAGGAGATGATCAACCGGGGCGGAGAAACCATTTCGCCCCGTGAAATTGATGAGGTTTTGCTAGAGCATCCTTCTATCCAACAGGCTTTGGCTTTTGCTGTTCCCCATCCCCGTTTGGGAGAAGATATTGCCGCAGCAATTGTCCTCAAGCCCAATCGATCTGCAACTGAAAAGGACATGCGGGAATTTGTGGCTAATCGCCTTGCGGCTTTTAAAGTGCCCAGTCAGGTGGTGTTTGTGGCAGACATTCCTAAGGGGCCAACTGGTAAATTGCAGCGAATCGGGTTGGCCCAAGTTCTTGAGGCTCAGCTAAAAGCCGAATTTATTTCACCTCGAACACCATTGGAAGAGACTTTGGCTGATCTGTGGCGTGAAATTTTAGGACTGAACCAAATCGGAATCTTCGATAATTTCTTTGCTCTGGGTGGAGACTCACTCCAGGCAGTTGCTTTATTGGCCAAAATTGAGCAGACTCTGGATCAGAAACTACCGCCAGACACCATTTTCAGGAACTTAACAATCGCTGAGTTAGCTGAGGTTCTGACTTCACCCCAGCAACGTGAATGTCGATCTCCACTGGTTGCCATTAAGCCCAATGGTAAAAAATTGCCTCTGTTCGCAGTGCATGATGTTACCGGAGAGCTGAACTGTTATCAGACATTAGTTAAATACCTGAAACCTGACCAGCCCTTTTATGGCTTATGTGCTTCTGAGCTGGATCACAGAGAGTTAAGACAAATGCGCTTAGAGGATCTTGCTGCAACCTATCTTCAAGAGATCCAAACTGTTCAACCACACGGTCCCTACCTGCTGACTGGTTACTCCTTTGGTGGCCTTATTGCATTTGAAATAGCACAACAACTCCGACAACAGGGGCAACCGATTGCGCTCCTTGTTCTGTTGGATACCTTTGCCCAGAATGATCTCCAGCCTTTTTCAATGAGACAAAAAATTACTCGTCACATTCGTTACTCTCTGAAAGCTGGCCCCAGGTATGTTGTTGAGCGCTTTATGAAACGGTCCGTCGCAGATTCTATGCCTGCATCATCAGCCTCTCAATTTACTCAGCAGGGTTCTCCTGCTAGTGTTTCAGACAAGAAAGCTTGGCTGATAGAAATTCTCGGCCGAGCCAAGCAACCTTATTTACCTGGTGTTTACGATGGAGCAATCACATTTTTTCAACCAGCCAATCGGGAAGAGTTTCTGGAGTGGTGCAACTTTGATCCGGTAAAGTGCTGGCAACCCCGAACCAAGGCCGTATTAGACCTTTATTCTGTTCCAGGTGGTCATGCGGCCATGTTAGGAGACCCCCATGTGAAAGCTCTGGCACAAACTTTAAATGTCTGTCTGGAAAAGGCCCATCGACAGGTTATGAGTCATTCAAAACTTTCCTATGGTGAGGATGATCCGGTCTTACTGGCTTCCTAACAGGGTTCGCTGCGCATCCGTTTAACCATGAAGATTCTCTTTCTGGATCAGAGTGGCAATTTGGGAGGGGCTGAACTGTGTCTGCTGGATGTGGTTCGTTCCCATTGCGATCGCCCGC
>CAZBTL010000240.1:0-6461 GCA_964494755.1 uncultured bacterium | reverse complement strand
TGAGAAGGATTTCCTGCGGCAACCTTTCACAATCCTGATCGGATCGCTATAGCAGCCAAACTTTTGCCAGTAATCTTTCGCTTGGAAATCTCCTTCGGCAACCTGTCAAAGAACCTGGATACGGCTTTGAGTGTTTGCTGTTGGCCAGTGACCTGTGTGGGGTGGCTTTTGGTCTAGATGGTTAAACTACCCATCAATCCCCTATTCGGCAATAAAGACACTTTTTAATTCACTGTAGTGATCCAGCACGGCTAGTCCCAGTTCGCGACCCAGGCCGCTGCGTTTGACACCACCAAAGGGCGCTTCCAGGTGAACGCTGTGCCCCGTGTTGATGGAAATTACTCCTGTTTCAATCGCTTTGGCAACCCGTAATGCTCGACTGATATCCTGGGTCCAGATGGAGCCGGAGAGACCGTAGAAGCTGTTGTTGGCGATCGCGATCGCTTCTGCTTCGGTATCAAAGGGAATGGCACAGATCACCGGCCCAAAGATTTCTTCCTGGGCGATTTTCATGCTGGGCTGGACGTCGGCAAAGATGGTGGGTTGCAAAAAGGCCCCAGCTTGCAGGTCCGGCTGGTCCGGTAGTCCACCCCCACAGACCAGGGTGGCGCCCTCTTGCTGACCCAGATCAATGTATTGCCGAACCCGATCGCGATGGGCAAAGGATATCAGCGCTCCAATTTCGGTTTCTTCTTGGCAGGGCAGTCCCAGGTTCAGGGCCTTAAATGCCTGACTTAGTCGATACAAAAACTCCTCGTACAACGGCCGTTCCAGCAACAGGCGGGAGCGGGCGCAACAGTCCTGTCCGGCATTACCCAAGACGCTCCACATGGCTTTGGGCACCGCTTTGTCCAGATCGGCATCGGCAAAAACCAGATTGGCTGACTTGCCTCCCAATTCCAGCGTCACCCGCTTGATATCGTCAGCCGCCAGCCGCATGACATGGGAGCCGATCGCCGTAGAGCCGGTGAAGGAGATTTTGCGCACCAGGGGATGGCGCACCAGGGCTTCTCCAGCCACCGGGCCTTCACCAGGAACCACATTGAACACTCCGGCAGGGATACCGGCTTCCAGGGCCAGTTCTCCTAACCGCAGGGCCGTCAGCGGCGTTTGGGTGGCGGGTTTGAGTACCAGGGTGTTGCCCATGGCCAGGGCTGGGGCAACTTTCCAGGCTGTGATGGCAATGGGAAAGTTCCAGGGTGCAATCAGGCCACAGACGCCGATCGGTTCCCGCAAGGTGAGGCTGGTTCCGGCGGCGGCCACCGGGTTGACCGTCCCCCCTATCTTGTTGATGGCTCCGGCGTAATACTCGAAACAGTCCGCTGCCAGTTCCACCTCTTCCCTGGCTTCGCGGATGGGTTTGCCGACATTGCGGCTTTCCAACTGGGCCAGATCTTCCTGATGTTGCCGGATTAAGCCAGACAGTTTTAGCAGGAGGCGGGTGCGATCGCGGGAATTGACCTGACGCCAACTTGCCCTGACCTGATTGGCCGCCTGGACTGCTCGATCAATGTCATCTGCCGTTCCCGCTGCTACCCTAGCCCAGATTTGCCCTGTGGCTGGGTCGATCAGATCCGTTGCCAGGTCGGCACTGGCAGGGACGCGATCGCCGTTAATTAACAGAAGATGGAATGGTATCTGCACATTGATTTCCTCATTCGGACAGTACCGGCAAAGGCTTCCCTCTGGCAGCCTGCCTGACTTAAACACTTAGGACGTTGCTGAGAAAAAGCATACCCGCGACCGAACATAGCATTTGGCCGTCAGTCTCTGAGTGAACCGAAAAATTAGGATCCAAATGCTGCACCGCCACAGCAGATCAATTTTTTCTGGCAATATTTCGCTTCAAAATCTCCTTAGCTGTCTATTTGCCCAACACTTCCGGTTGCTCGATTTCCCGCATCGCTCTGGCCAGGAGTGCTTCTTCCTCTTCGGGAGCCCGCCGCACTAGCTTGTTACGGGAATAGAACAGGAAGTAGAGAATCATGGCCACTAAGAAAACGGTGACCCCCCAAACTCCAGGTTGATAAGCCGGGTCGGAGAAGCAAGCAAACAGGGCGACGATGGACAAAAAGGCTCCCACAGCAGCGCCTGGAATTCCCAACGGGCTGAGGTAGGGCCGTTCCAGATCTGGCCGACTGACTTTTAATTTGATATAGGCCAGCATCACCAGGGTGTAGGAAATTACAGCTCCAAACACCGCCATGTTGAGTAAGGCGGGTCCTACCGTGGTCCCAGCAAATTGGATCAGGGCAGCACAGCCCAAGCCAATCAGACCACCCAGAATGAGGGCGATCGCGGGGGTATGGAACTTACTGACAATCGACATCCAGCGGGGATAGTAGCCAGCCCGGGAGAGGGAGAATAACACTCGCCCATAGGCATAGATAATCGTGTGGAAGCTGGCAATTAAGCCAGTTAAAGCTAGAACCGTCAGAGCCTTGGTGACCATTCCATCGCCAAAAATGGCTTTGAAACCATCGGCAATGGGGGCGCCGGTTTTGGCAACAGCGGCAGCACCGGTTAGGGTCTCAGTTACCTTACCGTTATCCGCTATATCAAAAATAATCGGTAGCCCAGGATTCAACACCAGGACCAGCAACGACAAGCCCAGCAAGGTCACGATTCCCCAAATCAGTGCTTTGGGAATATCTCGAACGGTGTCGTGGGCTTCCTCGGCAGCTAGTGGCAGTTGTTCAATGGCCAGATAAAACCAGATGGCGTAAGGCAGTGTCTTGAACACCCCACCCCAGCCGAAGGGCAACCACTGGGGATTGCCAGTGTTAGGCGGAATGTTGAACAGCAGATCGCCCTGGAATTTGCCAGAAAAAATGGCAGCTAGACCAAAGATCAGCAGAACCGCTGCCGCGATCGCCGTGATTACCAGTCCCACCTTCAGGGTCAACTCCACACCCCGGACATTGATAAACACAAACACCGCATAAAACAACACCCACCAAACCGGCACTGGCACCGTAGGGAAAAGGGTTTGCATGTAACTACCGATGAAGTAGACAACCACTGCGGGAGTGATGACATACTCAATCGTGTCTGTTACACCGCAAATAAAGCCGCCCAATGGGCCAAAGGCATTGCGAGTAAAGGAGTAGAAGCCACCGGCATGGGGTAAGGCGGCCGAAAGTTCAGCGATGCTGTAGACCATACAGACATACATGGCGGCCATCAGGAAGGTGCCGATCGCCAACCCGCCAAATCCTCCAGCTGCTAGACCAAAGTTCCAGCCGGAGAAGTCACCGGAAATGACTGCGCCCACCCCCAGCGCCCACAAAAGCACCCAACCGGCACTGCGACGTAACTGGCGTTTGTGGAGATAGTCGTCGCCCACATCCTCGTAGCGCACCAATCCCCGATTATTCTCTGATTCCCTGGGCATAAGGCAAAGCTCTCTGCTTAATGACAACGAATCTGTTTACTATGCAATCTGATTACCACAATGAATTGGTTGACTCTCCGGGATTTAAGGACTAATACAGAATTGAGGCGGTTGTCCTGTTACAAATAACAATCTCCTGATGTGACTGCCATGCTGTAAACAGCACCCGCCATGCATACACGGCGCATCCTTTAACAGCCTCACGTCCGTGCGCTGGTGGAAGAACAACATGCGATAAGCTGAAATCTGACGACTGACCGCTTTAGGCATAGCGGCTCCGCAGGAGCTTAGCTGAAAGCTGACCACTGAAAGCTTAAGGATAACGGCTGATTATGATTCGCATTGGTAACGGTTACGACATTCACCGCCTGGTTCCAGAACGGCCGTTGATCCTGGGAGGAGTCAGGATTGAGCATGAACTGGGATTGTTTGGACACAGTGATGCGGATGTTCTGACCCATGCCATTATGGACGCCATGCTAGGAGCCCTCAGTTTGGGGGATATTGGTCATTACTTTCCCCCTTCGGATCCGCAATGGAAAGGTGCGGATAGCCTCAAGCTATTGGCTCAGGTCGATCAACTGATTCACTCCAAGGGCTGGAAAATTGGCAACATCGATTCAGTGATTATTGCCGAGCGCCCTAAACTGAAACCGCACATTGCTGATATGCGCGATCGCCTGGCCAGCGTTCTCCACTTGCAACCGGATCAGGTCGGCGTTAAAGCCACCACCAACGAAAAACTGGACGCCACTGGCCGGGAAGAAGGAATTGCCGCCTATGCAGTGGTTTTGTTGCAGACAACCCCTGAGCCGTAGCGCTGGCTATCGGGTATTTCCCTGGCATTGCCTGGAACGCATGATTGGTTAGAATGGGGGTCTCCTTGAGATCTGTGCAGTATGTCTCAATCCAATGGCCTACCTGCTTGGATGGATCGTGCCGAGGATAACATCATTAGATCTACGGTTGGCCGCCAGTGCTCTGTCGCAAGCAGTAGACAAAAACTCGATTGATATTGCTGATACCGATTTGATCTGATGCGGCATAGAATTTACCCCCCCGCCTGCGGCACCTCCCCTTGGTAAGGGGAGGTTGGGAGGGGTCAGGTAATGCTCATCATTAAAGATAATTGGTATGAGCTAATTGAAGTGAGCTGCTACACGCTGGCAGTCAGTTGTCGCAATAGTGAGGCAATATCTGAGCATCGGGGTTAAAGCGCTAGACGATGGGTCAAAACACTATGCACTATCGACGATTTGGCCGGACAGAACTGCAAATGCCAGTCTTTTCCTGTGGCGGCATGCGCTATCAGTATCAGTGGCAAGACTTGCCGATGGCGCAGGTGCCTCTAGACAGCCAACAAAGTTTGGAAGCGATCATTCGGCGATCGCTGGAAGTTGGCATTAACCATATTGAAACCGCCCGGGGCTATGGCAGTTCCGAAATGCAATTGGGACAAATCCTGCCCAAACTGCCACGGGACAGCATGATTGTCCAGACGAAAGTTATTCCCGTTGCCGATGCCCGGGAATTTCGGCAAAACTTTGACAAGTCCCTGGCCTACCTGAAGTTGGACCATGTCGATCTCTTGGGGTTGCATGGCATCAACACTGCCGAATTACTGGATTTCTGTCTCAGACCGGGTGGCTGTCTGGATGTGGCCCGTCACCTGCAGCAACAGGGTAAGGTTCGGTTCATTGGCTTCTCTACCCATGGGCCCACGGAGGTGATTCTGCAGGCGATCGAGACAGACCAGTTTGACTACGTGAACCTGCACTGGTACTACATCAACCAGAACAACTGGCCAGCCATCGAAGCGGCAACCCGGCATGATATGGGCGTGTTTATCATTAGTCCTTCTGATAAAGGGGGCATGTTGTACAAACCGTCCCAACGGTTGGTTGAGCTGTGTGCTCCCCTCAGTCCGATGGTGTTTAATGACCTGTTTTGTCTCAGCTATCCCTTGGGTAAGGGGCATCCGCTGGTCCATACCCTGAGTGTGGGCGCCAGCCAACCCGGTGATTTTGATGAACACCTGCGCACGTTAGACCTGTTGGATCGGGCAGACGAAATTCTGCCACCGATTCTGCAACGGCTGGAAGCAGCGGCGATCGCCCGTTTAGGAGAAGACTGGTGGCGCACCTGGCAGGTTGGCCTGCCCCAAGCCAAAGAAACGCCGGGCGGCTTGAATATTCCGGTAATTCTTTGGCTGCGGAATCTGGCTATTGCTTACGACTTAGTCGATTATGCCAAAATGCGGTATAACCTGCTGGGTCAGGCCAGTCACTGGTTTCCTGGAGCTAAAGCAGACGCCATCGATGCCAATCAACTGCGAGACTGTTTGCAAAACAGCCCCCATGCCGACAAAATTCCTGCCCTGCTGCAAGAAACCCACCAGATGTTAGCCGGAGCCGATGTCAAACGCCTCTCTCAACAAGCCTGACGAGTCCAGCCAGCCAGCCATACTGCGCCAGGACAAGCAGCCCAGCGCCAATAATGCCAATCTGTTATCTCGTTCCATGGTGTTGGAACTACCCGATGCAGCCGCTACCCGATCGCTGGGCCTTCAACTGGGCCGCACCCTGCCGGTTGGGAGTGTTCTGCTGCTCCAAGGTGACTTGGGGGCTGGCAAGACCACCCTGGTACAGGGATTGGCAGAAGGGCTGGCTATCCCCGATGCGATCGATAGTCCCACGTTTACGCTGATCAACGAATATCAGGGTGGACGCATACCGCTTTACCACCTGGACTTATATCGGCTTGACCCAGCGGCTACCGCCGACCTATATCCAGAAGTCTATTGGGAAGGGATAGAAGTGGAACCGGGGATTGTGGCGATCGAATGGCCAGAGCGGTTGCCCTATCGTCCCGATCGCTACCTGGAAATGCACCTGACCCATACGGCCGATGGCGGTCGGCGGCTGGAACTGTTTGCTGTTGGTATGGCTGACCTGCCGCTGTTGTCCTCCAACTAGGAATCTATAGCAATCCTAAATGATTTGTGAAAGACTGGATGGTGAAAGGGCTTTGTGAGAAGGATTTGCTGCGGAAACCTCTCACAATCCTG
>CAZBTL010000239.1:0-6492 GCA_964494755.1 uncultured bacterium | reverse complement strand
GTCTTGGGTTACACGATTGTATCGCTGTGCGCTTTAGATGATTAACAGCTTACGAGATCGCTCACTCTAGCTGCTGGCGGAGGTGCTGCATGGCTAGTGTGGCCCGCTGATTCAACGAACCCTCTTTAACCCGCTCAGTCAACTTCTGAAAATGCTGCTGGGCGCAGTTGGCATTTCCCAGTGTCAGGCTGGCTTGAATAATCACCGCCCAAGCCAGGCTGATATCGCTGGCATTGTTGACCACCTGGGCTGCAGCTAAAGCCTCTTCTGCTCGGGCGATCGCCGATTTCAGACGACCCTGCTGTAAATCATATTCGGCGGCCAGGGTTTGGACATAAGCCAGCATCCGAGGCGAGTCCATTTTGATTAGGGTCTGGCGCGATCTCGCCAGGGGGTCATCTGCTCCTGGTTGCCCCAACATGTAGTGGGCCAAGGCATTCAGCGCTGCTGCATGGGGGGCTTCACTGCCTTCTCCCATCTGGGCCGTGACGGTGATCAGGGCATCGCAATAGTCGCAGGCAGCCTGGGTATTGCCCACTTCCAGTTCCAGCATCACCAGATTGGTTAAACAGGTACACTCGCGCCAATGGTCCTGGGTCCGTTGGGCCATTTCCCAGCCCTGTTCCAACCACTGTCGGGATTCGGCCCAATCTCCTTGATACCGACGAATACAGCCCAAACCAAAGGGAATATCAATGGTCTGTAGACCCACCCGATCCGCCAGAGACTGGGCTTCCAGCAGCAGCGCCTCGGCCCGGGGAATATCCCGCCCAATTTCCGCCAGACAGGAGCCGGTATGGGCCAGCATATAGGCGGTGGTGGTGGGACTGGCTGAGCGACCCCGTTCCGCTGCTTGCAGGGAGTGCTGCTGCACCTGGGTCAATTTCCCGTGGTCATAACTGAGAATGATCAAAGTTTCCAGCCCGATCGCTTCTTCATCCTTCAACCCTAAAGCGGCGGCTTCCTCAATCAAATGCTGGAGCTCAGCCTCTAGTTGGCTGACCTGATCAGTGCGCACCCCAGCTTTGACATAGACTCGCCTCAATCTCAGTTGCAGGGGCAGACGAGTGGCAGGAGCCAGAGTCTGGCACTGTTGCAGCCCCTGTTGCGCCAGTCCAGACGCCTCTGCATAGCCAAACAGGCGCAAACTCCGTTCGGCAGCTCCCAGACAGGCGGTGGCCGCCAGTAGGCGATCGCCCGCCAGCGAAGCATGGTGCGCCACGTCGCCAATTAATCCAGGTTGGCTAACCACCAGCCCATTTAAAGCCTGGGCGATGTGTAGATGCACCAGCCGCCGCCGTGGTTCCGACAACTGTTGATAAGCAATTTGGCGCACAATGTCATGCACAAAGTCGTAATCACATTCCCCCTGTCCTGAACTGCTGGGCCGAATCATGCCATGTTGTTCCAACTGTTCGACCGCCGTCAGCAATTGAGGCAGTGGATAGCTGGCGACCTGGCCCAGAATGGTTGGATTAAAGCTGCGTCCCAACGCCGCTGCCCAGGCAATCAGATCTCGAGCGGGTTCCTCTAACTGCTCGAAGCGTCCTTGAATCAGCGTCGCCAGATCACTGGAAAACAAGGCCGTTGATTCTGACCAGGCCCGGGCAATTTCCAACGTAAACAGGGGATTGCCACCGCTATCGAGAAAGATCTCTTCCCCACTCAAATCAGGCCTGATGCGATGGGCCAGTTCTGCCGTATGAGCCGGGTCCAAAGGCTTGACTTCTATTCTCTGCAGCCGATGTTCTCGCTGGAACGACTGGAGAAATTTGGCAACCGCCGGATTTAACTCCAACTCTTGCTTGCGGGCGGCACAGGCAAACCGGACAGCGACATGCCTGAGAATCCGCGCCACGTAATGTAAGAATGAGACCGACCCTTCATCCAGCCATTGAATATCATCCAGAACCACCAAAACGGTTGAATAGTCACTGGCCAGTTGGGTCAGGAATTGAGCCCCTGCATCAAACAGACGACTGCGATTCAGCCCCTGATCGGCCATGGCGGGAGCCGTCGTCAAGCGGGCCAGTTCGGCCAGAAACTCGTTGGCCTGAATCGCCCGAAAGGCATCAATCCAGACGCCATAGGGCCGCAGCATTTCGGCGGCAAACCCCCGACCCCACAGAACGTAGCCACCAGTCGCCCCAACTTGATTCGCCAGTTCCTCCAGCAGTCGCGTTTTGCCAATGCCAGGTTCACCCAGCAGCAATAGCAACTCACAACTGGGGGAGTCGGTCTGAGCTGCCCACCGCTGCATCAGCGCCCATTCCGGCTGCCGGCCAATTAAGGGGAAGGCAAGCGCCGCTGGGGGAGAAACGAGGGAGGCCTCGGGTCGCCGATCAGGCCTGGTAACGGAAAAGTCCGGCGCTTCACAGAATGGCTTTTCTGTTGGAGTGCGGCGCGACTGATCCGTCTGGAACTGATCCTCCAGGGTCAACAGGTGTTCGTACAGCTTGCAAGTGGTTGGACTGGGACTGACCCCCAACTCATCGCGCAGGACCGTCATGCACTGGTGATAGACCCGCAAAGCCCCAGCCCGATCGCCGTCCTGGGCATGTAAACGCATGAGATGGCAATAGGCAGGTTCATAGAGCCGGTCCAACCGCAACAACCGTTGGGCATAGGGCATGGCTTCCCGCGTCTGGCCCAAATCGGTCAGCCGGGAAATCAACTGGTCATGCACCTGAATGGCCTGTTGTCGCAACTGTTCCCGTGGGGATACAATCCAGTCGTCATAGCAGACTGGCAGCAGGTCACCCTGATAGAGATCGGCGGCCTGACTGAGCGCCTGATTGACACCGGCTAGATCGCCCGCTTGTTGGCAATGGCTGGCCTGGGCGATCGCCCGCTCGAAATCGATGACATCAATCTGGCAACTGTCATCAGACTGCCAGTGAACCGTTTTGGTCTCAATTCGCAACCACTGGTCAATGTCAGGTAGGTGGCGGCGCAGATCATGGAGTCGGCGGCGCAAATTGGCCTTAGCCTCCGCATCGGTTGTATCCGGCCAGAGTTGGACGGCTACCAGCTGGCGCGGCTGGGGGACATCAGAGTGCAGCAGCAAGTAGGCCAGCAATGCCTGGAGGCGATCAGCTGTAACGCTAGTTAAAAGAGCCTCTCTATAAGAGAGGGTAAATTCACCTAGTAACTTGATGCTTAGAATAGCCACGACCATTCTGGATGGAGAGCTTTGAGGCTCATATTATGTATAGTAGTGATACTTATTCCTATTAAGAGGAATTGCTCTTAAAAAGTAACTCAGTCAGATGAAATTCTTCTGAGTCCGGATTATCGGTGGCCGGACGCCATCTGGGACGCTTCCGGCAACTGGCGCAGCCGCAACATGCTGATCATGCCAAACACCGGCCCCAGGGCCAGCACCCAAAACGTCCATTGCCAGCCAAGCTGATGGGCCAACAGGGGGATGATGCGAATGGTCACCAGGGTCAGGAGAAAGCCCAAGCTGGTTTGCAGCATCAGGACTGTGCCGACATAGCGGGGATCACTCAGTTCACTAATGGCGGCACTGAACTGGGCGCTATCTGCGACAACGGCAAAGCCCCATATCAGACAGACGATTGTTAATAGCAACGGAGTCTGGATAAAGAACCCCACCAGGCAGGCACACCCGCCCGAAAGGCCCAGACTGATCAGAGTAATGGTTGTCCGGCCCCAGCGATCGGCCAGGATGCCAGCCAGAATGCTGCCCAGGCCCCCGATCGCAATCACGGCAAATCCAGCTACGTGGGCCGAGGTTACGCTCCAGCCAGCCTGGCGATAGCGGTCTAAGAGGAACAACGGCACCCAGGCCCACATGGCATACAGTTCCCACATGTGGCCCAAATAGCCAAAGTTGGCTAACCGCACGGCCCGGTTGGTGAAAATAGCGCTGGCATAGCGCCAGTTCAGCGGGGGCACAGGGGCCAGAAAGGGCCCGGTTTGGACAGAGCGAGCCATGATGCCAGCCCCCAACAGGGCAACCATGCTGGCAATCAGTAGGACAGACCGCCAGGAGGGGAGCGTTCCGGCCCCGCCAATCCCTGGAAACAGGGTTAGCAGGTGGGGCAGGGCAGAGCCAAGGGTTAAGGCTCCAACCAGGAGACCAATTCCCAGACCGCGATCGCGCTTGCACCAACTAGTCATCAGCTTCATGCCGGTGGGATACACCCCTGCCAGCGTCATGCCAGTCAGAAAGCGGAGAATGCAGGCGGTTCCCGGCTGGTGCACCAACAGGGCAATGCTGGCATTACAAACCGCCCCCGCGATCGCCGCCAGGGCAAACAAGCGTTGCACGGCAAACTGATCGGCCAGGTTCAAAGCGGCGCTGATCAGCGCCCCCAGGACAAATCCCAATTGGACGCTCATGGTCAGCCAGGACTGTTGGCCCCCGGATAATTTCCACTCCTGGGTCAACTGGGGAACCACCGCCGAGGCCGAAAACCACAGGCACATAGCCAGCAATTCAGCGATCGCCAGGAGCAACAGGTTTTTCCATTTTTGATTCAGGGAGCGATTCATCGTCTAGCCTGCCTTTTTTTACTAAACGCTTTACTAAACGCTGGTCGCCACCGTGATGCCCATGCCCACCATGCAAAGCACCTGAATTAAGAAAAAGGTGAAGCGAACGCTAACCACTCGATCTGTTTGCTGGAACCCGACATGCACCAGAGTTTGGCCGATGCGAGCCAGCAGCAGGATGATGGCCAGCCGGTCCAGCACGGGACTGTGAATGCCGGTGGCGACGGTGACAACCGCGATCGCGGTGTAAACGGGTAAGTTCTCCACACAATTGGCGTGGGCTCGCAGGGCCCGACGATACCAGTCGGCTCCGTGGGGCCTGTCGGCTGGGAACTCGCTGATGGCCGCTCGCCCGGTTAGAATCCGGCTCCAGCGATATATCCCAACGGTGGTAAACAAAGTCAGCAGGGTCCAGGCCGCAAATCCCAACAAAACCCAAAGGGGAATGGTTATGGTTGCCATCGGAGAAACTCCTTTTGCTAGCGAACAGTTTGGGTTGATTGTAGGAACTCTTTAAGGAAGCAATGGACCAGGGCAAGCCAGGGAAGCGACCTGCCCTTTGCCAGGCGGTGTTTAACTGCTGTAGGTTCGAGCCACCTCAATTAAGCGGGCAGACTGGTTGGGACTGACTTCATTGAAGGTGCGAACAAAGTTACGATGGGTCAGACCGGAACCAATGAAGGTCCACCGATAGGACTGCTCCTGAATAGCCTGAATCTCTTGTTTCTCAGCGTCCGTAAAGGTTCGACCTGTGGCCCGTGAAAGACTTTCCAGGTCCAGTTGCACTTGCATCATCAGACCACCATGCAGGAACTCAATTAATTTGAAGAAGTCCTCCACTCCCGTTGCCACCTCTGGTACATCCAGACCTTGAACCATGCGATCCACCATCAGGGTGTCCAGGCTGGCATGTTGGGCTTCTTCCAGCCAGTGGTTTCTGAGTAAACTGCAAAACTGGGGATCGAGGGTTTCCGTGTAGTTGTCTCGGATGCTTTCTAAATAGTGATGTTGGGTCATCCATTCGATGTAGAGAATAACCAGCATCACCCCCAGCGGATGGTGCTGGAGCACGGCTTGGGTAATATCCCGAATCGGGCCGATGCCGTCACAACGACTGCCAAAGCCAAGCTCAAACTCTTCGGCAAAGCGACGGAAAAGGCGAATGTGTTTGCTTTCTTCCTCAGCAAAATGCAGCAGGGCCTGGGTGGCGGTGATGTCTTCCAATCCGGTTTGGTTGACGTGGTTAATCACCGAGGGAACGATAAATTCTTCCACCAAGCCAAACAAATGCAAGTAGCTGTTGCCTCGAATCTGGTTCAATTTGAGCTTTTCGCGATCGCTCAAGCATTGAATCCCATTGACCCTGGCTAGCGTCTCTGGCATCAATCGCTTGCTGAAGTCCAATTGCTTCTCGCCACCGATGATATCTTCAATCCGCCAGTTGACTTTGGTAGCACTCTTGTAAGCGGTTTCGTAGGCATAGGTCGTCGTCATAAAGCATCTCCTGGTTTGTAAGTAGTCCGTCACTGTCTATCTAGGGCTGGTTGAATCAGTTGGTTCCGGTCAGGGAAGTCTCCTCAATCCCTCCATGATTGGCGGGCGAGGGAGTAAATCGTCCCTCAATTCGGCAGGCCGTTAGTTGCACAGAACAATGGTTGAATGACGATCTGACAGATACTCGCTGTAGTCCGCCAGATTATCCAATCCCAGGAGGGTGAGCAGCACTTCCGCAATCGCCCAACATACGACCCTGGTCAAAAATGGTTTCCATTTCACTGACAGCATGATCGCCTCCTGAAACCCCAATCCCTGATTAAATGACTGATTCAGCAGTCCTTTGGGTGTTCTGTTTTCAGGTTATTCAAGCGGGTGTCCTGAAATCGTCCCAGTACCGTCCGCCCCCCATCCGGCCAGCCTAGAGGAGGGGCAAATTTGCCGCGGGGTGCTCAGTTGGCTCTGCGGATCAGGAAA
>CAZBTL010000238.1:0-6495 GCA_964494755.1 uncultured bacterium | reverse complement strand
GCCTGCTCCCTGACTTGCTCTACTTCTTCACGGCTGAGCAGGGTCAGACCTGTCTGGGGATCATAAAAACGGAGTTCTTGAGGCCGCGGGAGCGATCCTGATGGTTGAGGAGGCGTCTGCAGGCGCAGGTCTAAACCCAACACCGAGCTGTGAATAAAGGGAATGGCGTCGGCGTTAGCCTCTAGTGGTAGGGGTTGATAAGTGCCTTCTATCAGTTCATATCCTTTTAACTGGGGCCGCAGATAATCAGCCGTGGGATCATACTGAAAGTATTCCTGCACTCCCAGACGGGCATAGAGCTGGGGTTTTTCAACTTCATCCTGTTTGCGGGTTGTGAGTGAGGTAATTTCCATCACAAAAGACGGTAGCCTGCCCCCTTCCTGCCAGGCTTTATAGCTGCGACGCTGGTGCGGACTGACGCCAAAGATAACAAATACATCAGGAGAGAGTACTGCTTTGGGATTGCCCTCTTGGTAATAGATGGACAAATTGCCTGAAACATAAACCTGACGACGACTGTGGAAGAAAAGACGCAACACTTCAATGCAATAGATCAAGTAATCGCGGGTTGCATCGCTTTCAGTCATCGGTTGACCGTCAGTTTCGGGGTAAACAATCGGAGTGGAGATCAGCCGGGTTTCGTTCATTGCTGTCCAGTTCTGATGCAAGAGAGGGCATCGCCCAGATGCTCCTATTGTGGCACTTGACTGGATCATCTGAGAGATGGCGCTGATTCTGGCGGCGGGTAGTTCAATCCACTTTTCTGCTTTTTAATTCAGGCAGTAGCATGGAAGCAGCAACGGCTCAAGAATCTTTCGGCCATGACTACCGCCATATCCAAAGGGAATTTGCAGGCTCTGGCTGGTCATTTGCAGGAGTCCCTGCAGACGACCCTACCCGCGTTGCCCATGCAAGTTCAGTGTGCTTTGAAGCAAGCGGATTTGTTTATCTTGGTGCAGCATCCCCCGGATGAAAGCCTGGCTCCGCAGGGGATTCTGACCGCCGTGCAGCAGTCAATGGCTGCGCTACCAGCCACTGCGATCGCCCAGATTTATCAGCCGCAAGCAGTTCCCGACCCTTGTCTGGTCAAGCTCTATCTCCGAAGGCTGGGCGCCGATCGTCCCTATCGCTTTTACCAGTTCGATTACCATCTGCCTGAGACGGAGGCTGTCCTTTCCCAACCGGCTGAGCGGCCAGATAGCCCAGAGCCGCTCCTAGAAACCAGTCCCCCCTTGACCGACAGTGCCAATCCTGAAGACGCCCCCACCCTGTTGGATCCGCCCGTTGGCGAGGTGGCTCTGGATGCACATGAGGCAGGGTTACTGGGCGAAGCAGGTGAGGCTGCCACGGGTGAGGTATCGGTCATGGGCTTGGAAGATGCGGTGCTGTTTGAACAGGGTTCCTCTGAGATAGAGTCCCCCATGCTGGATCCTGCTGATCTGGAGTTGCCAGGACAATTGCAGACCTTCCCCGAAGCCTCCCCCGCAAGTTTATCTGAGGCTGACGAACAGACCACACGTAAACTGCCAGTGTTGGCAATTTCCCTGGGGGTTGGCGTGTTGGGATTGCTAGGAGGTATGGGGTGGGTGTTTACCCGTCCTTGCATGATGGGTAGTTGCCCACCGATCGAGACGGCTCAGCAGCTAAACCAGGAAACGGTCAAACAGGCGCAAACGGCTCAGTCTCCAGAAGACTTGCAAAAGCTGGCCCAGCAGTTGGTCAGTACCAACCAGCAGTTAGCCAGCATTCCCATCTGGTCCACCTGGCATGTTCAGGCAAACGCCCTGCTGCAAACTTCCCAGGTTCAGTCAGAGGCCTTGAACCGGATGGTGGTGGCAGCCCAAAAGGCAGCAGAGGCAGTCCAGAAAGGCACCTCAGCCACATCCAGTACGGATACCCAGGCGGTGGAAACCCTCTGGCGGGAAGCGATCGCCCAATTGGAGGGAATTCCCTCCAGCAACCCCCTCTATCCCACGGCCCAGCAACGTCTGGCCATGTATCGGGGGGCTTTGGCCAACACAGAACGGCAACTGGTGGCGGATCAGCAGGCAGTCAAGCAAATTGCCTCGGCCAAGTCCACTGCTCAGTTGGCCACTAGTCGCCAGGCCGCCGCCAAGTCTCCGGAGCAATGGCAATTAGCCCAGGCAACCTGGCAGGTGGCGGTTAATACGGTGCAGCGGATTCCGCCGTCCAGTCACCACTACGCCGAAGCCCAACAATTACTGACGGACTATCAACCGAAACTGGCAGCCGTGCGCGATCGCACCGCCCAGGAACTCCTAGGTAAACAGTCCTACACCCAGGCTGTCAGCCTGTCGCAAACAGCCCGTCGGCTAGAGCAGCAAAATCAGTGGAGTCAGGCCACCACTACCTGGCGGCAGGCTCTCAATGCAGCCCAAAAAGTGCCTAAGGGAACGTTCTTCTTCGAGCAAGCGCAACCCCTGATTCCTACCTATGAAACGGCGCTCAAGCAGTCCTCGGCCCAGTTGCAAGCAGCGGTGGGACTACAAAAGGTGCGGACCGACCTGCAACGAGTTTGTGCTGGGTCTCCCACCATTTGTACTTTTACGATTAGTAGCGATCGCATTCGGGTGCAATTGACTCGGGCCTACGAACGGGCAGCTCGCACCGCCTTCATCGTTGGCCAGGGCGGCGATGTCAACACGTTGGGTGGAGTCATGCAACATCTGGACAGTCTGAAAGATGCCTTGCAGGTGATTGCCAATAATGCTGGACTGCCAATGGATGTTTACAACTCAGAAAATGATCAGGTAGCGGCCTTCGAACCCCAGTAAATCAGTTTTTACAGTTAATCAATTGTTGCTGCAGACTGACGGGATTAGCAAAAATCCTGTGGCTCCATTGTCACTTTTGCCGGTTTACCGCTATATTAAATAAGCGGCGTCGCGGGGTAGAGCAGTCTGGTAGCTCGTCGGGCTCATAACCCGAAGGTCCATGGTTCAAATCCATGCCCCGCCACCAAGTTAATCAACCCCTAGCCTCAGTGGCTGGGGGTTAATTTTTGGCAGCAAGTTTCTGACAGCCTTCTCCCCGTTAGAATGGGGATGCTTTTGCAAATGCGTCCCTGTCTGGTATGGCCCATTCCTTGCAACGACCCCTGCTGGTTGGGGGTATGCTTTTTGTTCTGGTCATTGGTTTCTTGGAAATCCTCAACCACCTGTTGGGGGAATGGCTGGTCTACGGTTTATTCGCTGGGGCGATCGCGACGGGGATCTGGTGGCTCCAGAATCGGACAGATCCCATAAAGGCAACCCTTCCACCCGCCCGGTCGGTAGATGCAACGACGGTGAAACGAACCCTGGCGGAAGCGGAGCGGGTGCTCAACCAACTGGCAGTGGAGGTGCAGGCTCCCACCGAAAGTAGTCTGGTGTCGCAGCCAGATTTGTCGGGTTTGCAGTCCCAGATGACGGCGATCGCGGCGGGTCTGGAGCGTACCGACCTGACCCTGACTATTCTGGGCAGCCGAGGCAGTGGTAAAACCACGCTGGTTCAGTACTTGCAAGCCAACTGGACTGGATCAGCCAGTTTTCAGGTGCAGATTCAGGAAGCACCGAGTTTTGCGGCTGAGTCCAGTACTGGCCTGGAAGCGGACCAGCAGGCACTGCAACAGGCTTTGCTCGCTGACCTGGTAGTGGTGCTGGTCACGGGTGATCTGACGGCATCGGAACTACAACTGATCCAACAATTGGCTGGCTATAAGCGCCTGCTGCTGGTGTTGGGCAAGCAGGACCAATATCTGCCAGCAGACCGGCAGTTAATCCTGAACCAGATGCAGCAACGCACTCAGGGCTTACTGGCAGCCGAAGATGTGGTGGCGATCGCGACTGCCCCCAGGCCGATCAAAGTGCGGCAGCACCAACCGGATGGTTCGGTGGCGGAATGGCTGGAAACGCCCCAACCGGAAATTGGGCCACTGACTGAGCGCCTAGACCAGATCTTGCAGCAGGAAGGGCCCCAACTGGTGCTGGCCAGCACCTTTCACCATGCCCTATCGCTGAAAACTCAGGCCCAAACTGTGCTCAATGATGTCCGCCGGGTGCGCGCTGTGCCGGTGGTGGAAAAGTATCAATGGGTGGCAGCGGCAACTGCCTTCGCCAGTCCCTTGCCATCGTTGGATGTGCTGGCGACAGCGGTGATCAATGCCCAGATGATTCTGGATCTGGGGGCAATTTATCAACAAAAGTGGTCCTTCCAACAGGCCCAAAAGATGGCCACTAGCCTCGGCAGCTTGATGCTGAAGTTGGGCTTGGTGGAGGTGTCCTCCCAGGCGATCGGCACGCTGCTCAAAAGTAATGCCCTGACCTTTGTGGCAGGTGGCTGTTTGCAAGGCATCAGTGCCGCCTACCTGACTCGCATTGCCGGACTGAGTTTAATCGAATACTTCCAGGGGCAGGAGCCGCACCTGACTCCGACAGAAGCACCGCCGCTCGCGATCGAACGTTTTAGCCAGGTGTTGCAACACGTCTTCCAACAAAATCAACAGGTCACCCTCCTGCAATCCTTTGTCGGACAAGCGGTCAACCGTCTGCTGCCAGCCCTGAGTAGCCAACCCCAACTGGCGGTGGCGCCGCCCAGTGCCACGGCCACTTCCCCCCTGCTGCTACCCATACCCGATGTAGTGGGGCCAGTTCCGCCCTTGCCAGCGACGCCACCTGGGGCGATGCCGCTCAATCTGCCGCTGAATTTGCCAGACTTAACGACGGCTCCCCTTTCGGTTACCCCTACTCCAGAGCTGCAAATTCTGGATGAGAATGGATTTGGTATGCGTGCAATGGCGCCCGACCTTGATGGAACCTCTGCCCCCTCCAATTGAAATCCCCCCCTCCAAGCCAACCCCTAGCCGGGATGGCCAGTTGAACCGGGCCCGTATCAGCTTACGGCGGGTATTGACTCGCTATAACCAGTATTTGCGGTCAGCTCGCAACCAACTGCTCACCTCTGGGGAGCAGGACGGCTTGCGACGCCAGATGGAAAACCTGTCGCTGACGCTGAAAAATTTGGATAGCGGGGTGGTTCGGGTTGCTGTCTTTGGGCTGGTTAGCCAGGGGAAATCGGCCATCTTGAATGCGATCGTCGGTCAAAAAATCCTGCCCACTGGCCCGCTCAATGGGGTGACCCAGGCGCCCCGTTCCGTTACTTGGGTACCCGATCGCAAAACCGATGCCCCCCAACTAACTATCGAATTGATTGACACCCCTGGTCTGGATGAAATTGATGGCCAGACGCGGGCCCAGATGGCGTTGACCATTAGTCAGCAGGCCGACCTGATCCTGTTTGTGGTGTCGGGCGACATTACCCGCACCGAATATCAGGCGCTCTGCGACCTGCGTCAGGCTCAAAAGCCCTTACTGCTGGTCTTCAACAAGATTGACCTCTATCCCGATCAGAGCCGTCAGGCGATTTACGAAAACTTGCAGCGGCTGGCGGCCAAAAGTCGCAGCGGTGAATCCCTGCAACAATTATTGTCGGCCAATGAAATTGTTCTGGTTGCCGCCGACCCCACTCCACTTCAGGTGCGGGTGGAACAGCCAGACGGCAGTGTTGCTTACGAGTGGGAAACACCGCCGATCCAGATTGAACCCCTGAAGCAAAAAATCCTGTCAGTGCTGGAGCGGGAAGGCTCCACCTTGTTAGCGCTGAATGCCCTGTTCCAGGCTCGAGATGCGGAAACGGACTTGGCCAGCCGTATGATGACCTTGCATCAGGCCGAAGCAGAAGCGCTGATCTGGAAGTTTGTTCGCTACAAGGCGATCGCGGTTGGGCTGAACCCGATCGCCGTTCTCGACTTGATTGGCGGTTCTATTTCCGACCTGGCCATGATCCGCGCCCTATCTGATCTCTACGGCCTGCCCATTACCGGCCACGAAGCCGGAAAACTCTGGAAAACCATCCTGACTAGTTCGGGTAGCCTGCTCCTGAGTCAGATTGCCAGTGGCGTGTTGTTGGGTTTGGGCAAAAGCGCTACCGTGGCTGCTTCCGGCCTGGACAGCGCCACCAGCCTGCCAGCCCTAGCCAGCGTTGGGGCACTGCAGGGGGCGATCGCCGGTTATGGGGCCTATGCCGTTGGGCGAGCTGTTCAGGTTTATCTGGAAAACGGCTGTAGTTGGGGTTCCCAGGGACCTAACAGCGTCATTCAGGAGATCCTCAACCAACTGGAACCCAACACCATCATTTACCGACTACGCCAAGAGCTCAATCAGGAATTAGGGTTGTAGCCGTTGTTTTTGCTGCTGCCAGCGCCAAGCCAACAGGAGCAACATCACCACCGTTGGGGTCAGAACACCAACTAGCGCTGAAATAGGAGTTGCCGGGATCGCCAGGAACGGCCCGCCATACTTAATTACAAACGCAAGGGCGATCGACACCCCCATCACCTTTAGAATAAATTCGACCATCAGTTCACAAAGCAATCAACCAGCAGTTCAATTCCTCTAGTGTACGGGATAGGGATCAACTTCAGTCAGGACACACTAG
>CAZBTL010000237.1:0-6545 GCA_964494755.1 uncultured bacterium | reverse complement strand
TGTGAGAAGGATTTCCTGCGGAAACCTTTCACAATCCTGATCGGATCGCTATACTTACCAGGAGTTACCCATGAGAATGAACGGAGCCCAGTAGTAGGGATGGGCGAAGTCAGTGGCTAAATCGCTGGGTGCGCTGGGTGCTGAACCAGTGACCTCTACATCCGCTCGACGAGGGGCATCTTTAGCTGTAAGGTGCTTTTTTAACAGGCTGATTTGGGCCTGTCGCAGGGCTTCAGACTTACTGAATTTGCCCGTTGCCAGTTTTTTGTAAAACTGCTGCATCAGCAAACTGGTACTGGCATCGTTAACCGCCCATAACGTTGCTAATACAGCCTTGGCCCCCCCGTTGAAAAAGTAGTAGCTGATGCCAGAAATTTCCGCGCCATTCTGTCCGGTTCCCCCCAATGCCGTTTCGCAGGCACTTAACACCACCAGGTGCACCCCACCCAGATTGCGTAATAATTCAATTTTGGGAATAGGCAACTTTTCACCGTTGCCCATGAGCAGGAATGACTCATCTGGACGACCAGCTACAAAACTGCCGTGGGTGGCAATGTGTAAAATCCGGTAGCCAGACAGATTATCCCGCAGGGCTGGCCAGTCAAATTCCTGATTGAGACGCTTCAACCCTGGATAAATTCCCCAACTGCCTGACGACTGGCGCACGATCGCATTCAGTTCCATCGGCACGTTGGGCAACGGCCCAAAGCCAGCCACAGCATCGGATAGGCCCAAGGCAAGAACAGCGGTATTTTGCGTTCCTGGCGGCAAGCGATCGCGGGTGTCCGTATTTTCAGAAATAATCGTCGATACAGTGTACTGCTCAATCAGATACTGGTCCCCGGTAAACAAAGCTGCCATGGGGATATAACGGGTCACATGATCCAGGGAGAAGACCAGATTTTGAATTTGGTTGGCCTTTAATTCTGCTTGCAGAGAAGCCGGAATCAACCAGTCATAAAGCTGCTTGCCAGTAGCTTGCAGGTCCTTACTGCTGGAGCGAGGATCCTGCAGTAATTGGCGAAACTTCAGCACTGTGTCGCCCAGTTGTTGCTGTCCCACTCCTGGAACAATAATACTTTTAGTGATTCCACCCTGGGAAAACCAAAAAACTCCCAACCTGTCTGAAGCAACCACGGTGTAGATCAGCACCGTCTTCGGCTGGGCCGAAACAATCTCTTCGGCTTTAGAAACCAATTCCCTTGGCGTAACAAATGCTAGGTCATTTTTGCGATTAATTCGAATATCCCGTTCCAGCGTCCGAATTGCCTGGTTGAATTCCAAACTCACCCCATCCCGTTGATCATTTAGTTTCTGCAATTGGGTACACTTAGTTTGCTCGCAATCGAGAATTTGTTGTCCCAGGGCAATTAGACTGTCGTGAACACTGGCAACTTTAGTTTCTGCAGGATTAGTGGCCATGCTCCGGCGGGGTTCATCGCGACGGCCAGAACGGGTAAAGCTGCGAATTTCCTGCACTTTTAGTAGTTCCAGAACTTGTTGCGCCTCCAAAATTCGCCCCTGAGACAGCAGTAGCGTCGCCAGAGAACGATAGGGGTCTTCCACAGTTTTGGTGTAGGATTCCTGTTGTTCCCGAGTCAACTGGCGCAAATCCTGACGAATCGATTCGATGACATTGATCGCCTGCTTGTAAAAGACGATCGCCAATTCGGGGTGTTTCTGCGTTTCCAGCAGATCCGCCACCTCACTGAGTACCGTAGCCTCATTCACCCGATCGCCCAAGTTGCGATAAATCCCCAAAGCGTATCGGTACCAGTCCAGTGCTTTGGTGGTTTGCCCCTGTTTTGCTGTCAGTGTGCCGATCATTTCCAACGCCCAAGCTTCGCGGACCTGATCGCCGGTCGCACGGGAAATCTGGAGGGCCTGCTGAAAGGATTGGCTAGCTTCCTGATATCGCTTCTGCTCAATGAAGAGACTACCAAGAAACAGATAGATTGCAGCTTGTGAGGATTGATTGCCAATTTGGTGGAGCAAGTTCAACGATTGTTCATAGGATTGCTGGGCCTCACTGTATTGTTTCTGGCTGAAATAGACATTCCCGATGAAACCCCAACAGGCTGCCTCACCTGCTAGATCGCCAACCCGCTGAGACAGTTTGAGAGCAGCCTGGAAAATTTTCAGGGCCTCATCGCGGCGGCCCACCGTTTGATAGAGTTGTCCGATTACGATCAGAATGTCCTTGGCCGCTTTAGGATTATTGGCATTGATATCAATCTTCACCCCGGTTGCCGTCTGTTTAGTCCGCTCCGCCCCAGCATATAGGGCATAGGCTTTCAGATAGGCATCTAAGGCTGGCCGATACTGTCCCAGAGTCCGATAGGTTAATCCGATCAGGGCAGCGCTGTTGGCCTGACCCGATAGGTCTTCAATCTGTTGGTAAATGGTCAAGGACTGCTCATAGGCCTGTAATGCTTGGGCATAACGGCCTTGAGTGCGGTGAATTGCTCCAATGTCTTGCAGCACCAATGCTTCACCAGCACGGTTCCCCAGTTGTTGATCAAGCCGATAGCTTTGCTGATACAAGTCCAGGGCTTTGGTGTATTCACCTTGATTTCGATACACAGTTCCCATTCGTCGAAGCAGCACAGACTGGCCGGTGCGATCGCCCATCTGTTGCCGCAGAATCGCAGCCTGATGATAGAAATCCAGGGCTCTGGCAAACTGAGTCTGACTATTCTGCACATCTGCCAATTTGACCAGAAGCGTGGCCTGACTGATCAGATCGCCGATTTCTTGATAAATCTCCAGGCTTTGTTGATAGAAACTGACCGCTGACTCATAAAGGCTACGTTCGGCATAAAGTTCACCAATAGAGGAAAGGACAGAAGCCTCCCCGGCCCGATCGCCCAGTTTTTTGCGCCCAGCCAGAACCTGTTGATGGAAGTCCAGAGCCCTGGCATAATCTCCCTGATTGGCATAAATCCGGCCCATCCTTCTGAGGGTGGTTCCTTCATTCCAAGGATCGCCCATCTCCCGGTAAATTTTGAACGCCTGCTGGTAAACCACCAGAGCCGCTTTGTAATTTCCCTGGTTACTGTAAACCAGCCCCAATCCCAGTTGTGTATTCGCTTCACCGGGCCGGTTTTTCAGCTCCCGGTAAATTTGCAACACCTGCTGATAAACGTCCAGCGCTTGCCGATACTGTCCCTGCTCATTGAACAGGCGGGCCAGACGGCCTAGAACCCCTGCTTCGGCATAGCGATTACCCATTTGGCGGGCAATCGCCAGACTTTGTTGATAATAGGTCTGGGCTTTGGGATAGTCAGATTGGTCCCGATAAACCGAACCAATCCCACTCAGAAAGGACCGTTCGCTGGAACGGTTACCCAACTCCCGCGCGATTTTCAACCCCTGCTGAAACTGTTGCAAAGCTTTGGCATACTGGCCCTGGTTGCTATAAACTCCGCCGATATGACCCAATATCACTGTTTCGCCCCAGCGATCGCCGACCGTGCGAAATAAGCGAAGGGCTTGCTGATAGTAAGTCAACGCCAGCTCATAGCGACCCTGGTTTTCATACACATCGCCAAAACTGGCCAAGGCATCCGCTTCTCCTCGCCGATTTTGCGCTGCTCGATGGAGTGGCAGCGCTTGCTCAAACAATTCCAGTGCCCTGGGATACTGATTGAGTCGATTGACAGTATCTCCCAGATGGGTCAGCGTTCTGGCTATAAATTTCTGGTTCTTCTCAGTTTGGTGAATCGCCAATGCCTGTTGCAAGACGGCCAATGATTGGGAATAGTCATCTAAACTCCAGTAAACCCGACCCATCAGGGTCAGAGTTTCTCCCTCCCCGCGCCGGTTACCTAATGCCTGATCCAGGGCTAAGGCCAATTGCAGTTGTTGCAGGGCTTCCAAGTCGCGGTCCTGACGTTCGTAAATATCAGCGATCGCCCGCAGGGTTTCGGCTTCCCCAGTCTGATCGCCGATCTGACGACGGATGCTCAATCCTCGCTGATAGAGATCTACCGCCGGAGCTAAATATCCCTGTTTCTCCTTTTGGTTGCCCTGCTGAAACAGACGATCCGCCTCTGCTTTTGAATGAGTTGACGATACAGGCTGGGCGGCAACTGGCAAGGGCTTCAGCCCAGGTAGGAACCGATCCGCCACCGGAACAACCAGTAACCAGAGAGCAATGGCCACTCTGACCGACTTGAATTGTGGATACATCCGAACAGCCTCCGATGTTGCAACATAACGCCCCGTCAGTAGACCTCACCGATCCGAGATGCAACCCTTCAAAACTACCGCACACATAACATTGATGATATTCAGTCGCCTTGCGAAGATGATTCCAGCCAAAAATCACAATTCAACCGTTGATCGATAGAAGCATCCTATGTCCATTCAGCCGGAAAAAGGTGGTTTCACCTACCAACCATAGGCCGCCCCTTCACCCCGTGGATCGGCGGCCCCTTCCAGCCAACCATCTGGGGTTTGAGCGATCGCCATGGCATTGCCCCAGGACTCGCCAACCACCACCCGATGACCTCGCCGTTGCAGGTCTTGCAGGGTTAACGTATCAAACCCCCAGGCTTCTACCCGTAACTGGTCTGGATACCATTGGTGATGCAGCCGGGGAGCCGCTACCGCCTGCCGAAGGTCCATGCCATACACCAGCCGGTTCAACACAATTTGCACGACCGTGGTAATAATCGTACTGCCACCGGGCGCCCCCACCACCAACCGCAGTTGTCCGTTCTCGGTGACAATGGTCGGGGTCATGCTGGACAGCGGCGTCTTGCCAGGAGCAATGGCATTCGCCTGACGGCCCACCAGTCCAAAAGCATTGGGTTGATCAGGTGCAACCGCGAAATCATCCATTTCATTGTTCAAAATGATGCCGGTTCCAGGCACCACGACGGCTGCCCCAAATCCCAAGTTGACCGTAAAGGTGAGGCTAACCGCATTCCCTTCCCCATCCGCCAGACTGAGATGACTGGTGTCAGCTAACTCTGTCTGTTGCATCAGTTGTTTCAGTTGTTCCCGACTGAGGGGACGCACCTGGTCAAAGGGACGGGCGATCGCCGAGATCTCCTGCTGTCGCAACTGGGCATAGGCTGGGCTAATCAGACTGGCTACTGGCATGGACACAAAGTCAGGATCCCCCAGATATTCAGCCCGGTCGGCATAGGCAATCCGCATGGCTTCAATCAGCCGGTGCAAACCATCGGGATGATGCCAGCCCAAGGCTTTCAGATCAACGTCTGCCATCAAGTTTAGGATTTGCAACAGGAGAATGCCGCCGGAGGAGGGAGGCGGCATGGAACACACCTGATACACCCGAAACGGCCCACAAACCGGCTGCCGCCAGATCGGACGATAGCGGCTGAGATCGATTTGGCTGATCAGCCCCCCATTCGCAGCCATGTCCTGGGTAATCGCCTGAGCAAGCCTACCCTGATAAAAATCCTGGGGATTGGCAGCGATCGCGTGCAGGGTTTTGGCCAGGTCTCGCTGCACCAACCAATCTCCCGGTTGCAGAGTCGCCCCTTTGGGACTGAAGATGGCACGGGCCGCTGGATTTTGCAACAAGGCAGGTCGCCGGGCGATCGCCCGGGCTAAACGAAAGCTGACTGGAAACCCCTCCTCCGCTAACCGGATCGCAGGAGCCACCACTTGCCGCCAGGGGCGTTTGCCATAGCGACGATGCACCTCATACAGTCCGGCCACAGTGCCCGGTGTAGCCACCGCCAGATAGCCATCGACGCTGGCCCCCGGTCTGACCTTACCCTGCTGATCCAGGAATAGATTGGGGCGGGCCGCCAGCGGCGCCCGTTCCCGAAAGTCTAGGGCCTTGATTTCGCCGGTTTTGCCCTGGCGGAGTAATAGGAAACCGCCACCGCCAATTCCGGCCGAGAAAGGTTCCACCACCGCAATAGCCAGGGTCGTGGCGACTGCCGCATCGACCACATTGCCGCCCTGCTGTAACACCGCTAGCCCTGCCTGACTGGCCAGCGGGTGGGCCGAAACCACCATTCCCCGTTTGCTGCGATCGGGCGGCAAGTCAGCCTGAACTGAATTTTCCCCAAACAGTGGTCCGGCGCCAATCAGACAGAGCCCGATCATCAAGTATCGGACTGTGAATCGCTGGCTCCAGGCCCGGGATCGTCGATAATGGTTGATGTACTTACGCAAACAGCAATCATCCTTTAGCTTCTGGGATGGGTCGTCCTATCGACTGAGATGAGCCGCTGCGGACCACTTCTGGTTCTCACAGATAGACTCTCGGCGGTCGGCTCCAAACTCCTGGGTCGAGGCTACGCCAGCGATTTATTATCTCGCTTGGCAAATCCATTGCATTTACCTTCCAATCATATGCAATGCCTCGATCCAGATCTTGAGTTCTTGCTCAGCTAAGGTTTTATCGGTTAACTCGTGTTCTTGGTGGGCGATGTAGGTATTGCGAAAGTCATTGATGCGGGTGACGGTTTCTAGAACTTTGCGTCCGCCCTGAAACCGTAACTGAGTTTGCAATGTCTCAAATACACCACCGATTTTTGTGGTGTCGTTGAGCGCGTAGT
>CAZBTL010000236.1:0-6567 GCA_964494755.1 uncultured bacterium | reverse complement strand
AGAGCGAGCGCCTCCTAAGCGCTAGGTCGAGGGTTCGAATCCCGCCAGTCCCGTAAATTCAGAAGATATACAAATCCTTGCTTTCAGGGATCTTCAAAACTCCAATCGAGATTTTTTCATAGGATATAGCGGTTCTCGCTGGTATGAGGTATGTAGCGATGTCTATAATGCTTTTCCGGCAAGGCTTCTGCTATACCGCGTTCGATCAGGAACCGCTATAGCATTGCTCCAAGATGAAAGCTTTGACAATCATACATCATCGATCTGTCTTCAACATGTCATTTATTGACGTTTGCTTGTAGGCACGGGGAGGCGATCCGTACAATAAATGTGGAGTTGTCTGCAGAGAGTTGTCCGCAGTACAAGGGTGGAACTCTCGGTGAGGTGGAATCATGGCCGATCACCGCGATAGCCCCTCCAGCCGCCGGTCTTTGGTGCAAGCGCTTCATACGGCTGTTAAGGGAAGAGCCCGGTTTCGCGTTCAGGGTTTACGGGGGTCAACCTTTCTCAAACAGTATCTGGAATTTCACCTGCTTCAGGCTGCTGGTGTTCGTGCTGTCTCAGCAAGTTCACTCACTGGGAATGTGTTGGTTTTGTTTGATCCCACGGCGCTAGAACCAGCATCCACGCCATTGGTCGGCTGGCAACGGATTGCGGCTGTGATCGAACGGCTGATGCAGGAACGGCAATCAGGGCAGCCCTGTCCTATCCATCGGACTGCTCCTATCACAGAAGCTATTCCATCTGAGCTTGCAACCCCGATTGCAACTCCGGCCAGCCCACTGGCTCGCCCCGGATCCTCTAAAGGGTCATCCACTCCGATTGCTAGCTTTGCTGGTCGATCTCGACCTCATAGATCGAGGAAAGTGCCTGTAGGTCGCCAGGACCCGCTGATCCCAGCAGTAGTGCCAGCCTGGCATGTTCAGGAAGTTCGGACAGTTCTGTCAGCCTTTCAGACCTCTGCCCAAACGGGTCTCTCTTCCCAGTTAGCTCACCGCAACCTGCAACAATATGGCCCCAACGTTCTGCTAGAAGCCACTCCCCGATCGCGGCTGGCCATGTTTCTCGATCAGTTTAAGTCGATGCCAGTGGCTTTGCTAACGGTAGCAGCCGGCATTTCAGTTATTACGGGAGGACTGGCTGATGCCCTAGTGATCATGGGGGTGGTACTGATCAATGGGGTTATTGGGTATGCCACCGAAAGCCAATCGGATCGGATCATTCGCTCTTTGAAGCAACTGGCTAGTCCTTCTGCCTGGGTGATTCGAGACCACACCCAGAGTCAGATGAATGCCCAGGCGGTTGTCCCAGGCGATATTCTGGTGCTGCGACCAGGCAGTTATGTGGCGGCAGATGCCCGGGTGATTGAGGCGCAGCATCTGACGGTGGATGAATCAGCCCTGACTGGGGAAAGTTTGCCCGTTACCAAAACTGCGGCCCCCTTACCCGATGCCCAAGTGCCGCTGGGCGATCGCCGCAATATGGTCTATATGGGAACGCTAGTCACGGGCGGGCAGGGATTAGCGGTGGTGGTGGCAACTGCCCAGTTGACGGAGATGGGCAAAATTCAAACCCTGGTGGGGCAGGCGGCTGCACCCGAAACCCCGATGGAACGACAACTGGACACAGCCGGTAACCAACTGGTCGTGTTATCCAGCACAGTTTGCGGGGTTGTGTTTGGGGTTGGGTTGTGGCGGGGATTTGGCCTGCTGGAGATGCTGAAGACCTCGATCGCCCTGGCTGTGGCAGCGGTGCCGGAAGGCTTACCGGCGGTGGCCACAACGACGCTGGCTCTGGGCATTCGAGACATGCGCCGACAAAAGGTGTTGATTCGCCAATTGAATGCGGTCGAAACCTTAGGTTCCTTGCAGGCGCTCTGTCTGGATAAAACCGGCACGCTAACCACTAACAAAATGTCGGTGGTTGAGTTGCAAACAGACAACAGCCGCATTCAGGTGACTGACGGGCAATTTCCAGAGAAGTTGGAACTCAGTTCCGACGCCCATACAGCCCTGTTCAAACTGCTGCAGGTGATTGTGCTTTGCAACGAGAGCGAGTGCCTGAGGAATCAAGCAGACATTCTGTTTAAGGGATCGTCTACGGAAAATGCCCTCCTGGAAGTTGCTCTGCACATGGGAATAGATGTGCAGCAGGTGCGCCAGGACTATCCACTGATTCGCATTCAACACCGTTCAGAAGATCGCAACTATATGCAAACCCTGCACCACAATCAGGGTGAGAAGCATTTCGTTGCCGTCAAAGGGAATCCAATGGAAGTACTGGCATTGTGCAACTGGCAGATTGACACTGGCAAAGTCACCCTGCTGAGTCAAGCCCAACGGCAGGAGATTGAAGCCGAAAACGATCGCATGGCGGGCAATGGCTTACGCATTCTCGGTGTTGCTTACGGATATACCAGTGATCCGGAGGCAGAAACCTATGACAACCTGGTTTGGCTGGGCCTGGTGGGTTTGGCAGACCCAATTCGTAAAGGGGTGAAGGAGGTGATGGGTGTTTTCCACCAAGCCGGAATTGAGACGATTATGATCACCGGCGACCAGAGTCCCACAGCCTATGCAATTGGTAAAGAACTGAACCTGAGCCAGGGAGCCCAACTGCAAATCCTGGATTCAACCGACCTGACCAACCTGGAACCGGAGGTGGTTAGTGTCCTGTGCGATCGGGTGCATATCTTTTCCCGTATTAGCCCAGCCAATAAGTTGCAGGTGGTGCAGGCGTTGCAGCGAGCTGGCAAGGTGGTAGCGATGACCGGCGATGGCATCAATGACGCCCCGGCCCTGAAAGCCGCTGAAGTGGGAATCGCCATGGGCCATACGGGTACGGATGTGGCCCGGGAAGTGGCGGATGTGGTGCTAGAGGATGACAACCTGGAAACAATGGCGATCGCCATCAGCCAGGGACGCACGATTTACAACAACATCCGTAAGTCAGTGCATTTCCTGCTGTCCACCAACCTCAGCGAAATCATGGTAATGCTGGCGGGTATCAGTTTAGGCATTGGCCAGCCACTGAACGCCATGCAGTTGCTCTGGCTCAATCTGGTTACCGATATCTTTCCTGGCTTGGCGTTGGCTCTGGAACCACCCGAACCGGATGTGTTGACCCAGCCGCCCCGTGATCCCACCCAACCAATTATCCAACCTTCAGACTTTCAGCGCATTGTCGGTGAGTCAGCCGTCCTTTCCACCAGTGCCCTGGCAGCTTACAGCTACGCCATTGGCAATTACGGCAGGGGGCCTCGTTCCAGCACCATTGGCTTCATGAGCCTGACCCTGGCCCAACTGCTGCATGCCATCAGTTGTCGGTCCAAGGCCCGCTGTCTGTTTAGCCCACATCCTTTACCAGCCAACCGCTATCTGGCGATCGCCCTTTCCGGATCGATTATGCTGCAACTCCTGTCAGCCCTGCTTCCGGGGCTGCGGCAATTGCTGCAGATTGCCCCCCTGAGTCTCAGGGATGCGGCGGTCATTGGCAGTAGCGCCTTGGTGCCATTATTCATCAATGAAGCAATGAAGCCAGCCAAAGGAAGTAGGGGGCAGACACGATGAAAAAGGATTTCATGTTTACTTCCGAATCGGTTACTGAGGGCCACCCGGACAAGTTGTGTGACCAGATCAGCGATGCCATTGTGGATCAGTTTCTCCAGAAAGACCCCTTCTCCAGGGTGATTACCGAGTGTGCCGTTTCGACCGCGATTGTCTTCATTGCCGCCCGCTTTGAGTCCGATGCGGTGATTGACCTGACCAAGATTGCTCGTCGGGTGATTCGGCAGGTGGGCTATGACCACCCCGACTTTAACAGCCGCACCTGTAGTGTGGTCACCAGTGTCAAAGAGCAACCGGAAAGTGGCAACCGCTACCTGGATGACCGCCAGTTATCGGATGAGGAAATTGAGCAAATTTCTGCCCGGGATCAAGTGACTGTGTTTGGTTTTGCCTGCAACCAGACTGAAGCCATGATGCCCCTGCCGATCTGGCTGGCCCACCAACTGGCCCGTCGCCTCTCTGTAGTGCGACATGAGAAGCTTCTACCCTACCTGGCGCCAGACGGCAAAGTCCAAGTGGGAGTGGAGTATCGAGACCGCCGCCCCTACCGTATCCACAGCATTACCATGGTGGTCAGCCATGACCCGCTGTTTTTGCTGGACAAGGTTGATCTGAAACAGTTCTATTCCGAACTGCGAGAAACAGTGATTGATGTGGTATTCGAACCAGAACTGATCCAGCCCGATGCGGCTACCCGCATTTTTATCGATCTGGGCAGTTCACTGGCGGTAGGGGGTCCGTCGGTTCATTCGGGTTTGACCGGCAGAAAGACGGCGATCGATACCTATGGCGAATATGCGCGCCACAGCGGGGCCGCCCTCAGCGGCAAGGATCCCAGCCGTATTGATCGCATTGGCGCCTATGCTGCCCGCTATGCCGCCAAGCACATCGTGGCTACTGGTTTAGCGGAGGAGTGTGAAGTGCAACTGAGTTATTCGATTGGGCTGGCTCGCCCCGTCAGTATTCTGGTCGAAACCTTTGGCACGGGCACCCGACCCGATGATCAGCTTGCTGCTCTGCTACAACAGCGATTTGACTTCCGGCCCGCTGGGATTATCCGCCAGTTCGACCTACGCTTTCTGCCTGCCGCCAACCACGGTAGTTTCTATCAAAAGCTGGCTGCCTATGGGCACATGGGTCGCTTAGATCTGGGCTGTCTGCCCTGGGAGGCCGTGGATCAGGCCAAGGTGTTGCAGTAGTAAGGTTCTTACTCAAATAACCCAGCAGGGTTAATGATTTTCGTTGTTCTGTTAACAAGTTTGGATGAAGTCAAAAGGGGGATAGCAGTTATGGAACACGGACTTCCGGCTACGATTTCGCTTCCCATTCCATTGCAGGTTCTTAGTCGGACGCCCGAGCGCATTCGAGTCCGATTGGCAGCGGAGTATCGTCAACCGGAGGTAATGGAGCAAATTGCTCAGGCTATGAAACAATTGGTGGCATCGCTTCGCCAGGTCAAAGCCACTCCCCAGACGGGTAGTCTCACTCTCTACCTGGATCCAGAGGCTGGCTCTGGGGACGAGCTCTTCGGCCGGTTAGAACAGATGGGACTGATTGAGATCGCCCCGGATTCGTCCGATCTTCCTTCGGCTACCCGGCAGTTGACTGGGCTAATGTCTACCTGGAACCAACGGGTCAATCAATGGACCGAGGGAACTGCCGATTTGCGCTTTCTAGTGCCCATGGCTTTTGCCATGCTGGCGTTCCGTCGCTTCCTGGTCAATGGCGGCGGCCTCAAGTCTGCTCCCTGGTATCTGCTAGCCTGGTATGCCTTTGATAGCTTCATGAAACTGAACCCACCTCAGGCAATCCAACCGGAAACAAAATCGGAACCGACTCCAGAATCTTTGGTCGAAGCAAGCAACCGACCAACCCTGCCAGGTGAGCCACCATCAGAGGCTGTCTCATCCAACAATCATGGGCGATCGGCCAAAGTCCGAGCCGAAAAATCAGGACGCTCATGATTATCGGTTGGGTGGCCATGTGGCGTCCCATTGAAATTTTTCTCTATGATTGGTGGCCAATCCACAATTGCTCTTTCATTCTCCTATCTGACTCCTGACCCAATTCCGAAATGCTTTCACCAACTGTAGATAATCTTCCTTGCCTGCTTGCTGTAAAAATCCGGCAATGTCTGGAATCGGGATGGTTGGAAAAAACTGACTCGTTTGAGAGGGGATATAAATGCCGTTCTGCAACTGTTGGATGACCAGAGATTCTCCATCATAGAGCCAAACCTCGACTACGCCCAAATCCGCATACACCTGGAGGCGATTTTGTGAACTACTCGTCACATCAACTTCCACCACTAAATCAGGGGCTGGGTCTTTATTGAGGTCAAGTCTTTTTTTCCCTTGCACAACTCCAATCTGGCGAATGTAAAAGCATTCATCCGGTTCCGCACCACTCAGTTCAGGACGCTTAAACGTGGTTGAACCCAGAGGATAAATCCGAATGTCTGTTTCTTCTGCCAGGGTTTCGACAAAGCGGCCCAACAAGGTTTTACTCAATTCATGTTCAGGAGGAGGAGCCATGATTTCTAAATTGCCCCGGTTATAGGTCAGTCGCAGGCGGCGATCGCTCAATTCCTTTAGCAAGGTCTCATAGGTCTGCCAGCTAATTCCCGACAGATGAATCAACTCAGTTGGAGGAGCCAGAGGCGTTGCAACCATAGGACAATTCCCACACAGAATGTCTAAATTCTAGGTCATATGATGTAATTCTTTGTCGGTCAAATAATCGATGCCTTAACCAAGGAAGTCAACATCCTGGAGCAAGGGATTCACGGCTGCTTTTCCTTTGCTCTGCGGAGGGCTGCTCGCGGCTAGGTACGATCGCAGCATACTCACCAAGCCATCAATTTGAAGATGGTGGAGAGACCGCCGCCTAACTACCGACAGCAGGCCCTAAATTGGTTGCTTGTTAGCCACTCATTGACGTAGCCCAGGGGGGTAATGGGTCGCTTAGCTATCGGATCAACTCCTTAACCTTGGTCATAATG
>CAZBTL010000235.1:0-6600 GCA_964494755.1 uncultured bacterium | reverse complement strand
CTATGGCGTGGTTAATCAACTTGGGTAGAACCGAGGAATGAAGCAAGCATCCATTAGAAGTCTTCAGAAATAACGAAGGTACGCTACGAACAGTGTTGAAAAGCTAAAGATTTAGATTTTAGGCACTCCGGTTAGCGTGGTTCTCTTATTCTTGAAGAGGTCTATTGACGATGTGAAAAATGACCTGTCCGGTTATCTTCAATTAGCTAAAAAGGAAAGTCTGAGCATCACCCGTACTGGCCAGCCAGTTGGATTGCTGATTGGTTTGGAAAATTCGGAAGACTGGTGGGAAGAGATCCTGATGCATGACCCCCGATTTGAAACCGAGATTGCCCAGGCACGTCAAAGTTTGCGCGCAGGTAAAGGAATCAGTATCGAGGTACTGAGGACACAGTCCTTCAATGAGCAGTCGGTCAATTTTTAGTTGATGGGTTGGAGCATTGAACAGGGGAATGTTTCAGGGGTTTCAACCCTGAAAATAGTCTTGCCAGACGCCTAGGTTCCCTGTTCCCGCCAATCCCACAACAGGTGTTGTCTACCAGGTATTCATAGAAAACTGAGGAGGAAGTCTGACGGTTTACACACGTCCCCTGGCCCGCTTAATTGAGCAGTTGCAGCATTTACCCGGCATTGGTCCTAAATCAGCGCAACGGCTGGCTTTACATATCCTCAAACGGCCGGAGGAGGAAGTGAAAGCCCTGGCCATGGCCCTGCTAGAGGCCAAGCAGCAGGTCGGCTACTGTTCCGTTTGCTATCACCTGTCGGCGGAACCCGTCTGTGACATCTGTCGAGCGCCCAACCGGGATAATCAAACCATTTGTGTGGTAGTGGATTCGAGAGATGTGATCGCCCTGGAGAAGACCCGCGAGTATCGCGGCAAGTACCATGTTCTGGGGGGGCTAATCTCGCCCATGGATGGCATCGGCCCTGACCAGTTGACCATTCAGGCGCTGGTGCGACGGGTCAGCCAGCAAAAAATCAGCGAGGTGATTATTGCCATCAGCCCCAGCGTAGAAGGGGAAACCACTACACTGTATGTCGGGCAACTGCTGAAACCCTTCACCCGCGTCACCCGCATTGCTTTTGGCTTGCCCATGGGAGGGGATCTGGAGTATGCCGACGAAGTAACTCTGGCTCGGGCCATGGAGGGCCGACGGGAACTGGAGTAGGCTACTATTGCAGCTTCTGTTTGATGAACGCTACCAACTGAGACATTTGCTTTTTCAGGCCGTCAATTTCGGCCTGCATTTTGTTCATGCGATCGGTCAATGCCTGCAGATCACCCGCCGCTGGGGCAGTCCCTGCGCCACTCGCCACCGCAGCCGCAATCGGGCGCCGTTTTGCCTTGGCCATGGAAGCTTTAATCGCCTCAATCAGTTCCTTTTGGTCAAAGGGCTTCTGGACAAACTCAAAATACTCAAACGGTTCCGGCAATTTTTCAGTCACTTCTTCCTTGCGTCCAGACATCAGCAGCAGTGGAATGCTCTGCAGTTCTGGGCTGGCCTGAATTTGCTGATAAACCTCCCAGCCACTCATCCGGGGCAGCAAAAAATCTAACATGATCAGGTTGGGACGCTCTTGACGAATCAAATTCAATCCCTGAACCCCGTCCTTCGCTTCCAGAACCTCAAAGTTTCCTTTGGGCAACATGTCACGAACCATGTTGCGAATCACATTGCTGTCATCGATAACCAGGATTTTGTGAGCAGCCACACCTGAACTCCTCTAATAGTGACGGAAAGATCCTTCAGAAAAAGAATCTGGCTGAAACTTTCGCCCCTGTATCAACGAACTCCCACAGGCGTTGGCAGAAGATTCAGCGATCGCCAGGTCATGAAGTCAATATAGCAACAGTTTATCGAAGGGAATCGATTTTCTTGAATGTCTCAATAACCAGGGACAGAATCAGTGTACCGTTGATTGGAAAATCCAGAGCAAGGGTGCGGGATCTGGTTCCCACCTGGGAGACCTGGTAGCCGGTCAAAATCTTCTACAATTTGGGGAGAACGTTGATGGATCCGGGGTTGCCCTTGTATGACGCTTGACAGTCCTTCCGCCAGTCCCAGTTCCCCAACCCTTGGGGCTGGCTCTGCTCGCCTATCCCGACCGGATCTGGAGAACTTGCCGACCTGGTTGCGGCGTCCCATTGGCAACGCCAGAGACCTTTCCACCGTGCAGCGGATTATTAAACAGCGACAAATCCACACGATTTGCGAGGAGGGCCGCTGTCCCAATCGGGGCGAATGCTACGCTCAAAAAACGGCCACCTTTTTGCTGATGGGGCCAACCTGCACCCGCGCCTGTGCCTTTTGTCAGGTGGATAAGGGACACGCCCCCATGTCACTGGATCCGGAAGAACCCCAGAAGGTGGCGGAGGCAGTTCAGCTATTGGGCTTGCAGTATGTGGTGCTGACTTCGGTGGCGCGGGATGACCTGCCGGATCAGGGCGCCGGTTGGTTTGTCCAAGCGATGATAGCGATTCGCCACCTCAATCCCCATGTGCAGATTGAGGTCTTAACACCGGACTTCTGGGGCGGACGCCCGGATGGGCAGTCACCGGAAGCAGTGCAACAGGAGCGAATTGATACGGTGGCTGCAGCCAGTCCCGCTTGCTACAACCACAACATTGAAACCGTGCGGCGGTTGCAAGGCATTGTTCGGCGGGGCGCCCAATACGAGCGATCGCTGCGGGTGTTACAACGGGTGAAACAAATCGATGCCGCCATTCCCACCAAGTCTGGCCTGATGGTGGGCCACGGAGAAACGGAATCCGAGATTATCCAAACCCTGGAAGACCTGCGGGCGATTGGCTGCGATCGCCTGACTATCGGTCAATATCTGCGCCCTTCCCTGGCCCATCTGCCGGTGCAGAAATACTGGACCCCCGAGGAATTTGATCGCCTGGGTAACCTGGCCCGCTCAATGGGCTTTTCCCACGTTCGTTCTGGCCCGCTGGTGCGGAGTTCCTATCACGCCGGAGAAGCGCATTAGGAGGGCATCCAGGCCTATCAGAGGGTGCCCTTAAATAATCCCTGAGGCCGGAATAACAGAACCAACACCATAATCACCAGGGCCACCCCCAGTTTGTAGGCCGTCGGCAACCAGTAGGTGCTGACTTCCTGGGCCACTCCAATCAGTAGCGCGCCTGCGATCGCCCCATAGGGATTGCCGATGCCGCCCAGGATCACCGAGGCAAACATCGGCAAGATCAGAAACCAGCCCATATTGGGCCGCACCCCTTCCACCAGCCCCAACATCGCCCCTCCCAGAGCGGTCAGCGTGCCAGCAATCACCCAGGTCCAGATCACCACCCGGTCCACATTGATGCCAGATACCCTGGCCAGATCCAGATTGTCGGCCACTGCCCGCATGGCTTTACCGATCTTGGTATTTTGCAGCAGGTAATGCAACGCGGCGATCGCGACTACTGCCAGCACCGTCACCACCAAGTCGTAGAAGGGCAACCGCACTCCCCCGAAGGACACCGCCTCTGCCACTGGCAGGTCATAGCGCTGATTGCTGCCGCCCCAAAGCAAAATAATGCCATTGCGGATAAAGAGCGCTAACCCAATGGAAATGATGATCAAGGTGGTCGAATTGGCGCGACGAGCCCGCATAGGCAACCAGATCAGCTTTTCTCCCAGCAGAATAGCCAGCACCGTCGCCGCCGCGCCTAACATCATCGCCAGACCCACCGGCAAGCCCAAAGTATTGGCCAGCAGCGTCAGATAGGCCCCCAGGGTCATAAAGTCGCCGTGGGCAAAGTTCGACAGGCGCAGAATGCCATAGGTGAGCGTCAGGCCGACCGCCGCCAGGGCAATGATGCTACCGACGGCAATGCCATTGACAAACAGTTGAGCCAGTTGGGGATCCATGCCTCACACCCATGCGCAAAAGGAATTCAGGATTAAGATTACACCTAAGATTGCTGCTCCAGTTCATTCATCCGTTTCCACCAGAGATTCAGGGGGAAATAGACAATGGGCGCCCACAGGCTACTCAAAATCGCCGAGCTGAGGGCAATCAATTGGTGATAATTCCAGATTTCAACCAGGGAGCGATTTCCCTGAAAGCTATATTGAATCGCCATCACCGTCTCTGAGACCACGGCCATGCCAAACGTGATCAGGGCAATGGAGATAAAGTCTTCCTGAATGTAGCGTTCCTTCCGCAACCGGGCCGTCAGAATGCCCACCAGGGCCAGACTCCAGGCATGGGTCGGCGAAGGAGCCGTCATCGCATCCTGCAACAGACCTAAAATCACGCCCACCAGTGCGCCCTGCCACAGGGTGCGCTTCACACTCCAGGCCACCACCCAGATCAGCAACCAGTTGGGACCAATGCCAGCCAACTCCATGCCCGGCAAGCGTAACAGGGAGATCAGCAAACAGAGCAACACCGATCCAAAGGTGACAGCCCAATTCACCCAAAACCGGGTCAGCGGACGATCCTGTAGAGCGCTGTCAAGGGAATCGGCTTTCATAGTTGGGGTTCGGCCTTTTGCCCCGCATCTTGTGGCTGGTCAGAGTTCTCCTCTGGTTGCACCGATAGCCGCGGTGGTTGAATCACCACCCATTCCAGACTGCTAATCGGAGCCGACAATTCAATGATGGCCTCAGGAGCAGGACTTTTGTTCAGGTTGACCGACTCGACTCGGCCAACGGGCAGACCCGCCGGAAACAACTGGCTCAGGGCTGAGCTGACAACCACATCTCCTTTGCGGACGTCTGGCCCTTTTTCAAAAAACTCCAGAACTGCCCGGTTAGAAGCCTGCCCCCGAATGTACCCCATCGACCGGCTACGACTGAGCAGAACCCCCACCCGACTAGTGGGATCGCTGAGCAATAAAACGCGACTGGTGGTGGGCGTCACATGGGTAATTCGCCCGACCAAACCACCAGGAGCTGTAACCACACTACCAATCTGCACCCCATCGTTGCTGCCCCGGCCTAAGGTTACCTGCTGCCACCAGTGATCGGCGCTACGGCCAATAATTGAGGCTAGCAACCCCTCCTGTTTGCTTTGGGACTGGAAACCCACCAGATCGCGCAAGCGTTGATTTTGTTGCTCCAGTTCCGTTAGCCGTAGTTGCAGTTCCTGCAACTGGGCATTACTCAACAAATTTTCCTGGACTGGATTAGGACGAAATACACCGGCAACCAAATGGTAAACCTCAAACAGTAGCGCCCCATTGGTTTGACGAATCAACACAGCAGAACCCAGCGCTACCCCGACTAAAAGGGTTTGAAAGCGATAGCGATTCCACCAACGATGTAAAGTAAACATGCAGAATTCAGAGAATTGGCCGGTTCACGGTATCGTTCAGTGTTTAGCGGGACAGCAGCCTACTAGCGATCGCAGCCTGCCAGTTCCGCTATCCATTGACTAGAGGGTACGAGAACGACCGCTGAAAACACGCTCCAACTGCTTGAAGTTCTCCAGCACGCGCCCAGTACCCAGCACAACGCAACTTAAGGGGTCGGCAGCTACGTGGGTGACGATTCCGGTTTCATGACTGATCAGGGTATCCAGCCCCTTCAACAAGGCGCCGCCACCGGCTAGCATGATGCCACGGTCAATAATGTCCGCCGCCAGTTCTGGCGGGGTCCTTTCCAGGGTTCGTTTCACCGCATCGATAATAACAGCCAGCGGTTCCGACATGCTTTCGCGAATCTCCGGCGCTTTGACAGTCACAGTCCGGGGCAAACCAGACAGCAAGTGCAAACCCCGAACTTCCATCGTGGCTTCATCGTCCACTGGATAGGCAGATCCGATGGTGATCTTAATTTCTTCCGAGGTGCGCTCCCCAATGACCAGGTTATGCACCTTCTTCATGTACTGAATGATGGCTTCGCTCAACTCATCGCCAGCCACCCGAACCGACTCACTCAGCACCGTTCCCTGCAAACTCAGAACCGCCACTTCGGTGGTGCCGCCGCCAATGTCGATAATCATGTTGCCAGTCGGTTCGGCTACGGGCAGCCCAGCACCGATCGCCGCTGCCACTGGCTCATCAATCAAATACACATCCCGGGCTCCGGCCTGCAGCGCCGCATCCATCACGGCCCGCCGCTCAACCCCGGTCACACCGCTGGGAATGCCAATCACCATGCGCGGCAGAACCAGCGTTTTGCCCTCGTGGACACGGGCGATAAAGTGCTTAAGCATCAGCTCAGCGGTATCGAAGTCAGCGATCACCCCATCCCGCAACGGACGCAAAGCAATCACGTTACCGGGGGTGCGGCCCAGCATCCGTTTGGCATCTTCACCCACGGCTAGCGGAATCTTTTCATTCTGATCAATCGCAACAACCGACGGCTCTTGCAACACAATACCTTTCCCCGACACGTACACCAATGTGTTTGCGGTGCCAAGGTCAATACCCATATCCCTGGAAAGGGAAAATCGACTAAAAAGACCCACTAGCCTCTATACCTCTATCGTGAAGGAGCGTGACGATTCGAACATTACTAAACAAAGCTAAATTTTATTACGCTTTTAAACCGATGTCTACGAAACATAGGCAATTATACCTGGAGGGGCTAGATCTGTTAAGCAGATCTGCTTAGGCTGGACTGCAACCGTCCTGGAAGCTTAAAG
>CAZBTL010000234.1:2609-6618 GCA_964494755.1 uncultured bacterium | reverse complement strand
AGCCCTCACCCCCAACCCCTCTCCCAAAGGGCGTAGATTGCTTCCCGCAGGGTGGGAAACTCAGGGTTTCAAGCTAGACGGGGTTTAACTGCCTACTGAAGAACCCGCTGCTTGGGTGGCTGGGGGTGGGGCTTGGGTTACTCCCATCCGAATTTCAGAACAGAACGAGGCCATACTGAAACCGTCCACCTGCTTCAAAATGCTGGTTCGCAGACGCAGATTGGGACTGGCAAACCAGATGCGTTCTTCAATATACAGGGTGTCTGTCTCAACGATTAAAGCTAAAGCCTCGTCATTGCCAATGACATAGCGGCCAGCAACCGGAGCTTGATCGGAATGACCAATTTGGTGCAGCAGTTTGCCTTGATTGGCAGCATCCGGATCGGCAATGGGGACCAGAACCGTTGACCCAGAACGCTGTTTCTTATCCCATTCCATTCCACCATCCCAGGTGACCCGCGCACCACAGAGCGCTAATTCGGGCGCTACATCATACCGTTGACACAGATCAGCCACAACAGGGTCGGTGGCAGGCAGCAGATCAATCAAGATATTGGACTTGCCGGACTCAGACTGACGAAAGGCCAGATGGTGACTGGTTCGTTGCGAAAACCATTTGCCAGTGCTGAGTTGCAAAAATTCGACAATATCCATCGTTGGTTCAAACCCTGTCCTGTAAATGCCAATGCTTTCTTATTGTAAAGGGAAGCTGTTCTCATTCGAACAAATGTGTCAGCCTTCCCGGTCTTTCATGAATCGGGTTGTAATAGTTAGAAGTGGGCATCACAGTCAATCTTCATACGACCCAGCAAAACCGATGAAGCAACTGATAGAGTCTGGTGGTCACGATCCTTCGACAACCCCCAATCAGCCCCATGAGTTACTTGCTGATATTTTATTAAACCTATTTCCTGCCGATAATCAGTGGGTTAGGGAATTCAGCCAGAACTTCAATTTTCGTAGGGTGCAATTGGGAGATGAGCTAGATGAGGCCGAAAGTCCAGTTACGTCCTCACCAGATAACAGTAGCCTATCGATAGTTTGTCTGGGGCAAGTGCGTCTGGTCAGCGTTGATGCGGTTCAACAGCAGGAAGTGCCGACAGCGTTGTTGGATGTGGGGGAAAGCTGGGGAGGCGATGGGCTATTTTGTGACTGCCCCCTGCCTTACCGAGTCGTTGCCGCCAGTCCGGCACTGGTGGCAACCATGCCAATTGCCCAACTTGGGCCTTGGTTACAGGAGGTTTCCCAACTTCACGATTATTTGCGCGATGCGACCCTAGTGCGGCAGCAGATGATCTTCTTCAAAGTTGCAACAGAGTTGCGATCGCAATCCAGCCATACCCTCAAACGGTTCCTGACCTACTTGACTGAAATCCACATTCCAGCCGGATCCGCCCTGATCCAGGCAACACCCAGTACCGCCGGTCGCTTTTGGTTGCGCCAAGGGCAGATCCACAGTTCCTCCGGTTCATCTCACCCCGTGCCTCAGATAGGTGAAAGTTGGGGCTATCCTGAAGCGGTTCCAACTGAGTGGGAAGCGGCAACCGATTTGTGGGTTTATCAATTGGGGATCGAACAATGGGAGATGGCCCAAGCCATTGTGCCCGTTCTCAGGGTTGAGATCTCCCAGGACGGAACAGACAATGCGACCCACAGGTCCAAAGGAAGAAGCCTGAATCCCCTATCGCCTTATCGCCGGATCGCTCGCACAGATGCAAGGCTGCAACCTGGTCGATATGTCTCCCATACTGACTCTACTCATGGCGCTCCATCCCATGAGCAACCCATGGCGCAACAGCCCCTTCAGTCGGAGACTCCAGCAATTGACTTCGCAAAACCCACAGCGAAACAATATCGGCGGCCCTGGTTTGGGCAGAACTATCCCTTCATCCCGCAACAGAGTAGTTCAGATTGTGGAGCAGCCTGTCTGGCTATGATTGCTCAGTACTGGGGGAAACGACTGAGCCTGAATATGCTCCGGAATTTGGCAGGGGTGGGTCGTTCGGGCGCGTCCCTCAAGGGACTTGCCCATGCAGCAGAGAGCATAGGATTCCAGGCCCGACCGGTGCGTTCTAGTTTCAATCGGTTGGCTGAACAAACCACTCCCTGGATTGCCCATTGGCAAGGGGATCACTATGTGGTTGTCTACCGTGTGAAAAGCAAACGGATCCTCGTGTCTGACCCAGCATTGGGCCGTCGATCGCTCAGTCTTACTGAATTTCAGGCCAGTTGGACCGGCTACGCCTTGCTCCTCACTCCTACAGCACTGCTAGAAGCCACTCCTAGTTCAAAGCCCTCTCTAGGCAGAATTTGGGGAGCATTTTGGCCCTATCGATCCATGTTGTGGCCGATTCTTTTAGCCTCTGTCTTGCTGCAGGTTTTCGGCTTGGTTACACCTCTGTTTACCCAGATTATTTTAGACCGAGTGGTGGTTCATAAAAGCCTACTCACCTTGCAAGTGTTTTCGATTGGCTTGCTGATGTTTGGGGTCTGGAGAATTGCCCTAGTGGGCATCCGGCAATATCTGCTGGACTACTTTTCCAACCAGATAGATCTGACATTGATCAGTGGTTTCATCAGCCATGCCCTCAATCTGCCCCTCTCATTTTTTGCGACACGGCATGTGGGGGATATCATCACCCGTGTTCAAGAAAACCACAAAATTCAGCAGTTTCTAACCCGACAGGCCATCACAGCTTGGTTAGATGCCACCATGGCCATGGTCTACGTTGGCCTGATGCTGTACTACAACTGGCAGTTAACCCTGTTGGTGCTTGCCTTGTTACCGCCCATCATCATTTTGACAGCGGTTGCTAGTCCGTTTCTGCGGCGGGTGTCCCGGCAAATCTTTTACGAATCAGCCAAACAAAACTCCTCGTTAGTGGAAATGCTGACCGGAGTGGCCACCGTGAAGGCCGCCGCGGCCGAACGAGACCTGCGTTGGCAGTGGGAAGAGCAACTAACCGCTATGTTTAACGCTCAATGGCGCGGGCAAAAACTGGCAAACGGCCTGCAAGTTATGGGTTCGGCCGTAAATACCTTCGGCAGCACGGCCTTGCTGTGGTACGGCGCAACCCTGGTAATCCACGACCAACTCAGCATTGGTCAATTTGTGGCCTTTAATATGATGATTGGCAACGTCATCGGCCCTGTCATTGCCCTGGTCGGCCTTTGGGATGAGCTGCAAGAGGTCATGGTGTCAGTTGAACGGCTCAACGACATCTTTAGCACACAACCGGAAGAAAGCCCAGACAAACCCCTACTGGTCTTGCCGCAAATCCGGGGTGAGGTGAAATTTGAAAATGTCACTTTTCGCTACAACCTGGAGGACGATCGCAATATCTTGCAAAACGTCACGTTTGAAGTCCATGCTGGGGAGACAATCGCTATCGTCGGGCGAAGCGGTTCCGGCAAAACAACCTTGGTCAATCTGTTGCAAGGCTTATATCATCCGGTCAGTGGCCATGTAACTATCGATGGCAACGATTTGCATCATATTTCGCCCCATTCATTGCGGCATCAATTGGGTGTCGTGCCTCAGGATTGTTTCCTCTTTTCCGGCACAATTTTGGACAACATCACTTTGTATCGCCCTGAATACAGCCTGGAGCAGGTAGTCGAAGTAGCAAAGCTGGCAGAAGCCCACCTGTTTATCCAGAATCTTCCCCTGGGATACAACACAAAAGTGGGAGAGCGGGGAGCCACCCTGTCCGGGGGACAACGCCAACGGATTGCGATCGCCCGCGCCCTGCTCAGCAATCCCCGCATTCTAATTTTGGACGAAGCCACCAGTTCCCTCGACACCGAGTCAGAACGGCGATTTCAAAAGAACTTAAAGCACATTAGCCGCGATCGCACCACATTTATCATTGCCCATCGTCTTTCCACTGTCCGCCACGCCGACTGCATTCTGGTACTAGATCGGGGTGTAGTGGTGGAGCAGGGCACCCATGAGCAGTTGATAGAAAAGCACGGCCTCTATGCCCAATTAGCTCAACAACAACTCGAT
>CAZBTL010000234.1:0-2509 GCA_964494755.1 uncultured bacterium | reverse complement strand
ATCTAAAGCTAGCCGCGCCCTCCCTCAATCGCCTGTGTCGATTTGCTCCCCACGATCCATGCAGACAGAAGACATCAACAGAATTCAAAAAAAGTTGAGAAGCTAAATGATAATTTATATAAAGAAAAAACCTGCCAATTTGGCCGCCTATCCAGATACAGGTTGACTGAAAAAGTTATACTAAGGTTAGATAATTTATATCTACTTGCATCTTTCAGCTCGAAATCAATATACGACAATTTTTCTTTGTATTTTCTTTACATTGAAGAGCAAAAGAGCAACGCTAGAAAGAGGCAACCCGTCAACCTTCTACATAAGAGCCTAACTCACTCCCAGGTGGGAGGGTGTAGGGGTGCACTACCGATTCCTCGATCAGACTTCAGCCTTAAGGTGTTGCTATGTCTATTCGTATCGAATCGTTGCCCCTTGATCACGGTGGGTACTTCGTCACGCCACCAGAAGCAGATATCTTTGTCCTAAATTCTGGCGATTGCTCCGAAACAGTTGACCCAGACCTAGGGGGTGCGATCGCAGAAATTTATGGCGGGTCAAGTGGCTCTGTTGCCGTCATGCCTCAACTACCAGTTGGTTTGCCAGATGATAGGCCATCCAACCTTCAGTTAACCACGTCCCTAACCGGCAACTGGTCCACGTCCTTGCAGACCATGTTGGACCGGCCCCCACCGACTCTGCCCAATCATCTATTAGTCGGTGGAGTGCTGTTCTGCGCAGCCTTTACAACCTGGGCAACCATCGGACAAATCGACGAAGTGGGTAAGGCTCAAGGACGGCTAGTTCCTCAAGGAGAGCCTTACAAGGTAAACCCGGTTGTGGCCGGAAAAATTGCCCGGGTTTATGTTCAAGAAAGCCAGACTGTCAAGGCTGGACAGGTGGTTGCAACGCTAGACGACGAGATTGCCCGTAACCGAGTTGAATGGTCCAAGCAAGAACATGCCAGCTATGAAAAAGAATTACTCCAAATCGAGGCCCTGATTAACAAAACCCGACTGGAGACCCAAACGCGCTTCGCCATTTTCGATGCAGAGATCCGCGCCCAAACCGCCCAGCTCGCCGAGTCGCAGGCCAAAATTGAAAGCCAGAAAGTGGCTATTCTCCAAGCCGAGGAACGGGCCGCAACGGGTCAACTCTTGCTCGATCAGTTACAGACAGATGTAGCTATCCATCAGGAGCGGTTGGCAAGGTTTGAATATTTAGTGAATGAAGGCGCATTGGCCAGAGAGCAACTATTCCAGGCAAAACAACAATTCGCCGATCGCCAACGCAGCATTACACAGCAGGAAGGTGATTTTCAACAAGCCATGGCAGAATCGCGGCGACTACGAGCCGAATTGCAACAGGGATATGCGGAATTCAAGCGGATCCAGGCAGATCTAGCCCGCAAGTATGCCGAAGCAACCAACGCTCAAGTACAGGTGCAACAGTCGATTCAGCAGTTGCTCATACAAAGAGTCCAATTACAGGCCAAAATACAGCAAAATGACAAGCAGTTAGTTCAAGCCAGAGCTGAATTAGACCAGTTGACCCTGCGGGCTCCAGCGAATGGGGTCGTTTCAACCCTAAACGTGCGTAAAGGTGGCGAGGTTGTCCAGCCCGGTCAAACAGTCGCCGAAATTGCCCCCCACGGTGCGCCACTGATTCTGGTCGCAGCTTTACCAACCAGAGAAGCGGGCTTTGTGAAGGTGGGGGACCGAGCTCAAATTAAATTTGATGCTTATCCATTTCAGGACTATGGCATTGTCTCCGGCAAGGTAACTGCTATTTCTCCTGACGCCAAGAATGACGAGCGCCTGGGCGCGGTTTACCGAGTCGAAATTGCCCTTGATCGGAGTTCCCTGGCTAATAATCATCCAGCCGTTCATTTGAAAGCCGGTCAAACGGCAACGGCTGAAATTGTGATTCGGCAAAAGCGCATTGCTGAGATCTTGCTGGAACCAATTCGGAAACTGCAAGAGGGTGGCCTCAGTTTATAAGCGGCGAGTCATGCACCCCTACAACAGGAGGTTGGTATGCCCTTTCCCACAACGAATTCACTCAACCAATCTTCTAAAGCCATGACCCCGGATCAGTTTGATCAGGTGGTTGAAGCCATTGCCGAAGGTCGATATTCCTGGGCCTGTGTGCTGATTTTACGGTTCGCTGGATATAATCCCGCCCACTTTATCCCCTATCGAACCTACAGCCGCCTTTTAAAGGACCATTTGCAACGCCACGCTGCAACATTGCTGGGCAACAAGGCTAACTCTGTAACAGCCCAGATAACGGCAAAACCCGTCGAGGGGCTCCCTGCAGCTAAACACATTAGCCTGGAGCGGGATTTAGAGTATACGGAAGCGATCGATGATCAAACAAATCCTGTTCAAGGAGGATATTCACCCATCGACCTTGCAGCCAACCTGGAGGATTTCTGTTGGCGTCTCTGGACATTAAAACTCAATTGACTATTTCTACATCAGAGCTGGCAACCATTCGTGCCAAGTGGAGATACAGG
>CAZBTL010000233.1:0-6625 GCA_964494755.1 uncultured bacterium | reverse complement strand
ATAAGTTGATAATTCTTGAAGGTAAGTCATCAGAAGATTGTCCAGGGCAATCCCATGGCTGATCCCCTGGATCTGGGCATCAACGTTTTGGCCATCTGGCCAGCACGCCTACTTCAGGTCCGGATGGGTCGTTTCCTCCTTGCGGGGACTGCTGCACAGGTCGTTAATCCGCCGGATTAGTTGATATAACCGTCCCAGGTCGCGCTGGTTGAAATACATCACCAGTCGGGACATGCCGATGGTCATGTCTTCGGCTTCCTGGGGCAGGGCATGACTTTTTTCAATGCGACCTTTGAGCAGGATGTCGCTGAACTCTGTGTTGAGGATGTCGACTTCCTGATCGGACAGTTCCGTATTCAGACGCAGGACTAAGCGATTGCCGACATAGCGGCTGGAGTGGAACACCCGATAAAAACTGGCGATCGCTTCGCAAGCCACGTCAACGCGATCAGTAATTGTATAAATGCTGGGATCGTCTGGACTGATGAACCCCCGCTGCAATAGTTGCTTGTGGATATAGTCATTCCAATCATGCCAGTAGTGGCCGCCCGGTTTATCAATCAACACCAGGGGCATGGGGGAGGACTTGCCGGTCTGGCTCAAGGTAATACACTCAAAGGCTTCATCCTGGGTGCCAAAGCCGCCTGGAAACAGGGCCAGGGCATCGCTTTCCTTCAAGAAGAACAACTTGCGGGTGAAAAAGTACTTGAACGGAATCAGCTTTTCATCTCCTTCAATAAAGGGATTGGCTCCCTGCTCGAAGGGCAGTTGGATGTTCAGGCCAAAAGAGTGTTGGCGACCAGCCCCCTCATTACCTGCCTGCATAATGCCACCACCCGCTCCCGTAATCACCATGAATCCTTGCTGGGTGACACAACGGGCAAAATCAACCGCCAGGGCGTATTCCTCCGCATTCGGCGAGGTGCGGGCGGAGCCGAAGATGGCGATCTTCCGAATATGGCGATAGGGATAGAAGGTCTTAAAAGCCCGCTCCATGTCCCGCAGAGCAGCGTTGCAAATTTTCCAGTCCAGGCGGTCCATTTCCTCATCGGCCATCTGGATGAGGGTGGATAGGGCTAGCTGGATCAGTTCACCGTGTTTGAGGCTGGGTAAACGATCGAGCAGGCGCAGGACGTCCCTTCGAATGGAGTCGGATGAAGTAGACAACGGTGATAATGTCATAGATTTCTCCGATAGGGTGGGATCATTTATTCTAAGCCGACCGACAAAACCATACGGGTTAAAATCTGGTGAACGATTGCCCCCACCAGGCTTGGTCAAACCTTAACCCGCAGGAAAGCTGGATTACGATTGTGGTTAAAACAAGCAGATATTGGCGGCAAACGGCTCATCAGTCTGGCTCCTACTGCCCGAGCGCAATGGGTGACTCAACAACCGGATGGGATTGCGCAAGAAAGTTTGGGGTCCGAGTTTCGATGGCTGAGTCGTGAAAGTGATCTGCTGGTCAAAGCCTACAGCCCTACCTATGGCGAAGCTAGACGAGGTTTATCAGCTCGAACTTTTAGTTCGGGGCGGGGCAAGGAGATCGTCAGAAATGCTGGAAATACGTCTTATTGAGAATGGTGTAAGATCTGAGCTAACTCAGTTGCACAACTGGCTGGTCTTCAACCAGGGTACGGAGGGCCAGCCGGTCTTCGACGGTGATGCGGAGAAAGCGCTGATCATCAACCCGGAACTGCACGGTTACCCGATCGCTGCCTGGTGAGCCTGGTGGGTCTAGCTTAGCGATGGTGCGGGCGCCCTCCCGATCATTCAAGGGTTGTACGGTCATCTGGCCAGATCCTAGCCGACGAGTCACCAGGCGATCGCCATCGAAATAGACCTCGGTTTGGTCCGCCTCCGAACCCAATTCGCCAATGATCAGTTCAATGCTAGGTTGGTTTTCCACCGAGGCGCCCAACACCAATTCCACCGGCTGGCTCATGGGATAGGGTTGGCCGGTCTTGATAATTGGGTGCCAGTTGTGGCAATTGTGGCGTCGATCCCAGTAGCGGACGCCATAACTGTGGTAAAGAAAATCCTTTAGTTCAATGCCTTGAACCAGTTGTAGGGCGCCCTGGGCGATCGCTTCAAAGGGTTTTTCGCAGCGAATCTTCTTGGCTTCGAAATACTGTTGCACCCAGGTTTGCACCGCTGGGATCTGGGCCGTTCCCCCCACCAGCAACACCGCATCAATGTCCGCTGCTTCCAAGCCCTGTCGTCGGGCCTGTTGTAATACCTGGGTCATGCATTCGTCCAACTGTTCAAAGAACTGGTGCTGCTGCAGAATCTCCTCAAACTGAGACCGAGACAGATTGAGTTCGTAACTCTCGAAGGTCTCGTCATTGAAGTAAACTTCCTGGGCCTGGGGTTGCAGCGACAATTGGATTTTCAACCGTTCCGCCAGTCGCAGGGTCAGAGGACTGACCGGCAAGGCTTGAGCCGCGACAAAATAGTCTACCAGCCAGTTGTCAATGTCAGAGCCGCCCAAGTTTTGTCCGGCTTTGGCCAGGACTCGGGCTATTCTGGGTTTTTGGCCCGACTGCTCGGCAAAGGATTTCTGGCCCCACTTGAGCACAAATCCCAAGGGCTTGCTTTGGGACTGAGCACTACTGTCCAGCCGCACCAGGGACAGATCCAGGGTGCCGCCACCGAAATCAATGACTAACAGAGTTTCGCGATCGCTCAGACCGTAGCCCAGCGCTGCAGCGGTTGGTTCATCCAGCATCCGCACCTGCTCAATCTGGAGGGATTGGCAAACTCTGCCTAACCAGTGCCGATAGGCTTCAAAGCTATCGACTGGTACTGTGAACACCACCGATTGCCCCACTTCCGGTTCGGTTGCCTTTAGCTCCTGAATCACCTGGGTCAGAAACCAGTGACCGACCTGCTCAAAGGTCAGGTTGCAGCCATCCAGTTCGGGCAGAAATCCCTGCACAGTTGAACCAATGCCCCGCTTGAAATTGCGGAAAAACCGCGGGTCGTTACCCAGATCCAACCCCCGATCTCGCACCTGCTGACCGGCCACCACCTGACCCAAACCAGCATCTTCGACATAAACCAGACTGGGAATTAGCGGTGGATTCTGGCCGGTTCGATAGGTCAGACCAGGCAGGGATAGAGTTTCAGGTTGTTGTGCGGCCCGGTTCCAGCGGGCAATCACCGTGTTACTGGTGCCAAAATCGATCGCGATCGTCATGCCCTTAATTTCTGACCAACCACTTCTGCCCGTTCAGGCGTTGCAACACGCCAAACACCAATAGTCCCAGGTTGACCTTACGTTCGTCGATCAGAAAGGATTCCAGGGTACTGGCTTTGCTGGTGCTTTCTGAGTAGGAAAAGCCTTTCTGCCCCTGGATGTCTTCTGAGAAGAAATAAATCCGAAATTCACGGGGCTGCTTCCAACCGGCATTCCAGCGGCCGATCACCTGCCAGCACTCCGGAGCTTGGCTGTAGCCAATTACCTGGATGGGCTGTTTGGCCAGGGAAAGCTCTACGCCAGGGGTTCCCTGCTTGGTCAGCCCTGCCTGTAAGGCCGGAATGAAGTCCTGTTGGATGAAGTCGGCAAAGGGCTTATCTTCCAGGGCTGGTGCTTTTTCTTTTTTGGCGGCGGCTGGTTTAGCGGCGGCACCCTCACTGGTTGCTGCCTTTGGGGGCTTTTTGGCTGCTGGCTGGGGAGCTTCAGCCGTTTCCTCAGTGGGTGTGGGAGTGTTTTCGTCAACCATGCTTCAGGTCCATCCTTACTTATCACATCTTCAAGCGATCGCAACGGATCCGGCAAAGCCACAGAAGCCCGTTCCTCAGGTTGATCTTAATCGAATGCCGCCGTGGGGAATAGGGGCAGCCGAATAATGGCTAACATAGGATTTTACTGATTGATCGGCTCAAACCGTGACTCCAACCCTGTCGGATGGGTTGCCATCCATGGCAATCAACTCAACCAGTCCGTCGCACCGCCGGGACCGGATTACAATTCCCCAGGGCAGCCTGAGTGTTCGCCTCCAGGGGCGGGGCTTTCCGCTGCTCTGCCTGCACGGCCATCCCGGTTCGGCCCAAAGCCTATCTGTTTTTACCGACTCCCTGTCACAACGCTTTCAAACCCTGGCCCCAGACCTGCGCGGCTATGGCAGGAGCAAGTCTGAAACGGATTTCCAGATGGTCGATCACCTGAGTGATCTGGGGTTGGTTTTAGACCACTACCAAGTTGATCAGTGCCTGGTGTTGGGTTGGTCCCTGGGCGGTATTCTGGCTCTGGAACTGGCGTTGCAACAGCCCCAGCGGATCAGCGGTCTGATCCTGGTGGCCACGTCGGCTCGGCCTTGGGGCAACCATCCTCCTGTGGGCTGGCAGGACAATCTTTTCACTGGCTTGGCGTCCCTGCTGAACTGGCTCCAACCGGGTTGGCAGTGGAATATTGATACCTTTGGACGGCGATCGCTCTTTCGCTATTTAATCCGCCAGCATACCGAGACTGCTTATCGCTACCTGGCCAGGGATGCTTTGTCTGCCTATTTGCAAACCACGCCCCGCGCGACTCAAGCGTTGTCCCAGGCTTTGCGTCAGGGCTACAACCGGCTGGCCGACTTGGGCCGGATCCAGTGTCCTTGTCTGGTGCTGGCCGGAGCTGAGGATCGCCACATCACCGCCGCCTCTAGTCAGGAAATGCTGTCCCATTTACCGCAGGCGGAGTGGCGCTGCTATGACAACACGGCCCACCTGTTTCCCTGGGAAGTTCCCGATCAGGTGCTGGCGGATATCGATCGCTGGTTGCAACGGTTCCCCTCTGCCATGGGGCTGACCCACTGATTACCCATGCAGTGATTCCCTGGTTCGGGGATGACAAATGCCCTGTTGCCGTTTGTACCTGTGCTGAAAAATGGGGCAGCAGTACCAGTGGTAAAACAGGCATTGAATCAGTTGCGGGCTGATCAGCAATTGGTAGAGTTAGAATCGCTGCTGGCATTTTTTGCTAGCTTTGTGTTGGAAAGTGAAGTCGTTCGGCAAATCATGAGGTGGGACATGGCAGTGCTGCGAGAGTCACCCTGGTATCAAGAGATTTTGCGCGAAGGCGAACGACTGGGAGAACAAAGAGGCAGACAAGAAGGCCGGCAGGAAGAAGGACAATCGCTGATTTTAAGGCAACTGACTCGCCGGGTTGGGGATCTGTCGGCAGAAGCAACAGCTCAAGTGCAGGCGCTTTCGCTGGGACAATTGGAGAGTCTGGGTGAGGCGCTGCTGGATTTCACCACCATCGCGGATCTGATGGACTGGTTACACGGGCAGTTGGATCGGGGGTGATGGGCCTGGTTGATGCAGGGTTGAATCACCCAGTAGTCTTACCACGACGGGATTTTTGATTTGATTTTCCAGCCTTTGGTGCAGCCAGACTGGCGGTTTGGATGGAGCGCTTGGCTACCTGCGTTTTGGCCCGCTCAGTCTTGAACCGATCGATCTCCTGATCTACCTGGTCCGCAATTTCTTGTGCCGTTTTGCCAGGGGGGGCATCCTCCTCCATCAGATTGAGTTTCAGGCTCACCTGCTTGACCAATAGTTGTTGATCCTCCAGGCTGATATCGGTCTTGATTTGGACCTGCGTTTGGCCGCCCAACATATTCGCAAGGACCTGTTCCACCAGGGTTTCGGTGATGGTCTTGAGCTTGGGGGCAAATTGCTGCAGATAAGACAGCACCTGCTCCTGGAGGGTGGTTGCCAGATCGCCATGCTGCAGGAAGCCGACCAACCGTTGGGCGATCGCCAGCCCGTTGGGAGAGATAATCTGGGCCAGGGCGATCTGCCAGTTAAACTCAGAGGCCACCCGTTGAACCAGCGATTTGACTTCTGTTTGACTGAGCGGCATCTCTTCCACTAACGGAATAATGGCAAGAATGATGTCTTGTAAGTCCAGATTGGTTGGTTCCAGCGGCAACTGCTGGACATAGGCATTCAGGGAATCGAGCACCTGACTGGCAAGAGAGTCTCGCCACTGTTGAACCTGCTGGGCCAGAATGACGGTCTCGGCATCGGTCGGGGCAGTGGCAACTTGCTGCGGCTGAAACTGGCCAACCACTTGCTGAATCAAGGGTTCTACGGCTTCAGGGGCGATCGCCAGGTGGCCTTGCTTTTGTTGAAAGCTGAGGATAGCGCCCGCGATCGCCCGCAGGTCTTCCTCAGACGCCGGAATGCCAAACTGACGGCCATAGGAAACGAGTATCTCCAGTAAGAGTTGGATCAGCGCCTCTTGAGTCATGTGAATTTCCCAGTATCAACGTGAGCCGGGAAAACCCGGTGAGGAAGACAGACAGGCCAGCTTTTGCTGCGGAGCAAGGTCAGGAGGGAACAAACCCATCCCTTGTATCCTGAATTCCGGATTTTGACACATGCTATGGCTGTAGCCATGTGCAGCATGGCGGAGGCGAGTCAGAACGCTTACACATTTCAATTCCGCGCCAGTCTTATTGCATCGGTTTGACGGAAAGCTGGCAGGCAAGCTATGCACTTCTTTCCGATTGCCTTCTCTCTTGACTTTGATCCTTTGCCGATCGCGGCCGGTTGCAACCAATCTGTGATGCCACCAAAATTCACCTGGTTGCAACTAAAGTTAGTTTGACTCCAGTCAAGGTTAGTT
>CAZBTL010000232.1:0-6684 GCA_964494755.1 uncultured bacterium | reverse complement strand
GATCTGTTAAGCAGATCTGCTTAGGCTGGACTGCAACCGTCCTGGAAGCTTAAAGAGCGAAGTTCGGCCAATTAAACCTTACAACTATAGCGATCCGATCAGGATTGTGAAAGGTTTCAGCAGGAAATCCTTTTCACAAAGCCCTTTCACCACTTAGTCGTTCACAAGTCATTTAAGATTGCTATAGCTGAAAAATTGAGTGGAAACGCCAGATCGACTGGCTTGGGTGAATGAACAACAACGACGACTTCAAAATCCGCACATTACCCAGACAGATTGACCCAATCCGCTTTAACCTGGGAGCAAAAAAGTAAAGTTTCATCTACTATAACAGTCTCCCTGGGTCACACCGAAAACCGGAATCCCTCCCCTACAGTTTGTCAGAGGCAGCGATCGCTTTCCCTGAGTGGCGTTGCAGATATCGGGCGAACTTTAAAAGTTCGTTTGTACTGATTAAGATGGGAAGAGAACCCCTAGTATGGTTGCTGTTGTCCCCACCATCCACGGGGTCGCAGACACCAGATTGTTCAATCACTAAGTAGATGCCATGAGTCTCAATTCTGTTACCTTGGTCGGTCGAGTTGGCGGTGATCCCGATATCAAGTACTTCGAGTCCGGTAGTGTGAAGTGTAGCTTGACGCTGGCAGTGAACCGTCGTTCTCGCAATAGCGATCAACCCGACTGGTTCAATCTAGAGCTATGGGGAAAAACCGCGGAAGTCGCCGCCAACTATGTCCGCAAGGGCAGTTTGATCGGCGTCAGTGGCTCCCTGAAACTCGATACCTGGCAGGATCGCAGCACCGGCGCGGCTCGTTCCAGACCCGTAATCCGGGTAGACCGGATGGAACTGTTGGGCTCCAAGCGAGACAGTGACGCCTCGGACATGGGTAGCGGTTACACCGATGAGTTTTAAGGGGAAGCCGCTCCTCTACCCCAGGCTGGCAGCGGCGGGGCTCTGGAGCCGTGGGTTGATGGGCTTGGTCGGGCTGTTGCTTGGTTGGAGTGTGTGGAGCGGCTTGGTCCTGGCCGGTCCCCTGACTGAGCGAGTCGCCACGTTTCCAGCCTGGAATGGCAAGCCGCCTGTACTGGCTGTGCAGGGCGACCTGCACTATCCAACCTGGATGGCCGGCACCTGGACCGTGGAAAGTCGCCTGGTAGATTTGTCTGCGCCCCTGGCGCCAGCGGTGGTAACTCCGGGGTTTGAGGGCAATCGATCGCAACTAAATCAACCGATTTCCTTTCAGGTGCGCTTCCTGCCCCAGCGCCAACTGCTCCAGTCCCAGTCTGGTTTTCAGGCGCCTGCTCCGATCTTAAAGTTACCCAGCGCTGCACCGGATCCGGTGGTGGCCGATCGCGCCTTCAATGGCCTGAATCTGGCCCGCGCCTATTTGGGCGATGGCGCTGTTCAGTCCGTTACTGTCGATCCCCGTTCACCCAATCGTCAGGTTACGCTGTTAGGGGGCGATCGCCAACTAATCTCGATTGTTTCTGGTCGCACCACCGAGCAACCCGATGATCAGCACTTTCTGGCAACGGAAGTGTTCCAGCAGGTCTTTCGAGGTGCTGGGCACCCCTATCTCAATCAGGTGGAAACCACCACTGCCTATGAGCGACTGTCCGCCAATGGCCCAGTGCTGGCCGATCAGTTCACGGCTATTTACCTGTCGCCCCAAGATGCCGATTATTTCAAAGCTGGCGATCGACCGGTTGCCCTTTACCACTATCGTTTAACGCTTACCCCCATTAGAGAGACCGCAGCCAGTGCTGCCAGCAATTGACCTCGCCAGTCCCTAAGTTGGCAATTGGACTGGCTCTGGTTTTGCTAAGCTGACAGTCCGGTTCATCATCCCTGTTCTTGCCTGAATCACCTCCTGAGTAAAAAGTTCCTGTGCTGAAACTGGAAGGCTTGCAGAAAACCTATGGCCAGCGACTGGCGCTCCAGAACCTGAACCTGGAAGTCGCAAGCGGGGAAATTTATGGTCTGCTGGGACCCAATGGCGCTGGCAAAACCACCACGATTAATCTCATCTGTAATCTGTTGCAGCCAGACAAAGGGCACATTTGGCTGAATGGCGCTCCCCTGTCGGAAAGGGCCAAACGCTTGATTGGCGTTGTGCCCCAGGAAACCATCCTCTACCGCAGCCTCACCTGCCGAGAAAATTTGTTGTTTTTCGCCAGTCTTTACGGCTTGAAAGGAGCGGAAAAACAGCGACAGATTACCACCTGGTTAGCCGCTGTCGGTCTGGCAGAACGGGCCAATAGTCCGGCAGAGGCTCTCAGTGGGGGCATGCAACGCCGCCTCAGTCTGGCGATCGCCCTGATCCACCGACCCAAGTTAGTCATCCTGGATGAACCCACCAACGGTCTGGATCTGGAAGCCCGCTACGAAATCTGGGAGTTAATTCGCCAACTGCAGCAGCAGGGCATGACCGTTCTGATGACCACCCACCAGTTGGATGAGGCGGAGCGACTGTGTCAGCGGATTGGCATTTTGCGGCAGGGGCAGTTATTGGCAGAGGGATCGCTAGCAGAATTGCGCCAACAGATTCCGGCCCAGGAAATTTTGCTGATCCAAACCCCTGAGGAACAGGCGGCGATCGACCGGGCTACTGAACAGGGCTTTACCTATCGACGTTATGGCTCAGACCTGGCCTTTTGGCTGCCCCAGTCCCTGGAACTGAAAGAGATCCTGAGCCGGTTTGAGGGCATTCCCCTGACGGCCATTTCCCGCCAGCCAGTGCGGTTAGAACATATCTATCTGGAGGTAACCCAGCAGCCATCTGTCTCTGCCGGTTAAGACCCCCATCTGCTTACTCTTTGACAAAGGCTGGGCGGGCTTTTTGGGTTTGCTGCAGGTGGCTTTCCAGGGCCGACCACTCCTGCTGCTCAATTTGGCGGATGAACTGGTCCAGGGTTTCCCGGTAGGCATAGAGCGATCGCAGCAGGGCCGGTCGGTTATAGCGGGCCATCATCAGGCCCAACTCCGGATTGCCGCCACCCACCCGACTGGTATCCCGAAAGCCAGAGCTGGCCAGGGCTTGGGCTAGGTGCAGCACGGCTCCATCCGCCTCAGCCTGACAGGCCGCAATTAAGCTAGCACTGGCAAACACCGGCAAATGGGAAATCCAGGCAACGGCCAGATCATGCTCCTGGGGCTGGCAATGATAGATCCGCACCCCCAGCGGCTGGATCAGTTGCTCAACTGTCAGGACTGCAGTAGCCGGTGTGGTGTCCGTCGGCGTCAGCACATAGGCAGCCCCCACAAACAACTCTGGCTGAGCCGCTTCAATGCCGCTTTCCGCCGTGCCAGCCATGGGATGTCCCCCCACGAAATTAGGCCACAGCGGCGACAGGGTCTGCACCACCCAGTCCTTCACCGATCCCACATCGGTGACCACCGTTGCTGGCTGCAAATAGGGGATGATCGCTCTCAGGGTCGATTCCATCACCCCCAACGGCGGACAGAGAAACACCACCTGGCATTGCCCCAGAATAGCGGGATCGGGACTGGCATCCATCACCGCCTGTCGGGCGATCGCCCGCTGACAGGTCTGAGCTTTCCGACTCACCCCCACAACCTGATGGCCCTGGGCGGTCAGATCCAGCCCCAGCGAGCCGCCGATTAACCCCAGTCCCACAATGCCAATCTTCATTGCCCTGCTTCCTCTCACCAGTGTCAGCCTGCCATCGGCCTGCCCCCCACCTTACCCGATCCCCAGACAACCAGCGTCGTTCCGCCCGCACGATCAGGCTGGCCCAGATCTGAACCGGCCCACCCTGGCCGGAATCCAACGGGATTGTGCCAACCCTATCAGTTCACCAGGGTATCTGTGTCAGAATGGGTTCACCGGTTAAACGAGAGACTGTGATTGAGGTAGAAGTTCATCAGCGACTGCGGGCATTTTTGCGCGAGCAGGGAAAGCCCTACTGGCCCCACCATTTGACCATGGCACGGTTGGTGGCTCGAGCCTTGCGGCTGGATCGCAGCGCGCTGATGCAAACGGGTGCGACCTGCAGCTATCACGGTCGGCATCGACTCAGTTATTTGGTGCCCATATTGATGTGGCCGGGAACAGTCGTTCTGGTGGCACCGGAGGCGGTTCAGCAGCGATTACTGCTGGTGGAAATTCCCCAATTACGAGAATGGCTGCACACAATTAAACCGATTCAAACCGGCGATCGCTTGCCCCAGCCTGACTTCCAGGGATTGTTAATGACCACTCCAGAGTCCTGGTTGCGCGATCGGCTGTATCAGGAAGGTCGCTTCCCCGATGGCATCCCGACCTTAATTGACGGTATTGACGATCTGGAAGACTGGGTCCGGACCCAACTAACCTGCCAGATCCTGCCAGCCGATTGGGATGCCCTGGCCCAAGCCTGTCCAGAGTATGTGGAATCGATTCGCGATGCTCGGATCCAACTGACCCAAGCTGTCTTCCAGCATCCGGCCAATCCCTATGACGGCCATCTGATTGATCCCTCAGAAGCGCAAATTCTCACCCATTTGTTCCAACTGCTGCAGTTGCATGTGTTGCCAACGGCCTGGTCCAACTTTGCCGCCGCCCTGCAGCAGGACAACCGCCTGCTGTGGGCCGATCTGTCTCGCCAGTATGGCCATTTTTCCCTCTACTGCAGCCCCGTGGAGGTGGCTTCAGTATTAAGTTCAGTCTGGCCCCGCCAACCAGTGGTGTTGATCGGAGAAGCCCTGGATCTGGAAGCGGACGCCGGGGTGTATCGACAACGGGTTGGGCTGGGAGATCTGACCTGTTTGAAATTTGGCCCAGACCGCCAGGAAGAACTGATTACCCTGTATCTGCCCGATGGCCTGCCCATGCCCAATACGCCGCAATTCCAGGCCGCCCTGATTCAGGAAATGCACACGGTGCTGCGGGTCAGTTCTGGAACCAGTGGCCTGACGGTTTTGTTAGTCGATGACACGCCGTTGAAGGCCCAGGTGGGATCGTTCCTCGCCGCCGAGTTTGGCTCCCGGGTTCAGGTAGAGCGCACTTGCCTGGATGACAATGGCGTACTGGTGACCGGCTGGGAGTTCTGGCAGCAACATCAGCGGGTGCTGCCAGCGCCCCAATTGCTGGTCATTGCCACCTTGCCGATCCCCTCGCTGGAAAATCCCCTGGTGGCTGGACGGGTAGCTTACTACAAGCAATTGCGATTGGACTGGTTTCGCCTCTATCTGCTGCCAGCCGCGTTGAGCGCCTTGCAACGGGCGATCGCCCCCGTCCGAGAACACCAAGGAGTGGTGGCCCTGCTGGATAGCCGCGCCATTCACCGTAGCTATGGCCATCAAGTGTTGTCTGCCCTGCAACCCCTGAGTCGCCTCAGCTATCTGGATGCCAGCTTATTCGTCCCACCAGAATTGTCCACCCTGGATCCGGACTACCGATAGACCGGTGCTCAGGGTGGGTGCAACAACAGCGTCAATCTCGTATGATCCATAAAGTTGGTTGAAACGATACACAGAAACGGTAATACAGTTAGTTATGGGCGACTCGAAACGGCGCAAGGAACACTTGGGTGAAAAATACGGTCAGTCTCAAACCGTTTTTCCCTGGTTGCCACTGACCAAGGATCAGGCAGAACAATTTGTGCGTTGGACAACCCGCGGTTCCTGGATTGGCATTGGAGCACTGGCAGTTTACTGGATCACCCTGCGGTTTGTTGGCCCTGCCTTTGGTTGGTGGCAGGTGAATTAACCAGCCTGCAATATTTCGTCAAATAGCCGCCAGATTCCCATTGGCCTCGACTCACACCGATCCCCATTGGCAAGCAGGGCTTCCGGGCCCTTTGGCCCCACCTTTCCCGACCAAGGCGTAGCATTTTGTATCCATTTAGGCAGATATTCCGTATCATCGTGATACAAAGAGGAAATCTTCTCGTGTAATGTGAGGCAGCCTAAATCTTTTTTATGTCGTCGGGATCAACGCTGGCGCCTGAGGAACCAACCTCATCTGGAATGATGCAGGTACTTAATCCAGGCCAATCGCGACGCAGAGTACACGTTATCCAGGTGCCCAACTGAAGGCAATGAGGCCGCCGTCAGAGCATCTTCCCAAAAGTTGCCACCGGAAGAATTGGCTGAGGCCGAAATAACTACCAGCCCAGCCCGACCAGAAGAATCCAGACAGCCCCGCCAGGGAAGGCACCCGATATAGGATTCTTTGTATTTGGCAGAATTCTTAAGAAAGTATTAAAAAGTGTAGAATTTAAGTGTGGTGATTGGAGGGCTATTGTGTTCTTAAGACTTGCGGAACAGCACCGACAATTTGTCCAGGACCTGGTGATGAACCTCCAGGCTATGGCGATTGTCCTGGAGCGGAAAGGATATATCGCGTCCTGCTACACCTGTGGCGGGCAAATGAACAGTGCTTCATTTATGGTCAGTTTGGGTGAGAACCATCTGATCCGGTTCCTGGTCTCTGACTACGGCATTACCTGGACGGAAATGCGGGATGACCGCGAGCTGATGAAATTGGAAGGCGCAGAGGCCATCAACCAGCTCCAGGAACTAGCAAACCTGGCCAAGTTCCAGATTGCTCCGTCTAACTATCGGCCTGCAGTTGCGGCAGACAGTTATCGTTAGGTGGGTCAATCCGTTACACCCTGGTTGACGGCATAACCGGGCCAGGTTAACAGAGACAGGTTAGGTAAATCTGCCAGAGGTGAGTG
>CAZBTL010000231.1:0-6687 GCA_964494755.1 uncultured bacterium | reverse complement strand
CTCACAAAGCCCTTTCACCATCCAGGCATTCACAAATCAAATAGGATTGCTATATAGGGATTATGTAGGGAACTGGTATCAGGTTTAGGCCTCTTTCCGCTGTAGGATGCCAAACAACGCTTTGGGAAAAGGGTCCAAGGTGCCGTAATAAACCGTATGTTCAATCGACTGGATGAGGAAGCGATCGCCAAATAAGGCGACAATCTCTTCCGGGGTAAACCGATAGGGACCTTCTTCCATTGTTTCCAGCGTGCTGAAACATTTCAGGAATAGATAACCCCTGGGTTTAAGCAGGCGGCTGATGACGGTCACATAGTCCGATCGCCGCTCCGGTGGAAAAACATGGAACACCCCTCGATCCAGGATGAAATCAAAAGAATGATCCAGGTGGCTGTTGAGAATATCATCCTGGCGGAAGGTGATGCTTAGTCCTTGCGCTTTGGCTTTTTCCTGGGCCAGTTGGATGGCAGTGGCGGATAGGTCGGTGGCGGTTACCTGGAATCCTCTCTGCGCCAGGGCGATCGCCTGAGTGCCGGGGCCGGTCCCCAGGTCTAGAAAACTGCCACTGCGGCGATCGAGGACAATCAGCGCCTGTTCCAGATCCGGATCCAACTCCGCATGGAACCAGGGCATGGTTTCGACGGCTTTTTCCTGATAAAGCTGCTCCCAATCTGGGAAAGAGCGTGATTGGTTCATGATTGCTTCCAAAATTGATTGAATGAGGCGATGCCAGGGAGTGACTCAGGTGGGAGCCACTGGATGCTTAACCGGCTCAATGCCCAAGTCGGTTCGCCATTGGACTAAGGGTTTGTCCCATCCAGGGACCCTTCAACTTTGGCATTAAAGCCGTATACTTCCCGACTGCCGGCTAGGGGCACCAGGGTAATTTCCCGTTCGTCACCCGGTTCAAAGCGAACGGCGGTGCCAGCGGGAATATCCAGGCGCATACCCCTGGCGGTTTCCCGCTCGAACTGGAGGGCGGCATTGACTTCATAAAAGTGGAAATGGGATCCCACCTGAATCGGGCGATCGCCCGTATTGGCGACCTTGAGCGTGACCGTTGGCCGACCGGCATTCAGTTCAATGTCTCCGTCGTCGATCAGCATTTCTCCCGGAATCATGGTGCCTCCTGCTTCAATGAAATAGTGGCGATCAAACCCCTGCCTGGAACTGGTGTGGATGCCTGAAATCGATCATTACTGGATCGGAAAGTGGACTGTGACTAACTTGGTGCCATCTGGAAAGGTAGCTTCTACCTGGACTTCATGGATCATTTCCGCCACCCCCTCCATGACATCCTGGCGGGTTAACAGGGTTGTGCCATAGCTCATTAAGTCCGCAACTGTCCGGCCATCCCTTGCCCCTTCCAGAATTGCCGCCGTGATGTAAGCAACGGCCTCTGGATAGTTCAGTTTGACTCCCCTGGCTTTGCGCCGTTCGGCCAGCAAGGCTGCGGTGAAAATCAATAACTTATCCTTTTCCTGAGGGGTCAAATGCATGATGTTTTCTGTCTTTCTAGTGCAATGAGTCGGTTCAGGACCGCCCGAAGAATAACCCAACCGCAGTGGGTAAGCAAGGGTTCCTAGCCAGGACTGGCTGGTTTTGCAGGTTCCGCTTCATAACAATAGCTTGCGAAGAAAGAGCCACGGGCAAAAATCAGTCTTTTTTTATGCGACGGCAGACGGAGCCGTGCATACACCCTTTTAACAGCGTTGTTCCAGTTGCCACACCCTTGGAATACAGGCCGATCGCTGCAAATAGGTGGGCCGCAACAGTTGCCAGACGGCGATGAACCACCGTCGCGCCTCCAGCGTGGAATGGCCCCGATAGCGACAGAGTAAACCGGATTGCAAGCGGGTGACCCCCACCTCCCCGGTTTCCCCCTGCCAGAGAGAACGGGCCTGTGCCAGCCACTCCGGCTCCACCGCCTGACCAACCAGGGCCAAGCTGCCGACCACCGGACATCCGGCTAATCCGTGGGGACTGTTAAACAATGCTTCGCTGGCCGGAAACCACTGGCGGTCAATCCACAGGGGCCGATCGCCCTGCCAGACCTCGGTGTGCGATCGCCACTCTCCCTGGGTAAACCGCTCCCCTCTGGCGCTGCGGCCAAAGCGGGTGATATCCCAGCCCAGCCAGGTGGCGCCAGGGGCCAGGTTGACGCGCAAATCCTGACGATAAAGGGCCCGCTCAAACACAATGGTTTCCTGGGGCAGCCATTCCAGAACAGCTTGGGCGTTCAGGTCAATCTTTACCTGCTGGTGGGCTTGCAGCCCGTTGCTGCGATAAATTTTTGCGGCTGCCGCTGTGGTGACGAGCGCCTGGGCTTGCGGCTGGACTTGCAGATCCATTGACAGGCGATCGCCGCCCACGACGCCACCGGCTGTATGCAGAATGACGCTATGGCAGACCGCTGTTCCTTCGGGATACAACGGTCGCTGCACCTTGAGGGGTGCTTGGAGATGCTGGTGCATTATCCGGCTTGCTTCTCCCACCCGACCATAGGTCAGGTTGAGTTGACCATGCCAGCCGGTCGAAGGGGCCAGAGAAAGGGAAGAATTGGAAACCATCCGTCGAACATCCTACACCGGACCAGCTTAGCAGTCAGCAGTCCCTTCCAGTAAGGATGCCACCCAGGGAGGATGCGATGCGCCATCAGACGGATCTGCGATCGCAGTTGCCCGACGCCGTTGCAATCAACCTGTGTCGAACGGAGCGCTGGGTGAATGGCAAGAAACCATGTCCCAGTTGGCAAGCCATCTGCTCTGAGGATCGGACTTAGCATCCAACGGTCAGAGGATAAGGCAGTTGATCAACCGCCTGTACGTTGGCGGTCATGGCGTCTCACCGGCTGAGCCATACCAGATCCGCTCAATCTCCTGGGCCAGGGCGATCGCCGCTGGCGGCTGGGCGGCTTCCCCTTCTAGTAACACCGTCACATGCCCCAGTTTGCGACCGGGCCGGGACTCCGTTTTGCCGTACCAGTGGACATGGACGTTGGGCAGGTCGGCCAACTGATTCCGTTTTTCCTGGTAATCGTGGTGGGACTGTTCATAGCCCAACAGATTGACCATTAAGGCAGCCGATGCACTCATGGCCGGACTTCCCAATGGCAGACCGGCAACCGCCCGCAAATGTTGCTCGAACTGGGAGGTCTGGCAGGCATCCAGGGTAAAGTGGCCAGAATTGTGGACGCGGGGCGCCACTTCGTTGACCAGCAATTGATGATCGGCTGTTAGAAATAGTTCAATGCCAAAGACCCCCACTGCGTCCAGGTGAGTCAGCAATCGCTGGGCGATCGCTTCTGCCTGCATCGTCACAGTTGGACTGACGGTTGCTGGCGCCACTACCCACCGGCAAACCTGGTTCACTTGATAGGTTTCGACAACTGGATAGGTCACCACGGCGCCCTCCACTGACCGGGCTGCGATCACCGCCAGTTCCCGCTCAAAGGGCACAAATTCCTCCACCAACAGCGGGCGATCGGCCAAGCGCGCCAGGAGCAAATCCCATTGCCGCTGATCCTTAGCAATAAAGGTACCCTGGCCGTCATAGCCGTGGCGACGGGTTTTCAGCACTCGGGGAAAGGAGTGCATCCACGGTTGTTCTGCTGTGGGGTGAAACGCTTCCAGGGCAACGAAGGCTGGTACGGGCAATCCCAAGTCGCGTAAACAGGACCGTTGTTGGTACTTGTCCAGTAAGGGCGCCAGGGTTGTCAGAGAAGGTCGGAAGCAAGCGCCCGCTGCCGCCAGTTGGGCCAGACCCCCTAAATCGACAAATTCATTTTCAAAGGTGATCACATCGCAGCAGCTTGCCAGCATTGCGGTGGCCGAGACATCATCTACGGCTGCCAGAATGCTCTCGGTGGCAAGGGAAACAGTTGGATCGGTGGGCGAAGGTGTTTGAATTACCAGGTCCAGCCCCAGGGTTTGCGCCGCTGGAGCCATCATCCAGGCCAACTGCCCACCGCCAATAATGCCAATGCGCCGGATTGCAGAGGAGTCAACTGCTACGGTTTCAGACATGGGCGTGGAAGTGGGAGCGGGAATCATACTAGGGTCGGGGTGAGGAGACATAATTAGGAACAGCCCAGGGATTCTCGCGTAGACACCCCTGTTTGGGAATTGACTCCATCGGCAACCTGACACAGTTCTCGGACCTGGGCTCCGTCCAAGAGGGCATTGGTGAAGTCTGCTCCCGTAATAATGACATCTTCAAAGGTGCTGCGAAACATCAGGGTATTGTCCAGAATGGCGTCACTCAAATCGACTCGCGTCAGTTTCACCTGATCCAGCATGGCTTCTGTCAAGTTTGCGCCCTTGAAACTGGTATCCGTTATCATCGACATACTGAAAACTGCACCCGTCAGGTCTGCCTGATCAAACTGGCTCTGGATGATATCTGACTTGGCGAACTCGGCAATGCGAAGGAGTTGACCGGCAAAGTCCCGATTGACTAGTTTGGACCCACTGTAGGAAGGGGGTGGCGTATATTGCTGGGAATATTTGAGACCTGTGGGCGCTGCGGCCTTAGCTGGAAAAGCCCCACCCATACCAACAACCACGAACACGACCAACAGGACGGCAACTCGGCGCAGGAGAGTATGGAGTAATTCAGTAAACTGACCAGTCATGGGCTGTTCCAAATACATCTTTACTCTCAGTGTAATGAGAAACGCTTGAGCAACTGGCATTTCATAGGAGGAGTTTGCTTCAGTCTATTTTGAATTTTCCGAAGTAAATCCCAGATAGCCCCGCGGTGTAATCATCCAATCGGCCAGGGTGCGCGTGCTTTGATTGCCAATCAAAACGGTGGTCAACATATCAATGGGGTGGTTGAGAAAGTCGGCCAGGGTGGTCAGGCGGATCTGCTCGTCCGGTCGGTAGGCAGACTGGACCAGGGCCACTGGCGTATCCGGCGATCGCCATTGCAGGAAAATTTGTTGCACTCGCTCAATCTGGTGCGTCCGGGTTTTGGATCGGGGATTGTAGAGGGCTACCACAAAATCTGCCTGGGCGGCTGCCTGCAGCCGTTTGTCGATCACCTCCCAGGGAGTCAGCAGGTCACTCAGGCTAATGGCGCAAAAATCATGCATTAGCGGTGCCCCTACCCGCGCCGCTGCCGATTGCAAGGCAGATATTCCCGGAAATACTTCAACTGATGGGGTTTGACCCTCCCATCCCTGGTTCTGTAATGTTTCCAACACCAGGCCCGCCATGCCATAGATGCCACAGTCGCCAGAGGATATCACCGCTACGGTCAAGCCCCACCTGGCCAGGGCGATCGCCCGTTCAGCCCGTTGCCTCTCTTGGGTAATGGGCCAGGCTTCCACAATTTGTCCAGGCCGGAGTAAGGGCCGGATCAGATCCACGTAGAGGGAATAACCAATCACAACATCCGCCTGAGTGATGGCATTCTGGGCGGCTGGCGTTATCTGTTCCAGAGCCCCCGGCCCAGTCCCGACTAACCACAGGTTGCCAGAACGGCCAATATACTCCCGCTCCGCCTGGGCTACCGCCAGGGTCACTGCTCCCGGTTGACCCGCCAGCCGAAAAACCTGTTTCGGCACAATCAGGGTCCCCTCCACTGGTTGACCACTGACTGCTGACTGCTGACTGGCCAAAAGCGCTGCTGCCTCTGCCACACTGGGAGTGCCAACCTCCGCAGCCACAACGGGAGAGGGATTGGGGACAGGGATCGTCCTTAATTGATCGGCTGGAAAACAAACTAGGGGCAGGTTGGCATCGCGGCAAAATTCCAGCAAGCCCGTTTCATCAGCTTTCAGGTCAATTGTGGCAAGACCCGCGATCGCCCCCCTGGCCAGATCATGGGTCTGAAACAACTGCTTCACCGCCTGCTCAATCACCGGTTTGGCTGTACCGCGTTCGCAGCCCAACCCCACCCAAAGGACCCGAGGATGCCACTGTACCTGGGGGATGGTTGCAGTGGCAGTTATCCTTTGCTCCCGCGCACTGATCCACACCTTTGCCTGTTCTTCGCTCGGTGGTGTCACTGCCTCCAACAGGAACGGGTGGGGGGTGCTGAGGTGTTGTTGCCAGAGCTTGGAACCAGCTTCCTGAATAACCCGAACTGGTTGATCTTGAGCGATCGCGGCACTGACTGCCGTCCAATCGCCACTCCCCTTTGTCCAGCCAAAGGGCTGTCCCAGCACATCGATTCCTGGTAAATTGGCTCGGTTGGCAGCCCCAGTCAGAACAGCAGTGGCTCCCAGTTGTTGGGCAATCAGTCGAGTCAGCCGGTCGGCACCCTGCTGGTGGCCCCCACACAGGCTGATGACAAATTGCCCGGTCTCATCAATCACCACCACAGCCGGATCCGTTGTCTTGTCCTTTAATAAGGGCGCAATTAATCGGACTACCGCTCCCGTCGCCAGACAAAAAATTAAGCTGCGCTGGGTTGACCACAGTTGGGCCAGATGGTCTTTCAGAGAACCGGTATAGATCTGGCTGTTGGGACACGCCGTCTGCTCAGTCAGTAAAGAGTCCGGCAACCAGAGCGTGGCAACTCCGGCCAGCCGTTGCAAGAGACGGACAGCAGTTGGGGTGGTTGCAAATGCCGCGATCGGCTGAAAATCCTGAAATGGCAAGGCAAGATGTCCTTTGCACGAAGAAACCCATCCTGCATTAAATCACTTTGATACAACAGACAGGCAACTATCGTTAACAT